>NZ_JBHRSQ010000005.1:0-11503 GCF_042643535.1 Halomonas tibetensis
TCGGACCCACGGTGATCACCGAACGGCCCGAGTAGTCGACGCGCTTGCCCAGCAGGTTCTGGCGAAAACGACCCTGTTTGCCCTTGATCATATCGGCCAGGGACTTCAGCGGGCGCTTGTTGGAGCCAGTAATGGCGCGGCCACGGCGGCCGTTGTCCAGCAGGGCGTCCACTGCCTCTTGCAGCATGCGCTTCTCGTTGCGCACGATGATATCCGGCGCATTGAGGTCGAGCAGCCGCTTGAGGCGGTTGTTGCGGTTGATCACCCGGCGATACAGATCGTTGAGGTCGGAGGTCGCGAACCGACCGCCGTCCAGCGGCACCAGCGGACGGAGGTCCGGCGGCAACACCGGCAGTACCTCCATGACCATCCATGCCGGGGCATTGCCGGAGTTGTAGAAAGCCTCGAGCAGCTTGAGCCGCTTGGAGAGCTTCTTGATCTTGGTCTCGGAGTTGGTCTGGGGAATCTCCTCGCGCAGGCGATCGATCTCCTCGGCCAGGTCGATGTCCTTCAGCAGCGCCTGGACAGCCTCAGCACCCATGCGGGCATCAAAGTCGTCACCAAACTCCTCGAGGGCCTCGAAATACTGCTCGTCGTTGAGCAGCTGGCCGCGCTCGAGGGTCGTCATGCCCGGGTCGATCACCACGAAGCTCTCGAAATANAGAACATGCCGATACGCGACGGCAACGACTTGAGGAACCAGATGTGCGCGACCGGGCTCGCCAGTTCGATGTGGCCCATCCGCTCGCGGCGCACGGCGGCCTTGGTGACCTCGACGCCGCACTTCTCGCAGATGATGCCGCGATGCTTCATGCGCTTGTACTTGCCGCACAAGCACTCGTAGTCCTTCACCGGACCGAAGATCTTGGCGCAGAACAAGCCATCCCGCTCCGGCTTGAAGGTGCGATAGTTGATGGTCTCGGGCTTCTTCACCTCGCCGAACGACCAGGAGCGAATCATGTCCGGCGACGCCAGAGTGATCTTGATCGCATCAAACTCTTCGGTTTGAGACTGCGATTTGAGGACTTTCACCAAATCTTTCATGGGGGCTCCTAGCTCTCTAACTCGATATCGATGCCCAGCGAGCGAATTTCCTTCACGAGCACGTTGAAGGATTCCGGCATGCCTGCCTGCATGGCGTGATCGCCGTCCACGATGTTCTTGTACATCTTGGTGCGACCCTCCACGTCGTCGGACTTGACGGTGAGCATCTCCTGGAGGGTGTAGGCCGCGCCGTAAGCTTCCAGGGCCCAGACCTCCATCTCTCCGAAGCGCTGACCACCGAACTGCGCCTTGCCGCCCAGCGGCTGCTGGGTGACCAGAGAGTAGGAACCGGTGGAACGCGCGTGCATCTTGTCGTCGACCAGGTGGTTGAGCTTGAGCATGTACATATAGCCAACGGTCACCGAACGATCGAAGGCATCGCCTGAGCGGCCATCGTAAAGTGTCATCTGGCCGGAGTCCGGCAGATCGGCCAGGCGCAGCAGATGCTTGATCTCATGCTCGTCGGCCCCGTCGAACACCGGGGTGGACATGGGCACGCCCGACTTGAGGTTCTTCGCCAGGGCGATCACCTCTTCGTCTGAGAGAGTCTCCAGCTCCTCGACCCGGGTGCCTGGGGTAGAGTTGTAGACCTGCCCAAGGAACTCGCGGATCTCGGCGACCTGCTGCTCGCGCGCATCCCGCAGCATGCCATCAATCTTGCGACCCAGGCCCCAGGCGGCAAGGCCCAGGTGCGTCTCGAGGATCTGACCCACGTTCATACGCGACGGCACGCCCAGCGGGTTCAGGACCACGTCCACTGGTTCGCCGTTATCGTCAAAGGGCATGTCCTCGATGGGCATGATCGCCGAGATGACACCCTTGTTGCCGTGACGACCGGCCATCTTGTCACCGGGCTGCAGGCGACGCTTGACGGCCATGTAGACCTTGACGATCTTGAGCACGCCCGGCGCCAGGTCGTCACCCTGTGTGAGCTTGCGCTTCTTGTCCTCGAAACGTTCGTCCATCTCCTTGCGACGGTTCTCGAGCTGCTCGTCGGCCTGGGCCAACAATTCGTTGAGGGACTCGTCCTGAAGGCGCAGCTTGAACCACTGCTGTCGCGGCAGCTCCTCGAGATAACTCTCGGTGAGCACATCGCCCTTCTTCAGCTTGGGCCCACCGTTAACGGCCTGGCCGTTAAGAGTGCGTTTCAGGCGTTCGAAGGTGGCATCTTCCGCGATGCGGTAGGTCTCCTGGAGGTCCTTGCGCACCTCGTCGAGCTGCATCTGCTCGATGGCTACTGCCCGAGAGTCCTTATCCACGCCGTCGCGAGTAAAGACCTGTACGTCGATGACGGTACCCTTCATGCCCGTGGGAGCACGCAGGGAAGTATCCTTCACGTCGCTGGCCTTCTCGCCGAAAATAGCACGCAGCAGCTTCTCTTCCGGCGTCAGCTGGGTCTCGCCCTTGGGCGTGACTTTACCTACCAGAATATCCCCAGGCCCCACCTCGGCACCGATGTAGACCACGCCGGCCTCATCCAACTTGGAGAGCGCCGACTCGCCCACGTTGGGAATGTCGGAGGTAATTTCCTCCGGGCCCAGCTTGGTATCGCGCGAGACGCAGGTCAGCTCCTGGATATGAATGGTAGTGAAGCGGTCCTCCTGGACTACCCGCTCGGAGAGCAGGATGGAATCCTCGAAGTTGTAGCCATTCCAGGGCATGAAGGCGATGCGCATGTTCTGACCCAGGGCGAGATCGCCCATGTCCACGGAGGGACCGTCGGCCAGGATATCGCCGCGAGCAACGCTATCGCCAGGGCGCACGATGGGCCGCTGGTTCATGCAGGTGTTCTGGTTGGAACGCACATATTTGGTGAGGTTGTAGATATCAACGCCGGCTTCGCCGCCAATGATCTCATCCTCGTTGATGCGCACCACGATACGCCTGGCGTCGACCGAATCGATCACCCCGCCGCGACTCGCCACGGCGCAGACGCCGGAATCCCGGGCCACGAAGCGCTCCATGCCGGTGCCGACCAGCGGCTTGTCGGCACGCAGGGTAGGCACAGCCTGGCGCTGCATGTTGGCACCCATCAGGGCGCGGTTGGCGTCATCGTGCTCGAGGAACGGGATCAGCGCCGCGGCCACGGAAACCACCTGGCGCGGTGAGACATCCATCAGCGTCACTTGCTCAGGACGCATGAAGGTGGTCTCGCCCTTGTGGCGAACCTGAACCAGATCATCGATCAGCTTGTTCGACTCGTTGACGGTAGCCGAAGCCTGGGCGATGACAAAGTCACCCTCCTCGATGGCCGACAGGTGCACGACGTCATCGGTCACCTGGGCATTCACCACCTTGCGGTAGGGCGTCTCGAGGAAACCGTAGCTGTTGGTGTGGCTGTAGGTGGCCAGGGAGTTGATCAGGCCGATGTTGGGGCCTTCAGGCGTCTCGATCGGGCACAGACGGCCATAGTGGGTGGCGTGAACGTCACGCACCTCGAAGCCGGCCCGCTCGCGAGTCAGGCCGCCCGGGCCAAGCGCGGAGACGCGGCGCTTGTGGGTGACCTCGGAGAGCGGGTTGTTCTGGTCCATGAACTGGGAGAGCTGACTCGACCCGAAGAACTCCTTGACCGCTGCGGCGACGGGTTTGGCATTGATCAAGTCCTGGGGCATCAGGCCCTCGCTCTCGGCCATGGAGAGACGCTCCTTGACCGCTCGCTCAACGCGAACCAGACCCACACGGAACTGGTTCTCGGCCATCTCGCCCACGCAGCGAATGCGGCGGTTGCCCAGGTGATCAATATCATCGACTTCGCCGAAGCCGTTACGGATGTGAATCAGTTCCCTGAGCACGTCCAGAATATCGAGACGATCCAGCACGCCGGAGCCGATGTCGGCGTCACGACGCAGGCGGCGGTTGAACTTCATGCGACCAACGCCGGAGAGGTCGTAGCGGTCCGCGCTGAAGAACAGGTTGTTGAACAGGGTCTCGGCGCTCTCCTTGGTGGGCGGCTCGCCGGGACGCATCATGCGGTAGATCTCGACCAGCGCTTCGAGCTGTGAACCGGTAGTGTCCAGCCTCAGCGTGTCGGAGATGAAGGGGCCGCAGTCGAGATCGTTGGTATAGAGGGTCTCGATCTGCGTGATCCCAGCCTGGGCGATCTTTTCCAGCAGCTCCGGTGTCACCTCGGTGTTGCAGGGACTGATCAGCTCGCCGGTATTCGGATCCACCTGGTCGCGACCCAAGGTCTTGCCGAACAGGTACTCCATCGGCACCTCGAGACGCTCGAGGCCAGCCTTTTCCAGCTGTCGGATGTGCTTCTGGGTAATGCGGCGCCCTTCCTCGACGATAACGCCGCCGTCGGCATCCTTGATATCAAAGGTAGCGGTCTCGCCGCGCAGACGTGACGGCACTAGCTCCACACTGAAGCCGGACTTATCGATATGGAAAATGCTGGTCTCGAAGAACTCTTCGAGGATCTCCTCGGTATTCATGCCAAGTGCGCGCAACAGAACGCTTGCCGGCAGCTTGCGGCGGCGGTCGATGCGCACGAACACGCTATCCTTGGGATCGAACTCGAAGTCTAGCCAGGACCCACGGTAGGGAATCACACGGGCCGAGTAGAGCAGCTTGCCGGAGGAGTGGCTCTTGCCCTTGTCGTGATCGAAGAACACACCGGGGGAACGGTGCAGCTGAGAAACAATGACGCGCTCAGTGCCGTTGACCACGAAGGTGCCGTTTTCGGTCATCAGGGGGATTTCCCCCATGTAGACTTCCTGCTCCTTGATGTCCTTGATCGCCTTGTTGGACGATTCCTTGTCGTAAATGATCAGGCGGACCTTGACGCGCAGCGGCGCCGAATAGGTAACACCACGCAGCTGGCACTCCTTGACGTCGAAGGCCGGGGTACCGAAACGATAGCTCACGTACTCCAGGGCAGCGTTGCCGGAGAAGCTCTCGATCGGGAAGACGGACTTGAAGGCAGCATGCAGGCCGATCTCCATCCGCTCTTCGGGCGAACGGTCCTGCTGAAGGAAGTCGTAATAGGAGTCAAGCTGGATCGCCAGCAGGTAGGGCACATCCATCACTTGGGGCAGTTTACCGAAATCCTTGCGGATGCGTTTTTTCTCAGTGTATGAGTAAGCCATCTGTATTCCCCAGCTTGTTCACCATGGGTGACCGATGCGTGGTCGGCGCCACCCGACGGACGCGACGCCGTCAGGCGATGAAGGCAAGCGCCTGGCATGGGCGCTCGCCTTCGGAATTCGGCTGGCGATTCTGCCCTGTCGGCAGAAGCCAGTGACAACGGAAAAAGGCCGGCAGCGGGTGACCCGCCACCAGCCTTGGAAGCTTACGCAGCGCGTGAAGCCATGGAGCCCAAGTCTTACTTGAGTTCCACGCTCGCGCCGGCTTCTTCCAGCTTGGCCTTGGCCGCTTCAGCGTCGTCCTTGGACATAGCTTCCTTGATGGTTGCCGGAGCACCGTCGACGGCACCCTTGGCTTCCTTCAGGCCCAGGCCGGTGATCTCACGAACAACCTTGATCACGTTGACTTTCTTTTCGCCGCAGCTGGTCAGTACCAGGTCAAACTCAGTCTGCTCTTCAACGACTTCGCCAGCGGCAGCCGGGCCAGCCACGACGGCGGCAGCGGCAGACACGCCGAACTTCTCTTCCATCGCTTCGATCAGCTCGACGACTTCCATGACGGACATGTCGGCGACGGCGTTGATGATGTCTTCTTTGGTCAGTGCCATTGTCACGTTTCCTAACTTTGCGGGAGTCGCGGTGACCCGTCGACTCGGGATTCAATATACGATTCAGTTGGCCAGCAGGAGTTCGCCGATCAGGCGGCTTCTTCCTGCTTCTGGTCGCGCAGAGCGGCCAGAGTGCGAACCAGCTTGCCGGCAGATGCTTCTTTCATGACGGACATCAGCTGGGCGATGGCTTCATCGTAGGTCGGCAGGGTCGCCAGGCGGTCGATATCGGCAGCCGGAATCAGCTCGCCTTCGTAGGCCAGCGCCTTGACTTCGAAATCCTTCTCCAGCTTGGCAAACTCCTTGAACAGTCGGGCGGCGGCGCCCGGATGCTCGGTGGAGAAGGCCAGCAGGGTTGGACCCACGAAGCTTTCGTTCAGGCATTCCCACTGGGTACCTGACAAGGCGCGGCGCGCCAGGGTGTTGCGAACAACACGCAGCTGGACGCCATTCTCGCGGGCCTGCTTGCGCAGATCGGTCATCTTCTCGACCGAAACACCACGAGAATCAGCAACTACGACGGAGAGTGCATCCTTGGCCGCTTCACTGACCTCGGCAACAATCGCCTTCTTGCCTTCGAGTGCTAGTGGCACAGTGATCACTCCTTCGTGCCGGAACCTCGCGATGAGGAATCCGGTGGTTACCATCTCTTCCGGCGCTGCCCGAGAGCGACGCTGGAAGTCCTGGGTGATGGTGCTCACCAGATAACTGGCGGCCACACCATCTGCGCAGGCCATCCGGTGGATGATTAAGCCGCACTTCACGAGGAGGGGCGGCACCTGCGGTCTTTGACGGTGCCCCGCCGGCGAGTCTTGCTCCGCTCGGGGACCGCAAAGTTATTGCAATTGATCGATCTGCTGCCCGATTAGACCAGGCCAGAGTGATCGATGGTCAGGCCCGGACCCATGGTAGTGGATACGGTAACCTTCTTGAGATAGATGCCCTTGGAGGTGCTCGGCTTGAGCCTTTTAAGGTCGACGACCAGCGCTTCCAGGTTGCCCTGAATGGCAGCTGCATCGAAGTCGGCCTTGCCAAGGGTAGTATGGATGATGCCGTTCTTGTCTGTACGGAAACGCACCTGGCCGGCCTTGGCGTTTTTGACGGCAGTGGCCACATCGGGTGTCACGGTACCGACCTTGGGGTTCGGCATCAGGCCACGCGGACCAAGGATCTGGCCCAGTTGGCCGACGACGCGCATGGCATCCGGCGAAGCGATGACCACGTCGAAGTCGAGCTTGCCCTTCTTGACCTGATCAGCAAGGTCATCCATGCCAACGATGTCAGCGCCGGCTTCCTTGGCGGCATCGGCGTTGGCACCCTGGGTAAAGACAGCGACGCGTACGTCCTTGCCGGTACCGTTAGGCATAACAGTGGCACCGCGCACCACCTGGTCGGATTTACGCGGATCGACGCCCAGATTGATGGCGACGTCCAGCGATTCCTTGAACTTGACGGTGGACAGCTCGGCGAGCAGGGCCACGGCTTCTTCCAGAGCGTAGACCTTGGTCGGGTCGACTTTCTCTTGAATCAGTTTTGCACGCTTTGTCAGCTTGGCCATGATCAAAGACCCTCCACATTCAGGCCCATGCTGCGGGCGCTACCAGCAATGGTACGCACCGCGGCGTCGAGATCGGCAGCCGTCAAATCCGGCTCCTTGGTCTTGGCGATCTCCTCGAGCTGCTCGCGAGTGACCGTACCGACCTTCTTCTTGTTCGGCTCGCCAGAGCCGGACTTGATACCAGCGGCCTTCTTCAGCAGGACCGCGGCGGGCGGAGTCTTGGTGATGAAGGTGAAGCTGCGATCGGAATAGACAGTGATCACTACAGGAGTGGGCAGACCCGGTTCGATTTCCTGGGTCGCGGCGTTGAACGCCTTGCAAAACTCCATGATGTTCACGCCGTGCTGGCCCAATGCAGGGCCAACGGGGGGACTCGGATTGGCTTTGCCAGCTGCAACCTGCAGCTTGATGTAAGCCTGTACTTTCTTGGCCATATTAAACTCCAGTTGGGTAGTAGCGCCTTTCGGCTCCCCGGTGGTATAGCTACCTCAGTAGCCGCTTTGCTTGTGTCAGGCCGAGCGCGTTATTCCTTCTCGACCTGAGCGAATTCTAGTTCAACAGGTGTTGAGCGACCGAAGATCAGCACGCTGACCTGGACGCGACTCTTATCGTAGTTGACCTCTTCAACCACGCCATTGAAGTCGGCAAAGGGTCCATCGACCACCCGTACAGATTGGCCAGGCTCGAATAGCGTCTTGGGCCGAGGCTTGTCAGTACCATCCTGAACACGACGAAGGATGGCATCTGCCTCCTTTTGAGTTATCGCCGCCGGCTTTTCCTTGGTACCGCCAATAAACCCCATGACGCGTGGCGTCTCGTTGACCAGATGCCACGTCTCGTCATCCATTTCCATTTCGACCAATACATAGCCGGGATAGAACTTGCGCTCGCTCTTGCGGCGCTTCCCGTCTCGCATCTCGACGACTTCTTCGGTGGGCACCAGAATCTCGCCGAAGCGATCTTCCATACCGTACATCTTCACGCGTTCGAGGAGCGATCGCATGACATGCTTCTCGAAACCGGAGTATGCGTGTACGACGTACCAACGCTTGGACATGAAGGCTCCTAACCAATGACGCCGGACATCGCCCAGCCAAGAAGAGTGTCGATCAGCCACAGCATCAGGCCAACCACCAGCACAGCCGCCAGCACGATCCCGGTGGTCTGTACTGTTTCAGGGCGTGTCGGCCACACTACCCGCTGGATTTCCTTCTTGGCGGCGTAAGCCAATTCGGTAAGCTCACGCCCCTTGGTGGTGGTCAGTGCCACCACAGCGGCCAGCAAACTCAGCGCGACAACACCCAGCACACGGTAGAGCATGGCCAGGTCAGCAAAATAGGCATTACCGACCACGGCCAGGACCAGCAGAGTGACGACAGCCGCCCATTTGAGTCCGTCGTGGCGCGACTCCTGCACCTCGGCGCTATGCTTCATGAAAACGAGACTCCTCAGGGTGCGGCAATCGAAACATGAAAACTTTCTGGGGACTGGCCAGCCTGGGGAAGACTGGCAGGCCAGGAGGGAATCGAACCCCCAACCTGCGGTTTTGGAGACCGCTGCTCTGCCAATTGAGCTACTGGCCTGTATTTACCTCTTGACTACCCTTTGCAAGCAGTCTTTCAACAGCGGGCGCCATGATAGCGGATCAGCAACCGCATGGCAACCCTTCCTTTCCTGCGCGCGGCGCAGAAAGAGAAAAAGCGAGCCGCAGCTCGCTTTCCCAATATGGAGCTCATGGACGGATTTGAACCGTCGACCTCACCCTTACCAAGGGTGTGCTCTACCCCTGAGCTACATGAGCAAAAACTGTGCATCAAAAGATGCTGGAGCGGGCAGCGGGAATCGAACCCGCATCATCAGCTTGGAAGGCTGAGGTTCTACCATTAAACTATGCCCGCCTACCCACTCTTGTTGCCTGATCCCTGCATGGGTTTCCGGCGAATTCTGGTGGAGGGGGAAGGATTCGAACCTTCGAAGCTTTCGCGGCAGATTTACAGTCTGCTCCCTTTGGCCACTCGGGAACCCCTCCAGCTGGCGGCACATGTTACCACCCTTTTCCCTGGTGTCAAGATACTGTTTTCTCAGCTGTCTTGACGGAAAGTCGGCCGCATTGTGGGCACTGACTTCCCCCTTGGAACGCGGCGAATTGTGTCAAAGCAGCATGGAGAATGCAAGGCCCGCGCGAATCTTTTCAAGTGCAACCGGCCTCGGCACCTTGGGCGCGCCGGACATCTTCCCAGCACGCTCAGCGGCTGTCAGCGGAAAACATGCCTCCAATCCTCCATACACCATATCTGGCCAGACAGCGTGAGGTACCTGGAGCCCTCTGGAAATTACCCTCGCATCACCGCCAGTCATCAGCAGTGGCAGAGCCACACCCTCCATATCGCATACTTCAGCATAGGTCCGGTTGATGGCGCTCACCGCCGCCATATAGATGCCATGATTAACCGCTTCTACCGTGCGCCTGCCAGGAACCAGCAGCTCCTCGGCTTCGCTGTCCGGATCGATCGCTACGTTACGGGTTCCAAGCTTCAGACTCTCTTTCATCAGCCGCAACCCAGGCAGGATATACCCGCCCAGGTGACGTCCGCCTGGCAACACGAAGTCGATGGTGATGGCACTACCACAATCCACCGCACAGCAGCCTCCTGCCAGCTGATAGCCTGCCAATGCACCCAGCCAACGGTCAACGCCGAGACGCTCTACCTCTTCATAGCCATTGGTTACGCCTAGCGCCTCCCGTGTCGAGCGTGCCACGTGGACATGGCCGACCTGGCGATACAGCAGCGCTACGGTCTCCTCCAGCACCGCACGACGAGCCACGCTGGAAATGCGCACAGATTCCACGACGTCCAGGTCCGGGATATCGGACCCCGGGCGCCACTCCTCCCGAGTCCACACGGCACCTCGCGAGCGTATCTCGCTACTGTCGGCGTCTTTCAGCCGCCACTTGGTAAGGGTGTTGCCGATATCCAGATCAAGAATCATGGCCGTGCTCGCAAGCTGATCTCGCCGCCGGCCAGCCGCAGCTGTTGCCCCTGCTGATTGACCAGCAGGTTCCCCGCGGCATCTACGCCCACAGCCACCGCTTGTTCGCGCTGGTGTCCCCGCAAAATATCCACTTCATGGCCTGCGTAGGCATGACGCTGGTTCCAGTCGGCCTGCCACACCGCAAAACCCTCTCTCTCGAAGTTGGCCACCAAAGGCAGGAGCACCTCGATCAATTCCACGGCAAGCTCGTTGCGCATCACCTCTGGCGCCTGATCATGAATGGCTGCCGCCGGCTGATCCAGCCCCTTGCGAAACTCTGGCGTAAGATCAACATTGATACCCATGCCGATTACTACCGTGCAGGGTCCTGCGGTATCCCCTGTGACTTCCACCAGAATGCCGGCCAACTTCCCCAAGGCACCGTCCGCTCCCTCCAGCAGTACGTCATTGGGCCATTTCAAGCGTGGCTTAAGCCCATGGCGCTCCAACACCTGGGCCAGCACCACTCCCACTGCCAGGCTTAGACCTTCCAGGGCCGTCACGCCGGACTCCACCCGCCAGCCCAACGACATCATCAGGCTACGCCCCCAAGGAGTGCTCCAGGTGCGCCCCCGTCGCCCACGACCGGCACTCTGCTGCTCAACCAGGCAGATCTCCCCATGACCCGCGCCGTGGTCGAAGCGCTCACGCAGAAAGGCATTGCTTGACGTCAGGGTCTCTTCGACGAAAAGCCGGGTCAATAGACCCCGCGACTCTCGTGACAGGCCGGAGACAATGTGCGCCCCATCAAGCAACTCCAGCGGCTCAGCCAGGCGATAACCCTGCCCCTTCACTGCCTCCATGACAATGCCCAGCGCCTCCAGCTTGCGTAACTGCTTCCAGACGGCCGCCCGCGACACGCCGAGTTGCTCTCCGAGCTGCTCGCCGGAGTGGAACTCGCCGTCGCTGAGCAGGCGAATCAGGTCTCCGATGGTCATTCGTACCCCTCAGACTGGAAAGGACCATTCTAGCGGATACGAGCCCTCCCCGGAAACGCCGGCCGCATAAACACAGCTACCCGACCTCTGACGAGACCGGGTAGCTGAAAGGAAGCGAACGGGCCACACCGTTAACCAGTGACTAGCCGGTGTCCTGCTAATTGTGTGGCAGGTGTGTCGACAAGCCGTGGCGCTGAAACGCAAAAAGCCCCGCCCTCTTTCGAGGGCGGGGCTTTT
>NZ_JBHRSQ010000006.1:0-375408 GCF_042643535.1 Halomonas tibetensis
TCGGACCCACGGTGATCACCGAACGGCCCGAGTAGTCGACGCGCTTGCCCAGCAGGTTCTGGCGAAAACGACCCTGTTTGCCCTTGATCATATCGGCCAGGGACTTCAGCGGGCGCTTGTTGGAGCCGGTGATCGCGCGACCACGAAGACCGTTATCCAGCAAGGCGTCCACTGCCTCTTGCAGCATGCGTTTCTCATTGCGCACGGTTATATCCGGCGCATTTAGCTCAATCAATCTTTTAGTGCGAAGATTTCTATTTATAACTCTGCGATATAGATCATTGACATCAGAAGTCGCAAAGCGGCCGCCGTCAAGTGGTACCAGCGGGCGCAGGTCCGGCGGCAGCACCGGCAGCACCTCCATGACCATCCACGCGGGATCGTTGCCGGAGTTGTAGAAGGCCTCCAGCAGTTTGAGCCGCTTGGAGAGCTTCTTGATCTTGGTCTCGGAGTTGGTCTGGGGAATCTCCTCGCGCAGGCGATCGATCTCCTCGGCCAGGTCGATGTCCTTCAGCAGCGCCTGGACCCCTTCGGCACCCATGCGGGCATCAAAGTCGTCACCAAACTCCTCGAGGGCCTCGAAATACTGCTCGTCGTTGAGCAGCTGGCCGCGCTCGAGGGTCGTCATGCCCGGGTCGATCACCACGAAGCTCTCGAAATAGAGCACCCGCTCGATATCGCGCAGGGTCATGTCCAGAAACATACCCATACGTGAAGGAAACAACTTCAAAAACCAGATGTGGGAAACTGGCGCTGCCAGATCGATATGGCCCATGCGCTCGCGCCGCACGGCTGCCTTGGTAACCTCCACGCCGCATTTCTCGCAGATGATGCCGCGATGCTTCATCCGCTTGTACTTGCCGCACAGGCATTCGAAGTCCTTCACCGGGCCAAAGATCTTGGCGCAGAACAGGCCGTCGCGCTCCGGCTTGAAGGTCCGGTAGTTGATGGTCTCCGGCTTCTTCACTTCGCCGAAGGACCAAGAGCGCATCATATCTGGAGATACTAAGTGAATCCTCAGTGAGCCGAACTCTACCGGACATGAATTACCTAACAAAATACTTCGTAATTTCAAATCAGCCTCCCTGAGGACTTTCGACTCACATTGCAAACAATTATTGACATAAATTTTTACTTAAAAACACCTCTTCTTTTAAGCTCATGGTAGCATTTTTTACATGCATCAACATCAGCCATCGCATCATGCGCATTCATCATCGGAATTGAAAAAAGATGCATGTGCAGCTCTTCCAACTTTGGCCACTTATACCCTCTCCCTCTTCCTTTAAAAGGCAACTTGCAGTACGATGTAGATGAACGCATAGTGCAAAATGATTCTACACCTAACAAAGGATGCCCCTTACCTATCCTCTTAAACTCCTCTCTAACAAAATTATCATCAAAATCAAAATTATGAGCTACAGCAAGCTTTGATTTCTTAGTTGCCTCTTCAAACTTAGAAAGCACACGAACAATATCAACGCCCTTGCTCCGTGCTATTTCTGTAGTAATCCCATGAATCTTTGCCGCATGAATTGGTATTCTGAAGCCATCAGGATATATGATATGACTCTGACTTTCTAAAGGTTTACCATCAAAATCTGTAAGAGACCAAGCAATTTGAACTATCCGATCCGACTTCGCACTCAGCCCGGTTGTCTCAACATCAAAAAACAAAATTGAGCCAGCACTTAATTTTTCTTTTTGTTTTCCCGAAGATAAATTAAGTTTCGGAAATGCCGCAGAGACCGGAGCAGATTTAGGTGCCGAAGACGGCGCAGAAACCGGAGGAGCCTTTGCTGCGGGAGACGGCGCAGAGGCTGGAGCAGGCTTAACTGCCGGTGAAGGCGCAGAGGCCGGGGCAGACTTAGTTGCCGGAGACGACACAGAGGCCGGAGCCGGCTTAGCTGCCGGAGTAGGCGCAGAGGCCGGAGCAGGCTTAGTTGCTGGGGACGGCGTAGAGGCTGGAGCAGGTTTAGGTGCCGGTGCTTGCTTGGATGCTGACTTAGGCTTCCCCGAGTCCTGAGTTAACGAAGAATCAGAATCTTTCATATATTGCCTGACTTCAGACTTACCTCTTGAAGACTTCTTCGAACTAAAAACCTCTCCCCAATAAAAATAAAGAAGAATAAAAAATAATGACCACACACCAAATGCAAAAAAAGCTGAAGTATCCATTGATATGCTCCCCTATGGCATGGCACCGCCCGAAGGCGGTGCCGGCGCAAGATCAGATCTTGCCGAGGTACTGCATCTTGTCGAGCATGTGCGCGGGTACGTCCTCGACAAGTACCAATGTGATTTCGGAGTTACCATCATCTGCGGTAGCAACGCTCTCACCCAGAGATGCATTGATGGAATCCGGTGACAGGTTGTACATGGCGCCGGTCAGCGGGTCGACAATCAGCCAGCCAATGAGGCCGCCGAAGAGCAGGTTGCCGCCGATGTACCAGCCGTTGGGGCTGGAGCTGATCATCATGGTACGGCTTTCGTAACCATCCTTGGAAAGCTCGACGGTGTAGGTCTTTCCGCCGAAGTAGCTGCCGTCCGACTTGCGCAGTTGCACGGTGGTGGGTGTGGTGCTGGAGTGCACTTCCATGCTGCGCTCATCTGTGATCATCACATTCGCGTTGCTGGGGCTGCTGTTGATCGTCACCGTCTGCTCCTTGTCACCGACGATAGAAGCACAGCCTGTCATCAGTGATACTGTAGCGATAGCAGCGGTCAACTTGAGCATTTTCATTTTCATTTCCCTTCATTTCCTTGCGTTGATTGGCGACATCATGTCACCGTCCGTTTTGTGGCTCTTGCGGCCATGTATTTGGCTCCATGCCAAATTCTTTTTCACTTTCAAAAACTTTCGCGCCATCTGTCAGGCTGGCTAACCGCCTGGACGGGAGGCATATTCGTTGCTCGAGGCGAGTCATTTCTGACAACTGAACCGGTCACCCACCCTTTTACATGTAGCTCAGTAGTTGTATGAACACACCCATACTCGCCAATACACTAAGCCAACCGAGTACAGTAGCGATCTTGGCCAAGATCGCCCATACCTTCCAGCCTTGATACCTGCTCGCGGCTCGCCAGATCCCCAACAATACCACCATCTGGTACAGGGTGACCGCCACAATGGCAACCGCCAGAACACCCAGTGAGGTGACGACCTTCAAGGCCATATTGATGGCCAGACTGATCACTAGGCCATACAGCCAATAGGTCTTTGCCAGCCCAAAATCACCGCTGGCGAGCCTGGAGAAGAAACCTTTGTTGCCCGATTCCCCTGAACGAAATTCCGCATCACTATCGCTCATAGCTATGTTCCTTATGATCTAGACTCTTGGATCGTTTCTTCCCTGACGCTATCACTTTCACCGACGAACACCTCCCACGCCACCCGATAATCCTCCTCCCGATCCGGGCGGAAGAACGGGGCCTTGTACTCCACGGTGGTTTCCCAGGGGCCGTCGGGGAGGGTGTCGTCTTCGAAAGTCTTGCGCACGACGCCTTCCTGCATGTCCTTGATGTCTTCCCAGCCAAGGGCGATGCCGTAATTTCGTGAAGAGTCGGTGCGCTCTGGGGAATCGATGGAGTAGTGGGTACCTTCGTTAAGTTCGGCGGGCTTGGCCTTGCGGGGTAGGCCGACGCCGACAAGGCCCTTGCTGGGGGTGAAGACGATGCGGCCGTTCTGGTCGTACCAGGTGTCGGCTTCATACTGGCGCATCACCGGGAACTGCACGCGGTAGATGGTGAGCAGCTCTTCCAGGGTGAGGCCCAGGGCCTGGGCGACGAGGACGTCGATCTCCACCAGGGCCTGGCGGCGGGCGTAGTCGCTACGCAGGGCGTTGTGGCGCTGCCATTCGGGAGTGAGGTTGGTGAAGAAGTCCCGGGGCAAGGCGGTTTCGGGGACATGATCGGCAGCAGCCCATTGCTGCTGGCGGAAGGCCTCTTGCCAGTTGGATTGCCAGAGGTCGGTGTAGTGGTTTGTAAGGCAATAAAGGACCAGCCCTCTATAGCGAATTTTGTTATCAGAAACCAGGGGCATTAGCCGTAGAGCTGATTCATACAAATCCCCTTTACCTGTCGTTTTTATCCAAAAATCATACACAAGGGATGCACATGCTGAAGTAAAGTCCAGCATTAATTTCTGATCTTTGAAAGTGGTGGAGATCACGGGATGAATATGAGCCGCTCCTTTTGGGGCGACCATAGCCAACAGAGTGCGCTCTCCTGATTGACTTAGTTGCCTACGGCAAAACAGCCGGTAATACTCCGTCACCAACTTTTCCAGATGCTCACCCTCCTCCACCCAGGTCACACGCGGGGTGCGGGCGCGGTAGGTGGCGGGGTCGCAGGCGGGCACATAATTGGTGCGCGGCAAGTAGTCATCCGGCAGGGTCTGCAGGTCGAGGGTGTCGTAGTGGCCCTTCTCGGTGCAGATAGAACGGGGGGTCTTGTAAAGCGGGCTACCGACGTAAAAATGGGGGCCGGAGAGTATCCACTGCTCGGGGCCTTCAGGGAAGTGGGTTTCCCGCCTGATGGTGCCATCCTTCTGGGCGTTGGTTTCATGCCACATTTCCAGTGACAGGGACTGCCCTTTCAGGTCCCCCAACCGCCGGGGCTGGGCGGCAAGTTTTTCCAGCACCCCAATGAGCGGGCGAGCGTGCAATGCCGGGAGACGGGCTTCCAAGGCATCGGTGCCGGCTTCGTTGTAAAGCTGGGCGAATAGGGCCAGTTCATGCTGGCCGATTTCGATAATACGGTCACGGTGGCCGCGGGTATTCCACTCTGACTTTACGCTTCCTCTCTCATCGACATATTCATGCTTGATGCCCGGTACAGCACCTGTCCCATCATGATCGAAGCTGATATCGATCGTTTTGGGGTGAAAGACGTTTGAAAGGCTCAAGAAATATGGCTCGGAATTTTCCTTACCATAGACGTTGATGCCGTACCGGCGCGTCCCTCCAATGGGAAACAGTTGTATCTCGTTTTCAAACTGTGCGTGGAAACGAAGTCGTGGGTAAACCCCACGCCGAAAGACTCCACCCTTGGGATCGTCGTAAACCCCTTCCGGATGAAGGAAACCACTCACCCCCTGTCCGTTTATATTGGCCCAGGCCCGGGGCAGAAAGCACTTGTAGAGATTGGTCTGCACCCCCTTGAGCTGCGGGTAGTTCTGGGTGGCGTTGAGAAAGGCCTGCGAGCCTTCTGCTTCGGCCAATTCGCTAAACCATGCGTTTTCCAGCTCGGGGCTGCGTTCGAAGGCTTCCTCACGCTGATTGGTGAGCTGCTTGGCGCTGAGCTTGTGGAGCACAAAGCGGGGGTTGTGGTCACCCAGTACGCCGCCCTCCTGCCACTCCACCTTGCGCCAGGGCGGGTTGCCCAGGGTGATATCGAAGCCGCCGCGGTGGGCGAAGATATCGGCGAAGGCCAGCTCCCAGTGGAAGAAGCGGAACTCTTGGCCGAGCTGGTGGGCGATGGCCAGGGTGTTGAAGAACGGGTTCTTGAACAGCTTTTCCAGGTTGAGTTCGCCGCGCTGGTTGCTGACGTCCCGGGCGGCCTGGGTTTCAGCGCGCAAGGTTTGCTGAGGCTCATCGGCGGCGAAGAGGTCTTCCACGGGCTTGGCGAAGAGTTCCTCGCCAGCGCCGTCTTCCGCCGGGTCGCCACCGCCCAGCAGGCTCTCCTGCTCGGGGGCGAAATCGAAGGTGCCGGCGCTGTTGAGGATGGTGTTGAGGTCAAACAGCCACTTCTGACGGTCCGGCAGCTGGTCGACGTTATCCAGCGGCCAGAACCAGAGGGCGCACCAGTAGTCCATGGCCAGCTTCAGGCGGCGATAGGGTGAGGCGATGCGGGCGTTGGTGTTGAAGATGCCGCCGGTGCGTATGTCGTCCTTTTCGCGGGTGCTGGTGTGGTATTCGTCCCCGCCCTGCTGGCCCCAGAGTCCGTAGCTGTCGGTGGTGCGCTTGCGGTCCTGGGCGAGCATCTGGGTGTGTTCGCGCCACAGGCGGTCGACGGCGTCGCTGAGCAGCTGCAGGGTCTTGATTTCGCTGTCGTCCAGCGGGGCGCAGAAGGCTTTTTTCCAGTCCTTGATCTTCCTGAAGGCGTCTGGCCGCAGCTGCTTGGCGACCTTGTCGCTGTAGCCGACCATGCCGGGGTCGGGGAGCAGGAAGTGGTAGATCTCGTTGGGACGACGACCCGCGCTAGCGCCCTCCCCTCGCCCGGACTGGGCGCCTGCGGGGTGGCTCAGCAGTGTCTCCGCTGGCAAGCGGCGCGGGGCCTGGTTGAACCAGTAGCCCTCCTTGGCTTGTTTCTTGAGCGCCCGCACCGGATAGACCTCGCGGCGGGCGCCGATCAGGCTGTTGCCGGTGAACAGCTGGTAGCCGAACCAGGGCACGTTGTGGCCGCCGCTCAAGGCGTTGAGCCACAGCGAGACCTCGGCCAGCTCCACGGCGATGGGGTTGAGGTCGACGCCATAGACGTTGTGGTCGGCCATGTGCATCTTTACCCGCTGGAGTTCGCGTTGGTAATCCTCATGGGGGATGCGCTCGGCCTGCTCCTGCTGCTTGCGGGTCAGGTAGGCTTCGGCGAGCTGGTTGACGGCCTCGTTCAAGAACGCCGCGCTGCCCATGGCGGGCTCGCACACCGTCAGCGTCAGGATCTCATCTGCGCTGACCTCGTCGTTCAGGCGCTCCTTGAGGGTGTACTTCACCAGGCTCTTGGTGAGCACCTCCGGGGTGTAGTAGCTGGCGGATTTCTCCCGGTCACGCCCCGCCATGCGGTAGATGAACTTGCCTTTGGGGTGCAGGCGCAGGCTGAGCTTGCCGTCGATCTTGTCGTAGACGCGCTCTTTCTCGTCGAACTCGTCCAGCTGGCGTTGGGTAACAAAGTAGCCGGTATCGAGTTCGTCCGGGTTGATGTTCTGGCCCTTGGGGGCGACCTCATAGAGGTCTTCGGTGGCGAAGAAGCCGCGGTAGCTGAGCAGGGCTTCATACACGGCGCCGAGCTGGTTGATGCCGAGCTGGGTGTAGCTGACGCGACCCCGGCGCTTCTTTCCTCCGCGCCCAGAGGTGCTGGGGCGGGTGAGCGACATGCTCTGGATCACCTGCTGCAGGGTGTCATTGCTGAAGGTGACGCGGTTGAGCAGCGGGGTCTTGGCCGGGTCGAACAGGTGGCTGTCCAGACCCTGCAGGGTGAAGGCGTTGGCGGTGCTTGCGTGCAGCTGGTCGCCCTGGCGGCTGGCCTGGTTGCCGTGATAGATCAGGCCGAACATACGCTGCAGGCTGTGGTGAAAGTAGTGGCCGCGGCGGCTCTCTTCGGTGGTCAGGCGCACGCTTTCCAGATCGCGCAGGCTATCCAGGCTGTAGCCCTGGCGCCAGGTTTCGTCATTGCTGGGCAGGTAGCCGAGTTCCGGCCGGGCCTCGATGTAGAACAGGAACAGAATGCGGTACATGGTGCGCAGGCATTCCTTGGAGAGCTGGTCGGCATCCAGGGCGTTGTGGCCGCTGTAGATGCCTTCCTTGCGCTCGCGGGCCTGCTCGATGAGCTGTTCAGCGGCCTCGTTGCCCAGCAGCTCGATCGCCTGGCGCAGGGCGTATTTCAGGTCGTCGGAGACGGCGAAGGCATGCTTGTGGCTGTTTTCATCCAGGCTGTCCAGCCGACACTGCCCCTCGCTGGGGGCCAGGCTTTCCCGGTGCAGCAGCACGGCGGTGGCCTTGAGGGTCTTGTCGTCGCGGCGGCCGAGGATCTCTTCCCAGTCGAAGCGCAGCATGCGGTTCTGGGACCACTTGTAGCGGTCAATCAGGATGCCCTGGCGGTCGCTCAACAAGAGGACCCAGCGCGGCGGATTCTCGTTGCAAGGCGTCGACTGCCGGAACACGGCGTCGTTGAGGATGCTGTACCAGCTGGTGTTCTTCAGCTTGTCGTGGTGCGGGCCGGGGCCGAAGAACTGGTTGCTGTGCAGCTCCAGGGAGAGCGGATCTTCCCCTTCGTTGTTGGCATCCAGGGCGCCTAACACCCAGAGCTGGTCGCCCAGCGCGGTGAGCACGGGCAGCTCGGTGTTGGGGGCGACCTCGCGGTTTTCTGGCTGATAGGGGATGCCCAGCACCGCGGTGAGGTCCTTGAAGAACTCCCGCTGCAGGCGGATGCGCTCGGCGGCGCTGCGCTCGCTCTTGAGCCTGTGGCGCAGGGCGAAGTAGCTCTGGTTGAGGTTGCGCAGGGCGCGGTGGGGGGTGATGTAGTCACTCCCCTTTTCTTTTGCCTGTTCTGCTTTCGCCTGCTCCGCTTTCGTTTGCTCTTCAAGGGCATCCCATTCCTTGATGGTGTCGGCGAAATCGCCCTGGAAGACTTCCGCCAGGTAGTGGGCGCTGAAGAATTCGTTGTCGTTGGTTAGCCCGATGAAGGTGGCGGCGGTGTCCTGAACGGCCATCTGGTTCTGCTCCTTTGCCCTGACCGGGCCTGTCAGTCGTCTTCCCGGGTGAACACGGCGATGATCTGGATGAACGGGACCGGCTCGATGGTGAGGGTGTCCTGCACCCAGGCGCGGTAGTCATCGAAGACCTTTTCGATACGGACCAGCCGCTCTTCCCGGCGGCTGGCCTTGAAGTGTTCGGCCTGGGAGGAGCGATCGAGCTGCAGTTCCAGCTGGTTGACCTGCCGCTGCTGGAGGGCCTTGAGCTCGGCCAGCTGCCTGTCCAGCTCCGGCCGGGTGGCGGCGGTAAAGTCGGCCTGGTGCTGCGCCATCTGCCGCTGGGCTGAATCGATCACCGGTTGGCGCAGGGCTTCGAGGGCGCTGATCGCCAGCGGCTGGGCGCGGTTGGGCAGCTTGCTGCCCAGCTGCAGCTGCTTGAGCCAAGCCTCGGCGTTCTGAACGTCGGTCACCCGGTTGTCCTGGCAGCGGATGGCGAACCATTGCCAGACCACCGGGTGCGCCTTTCGGTTGGGGATCAGCCCACTGACCAGAAACACGGCTTCGCCCGGTTGCAGGGCGGCGTTGACCTGGGGCATGTCCGGCAGCGCCAGCACTGGGGCGCTGTGGCGAGCCACCTGGGCCAGCAGCTTGTCTTCCAGCCACTGGATGGCGGGGTGCTGGGGCCAGAGGTAGTGAAGCTTGGGCCAGGCGTTTTCGTCCTGGCGGCTGCGGCGGATTTCGTCTTCGAAGCGGGCCTTGTCGGCGGTGAGCACCAGGCTGCCGTTTTCCGGGCTGATTTCCGACGGCAGGAAGCGGAAGCGATACTCCAGATCATCCGGCGGCGTCAGGGTGAGGGTTTGCCGCTCGTTGTTGGCGGTAAAGCTCACCTGCTTGCGTTCGCGGTTGATGGCTTCCAGTGCCTGGCGGGCGAAGTCGTAGTCGCTCTCGAACAGGCTATAGCGCTCCACCGTGGGCGGCTCGCCCTCCTCTTCCTTGCTCAGCCCCTGGCTTGACGAGACGGCCGTCTCGGGGTTGAGGGCTGGCGGTTTCAAAAACAAGGCCAGCAGGTCGTCGCCCTCGTTGCTGTCGTCGGGCTGGTATTTCGCATCGAACGCTTCGGCGTTGGTGCCGGTGGCCATGGCGTCGGCGGTCAGGGCGGCCTCGGCTTCGGCATCGTGCACCTTCATGAAGGTGGCGGAGTCGCCGATGTTCTTGTAGGCCTGTTCGTCTTTCTCTTTCAGGATTTCCAGGATGCGCTGGTCGCCCTTCACCGTGGGATTGTCGCTGCGGTTGATCAGGTAGGTGATGATCGGCTCTTCGGTCTGGCCGTAACGGTCGACCCGGCCGTTGCGCTGCTGGAACACCATCAGCGACCAGGGAAGATCGAAGTGCACCAGCCGGTGCGACAGGTAATGCAGGTTGATGCCTTCGCTGGCCACATCGGAGCACAGCAGCACACGCAGCTTGCTTTCCGGTTTGCCGAAAGCTTCGACGATCTCCTGCTGCTCGATGTCGCTCATGCCGCCGTGCAGGATCTGTCCGGCGTCTTCCTTCAGCTTCAGGTCGCCCATCAGCTGGCCTTCTAGCCAGTTGAGGGTTTCGATGCGCTCACTGAAGATGACCAGGCGGTCTTCGGTATTGGTCTTCTTCCAGCCGAAGTCGCTGCTTTTCAGTAGCGTCAGCAGCTCCTGGTATTTACGGAAGTGGGCGGCATCTACATTGCGCAGGGCCAGCAGCAGGGAGTGCAGCGCCTGGATCTCATGGTGTTCGTCGTCGCTGGTCTCGGCCTTGTGGCTCAGCTTCTTGATGCGCTGCTCTACCGATACCCGGGCCGCCGCCGGGGAGCTGAAGAGAGACTTCTGCAGGCCGATGCGCACCAGCTGGCCGTTGCGCTCCGGCGAGTGCTCGCCGCGGTAGGTAAAGGGCACATCCAGCAGGGCCTGGTAGGCGGCCTCTTCTTCCAGCGAAGCGTTCAGGTAGAGGTCTTTCACCACCCGCTCCTTGAACTCCTGCTGTACCTGGTCGCGGATGTCCTTCTTGAAGCGGCGGATCACCAGGCCCTTGTCGCGGAAGTCTTCCCTGGCGTAATCCTCAGGGTCGGAGATCGCGGTGGGGTCGAGCATGTTCATCAGGCTGGCGAAGCTGCGGGCCTTGCCGTCATGGGGCGTGGCGGAGAGCATGATCAGCGTATCCGAGCGGCCCGCCAGCAGCTGTGCCAGCTTGGCCCGCTGGGAGCTTGAGCCCCGCTCGGCCACGTTGTGGGCTTCATCGATCACGATGATGTCCCAGTAGGCCTGCTCCAGGTGGCGGCGGTACTCGTTGTCCTGCTTGAGGGTGTCGATGGAGATGATCGACTTGTCGTAGTAGTAGAAGGGGTTGTGGTTGCCCGGGATGTTGTTGCGCACCCGCTGCAGGCCGGCGGAATCCAGCCGGGTGAGCGGGATGGTGAAGCGGTTCCACATCTCCTTCTGGAACTGGGTCATCATGCTCTTGAGGGTGAGCACCAGAATGCGCTTGCCCCTGCCCCGGCGCATCAGCTCGGTCATCAGGATGCCGGCTTCCAGGGTCTTGCCCAGGCCCACGGCATCGGCAATCAGGATGCGCTGACGGTTCTGCTTGAGCGCCTGCAGTGCCGGGTCCAGCTGGTAGAGCACCGGGTCCATGGCCGCCTTGTGGCCCAGGTGGATCTTTTCATCCGCCGGGGTGATCTGACGCAGCTGGGTCTCGATGAACAGGCGGCTCTTCTCGAAGCCGGGGGTCAGGTCCTGCTCGAAGCGGGTTTCGGCGGGGTCTAATACGCGAATGGCGTCGGCCTCTTCCTCAAGCCGAGTGAGGAAACGGGCGCTCTTGCCGCTTACCAGCTCCGAGAGGCCGTCCACGGTGAGGATGTAGCCGCCATCGTCACTCGGATCCGCCCGACGGACGATCCATTCGCAATCGCGCACCACCACACGTGCCCCGGGGGCGTAACGGGCTTGCGTTCCCTGCGCCTGCATACCAGCCTCCTGAACCGACTCAAAAACTAGGAAGCGAAAGAGGTTGTGCCGGAGACGTTGGCTGGCAGGTCCGACATCCTATGTCGCTAAGTCCATTTGTTGCCTTGTGGAGTCACTCTGTGGACTTAGGTTATCACCGACGCGAACAGGCTCACAGTGATAAGGTCCCTATCCATTAGACTACCCAACCAGCGCACCAGGGGTCCCCCACCACCTCGCCGCGCGTCGAGAGCTCGAGCTTCTGGTCCTCCGCGTAACGAAACAGGTAGCGCTGGACGCGTCCCCAGATCTTCAACTCGCCCCCGGTATCGGCCATGTGCTGATGCACCCGCTGTTGGGCACGCTGCAGTTGCTGCTCCCAGGGCAACCGAAAAGTATCCGGGGGCAGCCGGAGTCGGCGTTTCGATTCAATCATGGCCAAGATGAAGATCGCTGTTCCCGGGCGATCCGCACGTTTGAAGCCGGTGTCGACGAATAGCCAGGGCTTGTAGGCCTGCCGCTCTTCCTCCAGGTGCGCCCCGTTGGCATCCAGTGCCGGGAGATAGTCGTCTGGCTCCATTGCCAGAGCCTGACAGAGCGCCTCGCTGAAGGCCCGGCTGGCAAAATGGAAGTCGTATTCCGGTGTGGCCAGCCCCAGCTGCGGAACCGGAACCTGCCACTCCGGCGACGAGATTCGCGCTCGCATAAGGCTCGCCGCGGCGTCATCAATCTGATGGACCCACAGCTGACTACTGCCAAGGCTGCCGGCACCACGGCTACAGGCCGCGCCAAGCGCAAGCTGAAGATCTACAAGAACCCGAACACTGGCGAGGTCGTCGAGACCCGCGGCGGGAACCAGAAGACTCTGAAGGCGTGGAAGAATGAGTACGTTGCCGAGACCACGTTGATGGTTGGCTGGTGAGGACACAAGAATAATTATTGCTAGCCCTGCCTGCCAAGTACTTGGCAGACAGGGCTGGTTTCGGCCAGGAGCGGACGTACAGACGAACTTTACATAACGGCAGGCATGAGCGTCCGCAGTTACGTGGACAGCTCGATGGCAGGGTTAGGGCTTATTTTTCTTTATGAGCCCGTTTATTCGTCGCATACCGCTCAAACTCCACTCCAGGCAGCTTAAGTTTAGTAATGTCAGGTATTAGAATAAGAGCTGAGAATGCCCCTAATAGACCTATTTGCTGGGAGCTAAGGGAAAGCCAGTCCTTAACATCTGCTATGAAGAAGGCAAGCACGATGATAGCAAGTAACCAGCAAGCAACCCGAAATCGGTCTACTGTACGACGCCGACTTTCAGCAGCATCTTTTTTCTCCTTCTGTTGCGCAATCAGGTCGCTTGAGCGAGCTTGCAAGAGAAGCGAACTGAACGAAGGAAACTCTGAAAGCTCCGCATCCTCACCGTCAGCGCCCGAAGATACAGAAACTATTCGTCTCTCGGCCCCATTGCCGTATACGACGTAACCAGGCAAGCCAGGCTTGCCCATGGCATACCTCGCCTGACGAACCTGATCTTCAGGCGAAGAATGTCCGCCGAGAACAAAACGACCTTTCACCTCGACAATAGCAAGAGGATCTCCACGTTCAGGGTCGACTACCACTAGGTCGGGCTCATATCGCCGCCCGCGACCTGCAGGCACACTCAGGTTGCGAATAAGTGATTGCTCGGGATAGCCACGCTCTGCGGAAAGGTGCGCAAAGAGCTCGGCTTCTAACTTGCTGTCAAAATCTTGCATGTCGTTATGCCTTGAGGTGCTACAACTGGACTCATGTTTTACCATAGGCTGCCAACACGTGCAGCTTTGGAATAGAGGCGAAGCCGCAACGGGAAGCTGTAGCTATACTTGGCCTTGTTAGCCCATTCTCTCTCCAGGGGGATCTTCAGTTCTAACGAGAATAACGGCCCTTATGGGAGCCGGTTCTCCTTCATAAAGGGAGCCGGCATCCTCGTCAGCGGTCCGTTCCAGCTCAAGGCCCTGCAATAGCTCATCTGGGAGCTGAGAATCGAAATATTCGCGCCGGAGAGAAATGAGAACTCCCGCCAGCCATGTACGTAGCTCAGACGACCTAGTGGATTTTATTATGAGCTGGGCAATAGGCGTACCAACGTAACCTAACTGCAGTGCATCCTCAAACATCTGCAGACAGCAAGTTCCCGTTACCTCGGTATGACCAGCAACTTGGCGAAGCTGGTTCAACGGGCTCACCCACTGAAGCGTTCCCGCTCTCCCGGCGCTATTATTCAATGCACTGAGTCCGTCAGCAACAAAATACGCAAAATCGAAGCCGGGCCCAACCGGGTAGAAAACCCCAAATGTCCCAACTGAGGGAAGGATGGCGCTTGAAAGGAGGTCTGATGGTGGCTGGAAAGAACTCGTAGCTGGACTTATAAGCGGCCGATTACAGAGGAGATCCCATTGTTCTAGGTTGGCACGAAAGCTATACGGCTTTCCCGACTGAACGCTTTTATGACAGCATAACGGCTTTGAGGCAACCTTCACTTGGTTGAACGTCATACGCGCAGCACTCGGATTGCCTGCCGGGTAATGGATTATTAGGACATCGCATAGCTCACAGCGGGGGTTCGGGCGTCCAGCCCCGCGAGCCTGCTGAAAAGTCACCTGATAACGGTTTCCATGATATTCCTTTGCCAACGCCTCCGTTCCAAACACACTAAACGCGCGAATAAAGGCTCTGAAAAGCGCCACTTCCCCTCGAGCACCGAAGGACTGGTTGCTGAAGGCTTTCTGTAACTTTAATCCTGTGACCAAATTTCCTTCCTTCTGGCTAACGCCTTACTCACCGGTAAATTGCGAGCACAGCACGTTATTTTCTGCTTAAAGCAACTTTTTACACCTGCCTCACAGCTAGAACAAGGTCGAGCAACCTTTTGGGCAACTGCTCATCTTCTAGATATTCGGCAAGGGCATTACCCAACATGGGCTTACTCATTTTTTTTCCACCTTGATTGAGGCTTCTAATTTCCTTCGAAAATTTTCCACCATTTTCTTGGCAGTTGGCGCGGAGACTGGAAATCGCCTCGACATTCCAACCCGGTGGAACTTCCCTTCCTGTCCCCGCTAAGTATTGACTCCAACCCGAGTGAAGCGCATCATCGCTGAAGGCATCTTCAAATTCTTTTTCACCGACCACATACTTTCTCTGGTCAGGAACATCTAGCCGATCAATCAACTCTGAAAGCTCTGGAGATGCGTCATTGTCGTAAAGCAGATGAATATTATGTGGATTATGTAGTTCAAGAATTGCTCTAGCAAACCCCGGTATATTCGTAATACCCTTGCAATTCATTACTTTTACAAGAGAAGATGAAAGAGTAGCGTTGAACCTCTTGAGAAAATATGATGGTAAAAATCGTTCTTCTGTCTCTCCCTCTACAATAACTATATGTCGAGAAAAGAATAAATATGTATTCTCAACTCCTAGCGACCGAAGCACTCGATCAGAAACGTCAACTTCCTGTCGCAAATATCTAACTTTGCTTCGATTATCATTATTTTCTAATAACCTAAGCTGCTTTGGATTAACGGCATTTATTATGAAAGGAGAATGTGTCGTGAGTATTACTTGGCTTCCATTTTGGGAAAAACCTTTAACAGTATCTAAAAACTCAATTTGGGCTTTAACGTGAAGGTGGGTATCTGGCTCATCAAGCAAATATATCGTTGAGGTGTCATGCTCTAGAAGAGATTGCTCTTTTTTATATTCCAAGAGAGCCATCGTTATCCTTCTCTTTGTGCCATCGCCTTTCTTGTCTATAGAGACCTCCTTGCCGTTTTCCAAAAACTTTACTTTTGCATCAATATTTAGATCTCTTTTTTGATAAACTGGCTCAATCTTGACTTCAGTTAAATCCGTCAAAAACATCTGCATCCTTCCAAGAATACCAGTATCGGCAATGCTGCGCTCGATACTTTGAGAATAATTATTTATCGTTTCTTTGACAAATTCCTCGATTGTCTTATCTTCACTTATTTTTTCATCCCATATTTCAGTTTGCTTACCTTTGAGAAAAACCTCTTTGAAAAATCCCGACACATTCTCAAAATGCCTGCCGTCAAGTTGTATATTGTTAAACGAAGGGAAAGAAGCGCCCTCAATCTCTACATCTTCTCCGTTAAGCCTATCTAAAACAGACGCCTTTAAATTCTCAACATTCGAATTCGACCTAACTGCAATACCAAGAGTTCGCGATATGCTTTTAATAATATCTCGATTTTCTTCAAGAGAAGTATCTAGCTCTTCAGATTTAAGCCAACCTGTTACCCTTGAAACATAATCCGGCGTGGGTACGGCGACAAGGTTATTCTGCTCAATTAGATCGTCATTTCTCTGGTAATATTTTCTAAATGCAAAATCTTCTGTCTCAACGCATATTTCAATTGAATTAAGATCATGGTTGAAATCATCTAACTCGACCGACCTTCCTTGAGTTATTACTTTCAAGCATTCGATAAGTGAAGATTTTCCTGCATCATTCTCTCCTACTATGATGGTGAGATCATCTTCAAAATCGACATGGAAATCCAACAAGCATCTAAAACCATTGACCGACAACTTCCTTATTTTCACGATATATTTTCCTTATTTTCCTTTGGTATCGACAGGTTTCATATGGCCTTTTCGTTTGATTTCTTGAGCGACTACGCGCGTTAAAGATTACTATGCCGCGCGATTGCAGACCTCCTGAAATACTTAAATGTCGACACATTAGGCTAATGTATAGCTCAGCCAGATAAAACCAATCACCGCGCATTCTGCATAACACAGACCGACTTGCCAGCCGGATCTGCCCATATGTCAGCTTTGGGTCGACAGCAGTCTTTTAATATTTACTAATCCACATTAGTTCATGGATTAGCATGCTGTCCAGTCACGATGCAGCGCCGTCTTATCTACGGAGCTCTCTGAGTGCCTCATCAAGCGCCTCCATTGCTGGTCCATGTTTCATGGGTTCCATTCTCTTGATATTGGTAAGCTTCCACATCCCAGCCGGCATCTGGTCGATTCCCCCTATAGGGAAAAGCGACCAGTCGGGCGTGCCCTGCTTGAACGAAAGTAGAAAGCGAGCATCGTCATCGGTGAACAGCTGGGCCAGCCGTTCCAGCAGCCTGTAGCGCCTTCAGCGGCTTCATCCTCGGGTTGATGGCCTCGCTCATTGGCATTGGGTGGCTAAGCAGTTTGACCAGAAAGCCCTCTAAGACACTGCGTCCAGGCCGCTTTAATTCAGCAAGCGCAAAGCACAGCTCGTCGTTCAGAAAAGGCAGCAGAGCAACCAGCAGGCGCACCTGTTCGTGGTAACGGGCATCAATGCTTTGGGTATCGAGTCGATCGATCGAAAAAAAGCCGGGCCCCTGAACGGGGCCCGGCTTTTTTGCTGGTGGCAGCGGCCAATCTAAGTGAAGCCGTTATTCGGGGTTTAGCCGCAGGGCGACGAACATCGAGCGGCCGTCGCGGTAGAGGCGCACCGGCACGGCGCGGTCGACAGGCAGATCACCGACCATCTCGATCAGCTGGTCGGGATCGTTAACGGCCTGATGATCGATGCTGACCAGGATGTCGCCGGGGCGAATGCCGGCCGCGGCGGCGACGCCGTTCGGGTCGACCTCGCGCACCCGCACGCCGCCGTCGATGCCAAGCGATTCGCGTTCGGCGGGCTCCAGTTCACCCACCGAGATGCCAAGGCGTGCCTGACGGTTCTCCTGAGGGCGGCTGGCGGTGGCGGGCTCGACTTCAGGCCAGTCACCCAGGGTGATGCTGAGCTCGCGGCGCTCGCCATCACGCATCAGCTTGAGTTCTACCTCGCTGCCCGGGGCGATGCCGCCGATCAGGCGCGGCAAGGTACTGGAGTCGTGCACGCGGCTTCCATCCACTTCGAGGATGACATCGCCCGCCTGCAGCCCGTCGCGCGCCGCCGGCCCGCTGGGGTCGAGATCGGCGATCAGCGCACCGCTGGGACCGTCCATGCCGAAGGATTCGGCCAAATCCCGGGAGACTGGCTGGATCATCACGCCCAGCCAGCCGCGACGCACCTGGCCGTCGTCACGCAGCTGGTCGGCCACATCCATGGCCACATTGATGGGGATGGCAAACGAGAGGCCCATGAAGCCGCCGCTGCGAGTAAAGATCTGGGAGTTGATGCCGATTACGCGACCATCCAGGTTGAACAGCGGCCCGCCGGAATTGCCCGGATTGATGGCCACGTCGGTCTGGATGAAGGGCACGTAGGCGTCACGCGGCAGGGTGCGGTCGATGGCGCTGATGATGCCGGCCGTGACCGAGTGGTCGAAGCCGAAGGGCGAGCCGATGGCGGCCACCCACTCGCCCACCTTGAGGGAATCGGAATCCCCCAGCTTGAGCGGGGAAAGGTCCTCGGCATCGACCTTGAGCAGCGCCACGTCGGTACGCGCATCGCTGCCCACCAGTTCGGCCTGGAGCTCTCGGCGATCGCTGAGACGCACCAGAATCTCATCGGCACCATCGACCACGTGGGCGTTGGTCAGGAGATAGCCATCCTCACTGATGATAAACCCGGAGCCCAGCGATTGGCGCTCCCGAGGCCGTCCTGGCGCCTGCCCGCCGGGAGGTGCCGGGAAGCGGTCACCGAAGAAGTGACGAAAAATCTCGGGGAGCTCCTGGCCGCCAAAGTTTTGGACGGAGCTGTCGCGACTCATCGTTCGGGTGGTGGAGATATTGACAACGCCCGGGGCGGCTTCTTCCACCAGCACGGTGAAATCAGGCAGTTCCTGGGCCGTAACCGACTGCCAGGCCAGCAGGGTCACTGCCAGCAGCATCCACTGGGAGAGAGGACGGATCATGCGTTTCATGCAAGGCTCCTGCGATGGGTCGGAACAACGGATATCGAGTTAGGGATGGCGATGATTCTCGGTATAGCGGTAAAGGGGCAGATCAGGGCGATACATGACGGTTACAAGGCCGGCATCACGGCGTCTCCCAGAGCAGACTATCAGCGACCCGGAGCAACACCCGGGGCGGCAGTTCCCCCATCACGACCAACTGGCGCGGCTGACCGCCCAGATTGCGGTGGCGCACCGCGGCGTTGGAAACACCCAGACGATGAAGCCCCGGCGCCAGCAGCTCCACATCGTCGATGGGTGCCACGAACAGACTGAGGGTAGCGAGTCCGTCGCTGTAAAGGCGGTGACTCACCCCTTCACCATGGCGGGCACTGCGGGTATCCGCCGGCTGCGGGGTAAAGCCCTCAGGCAACCAACCAAGCTGCCAGCGATCCGTCGGCACTTCGCGCTGGCGGTCGAGGCGTATCTCTCCCTGATGCAGACGGGGCTGCTCCAGGGTGGTGAGCTGGAAGGTTTCCAGAGGCCGGCCTGTCTCGTCCAGCAGCGACTGTTTGAGCGTCAGGCCAGTGGTCCGATCCAGCCAAAGACGATGGCCGAAGCGAAAGCTGTCCAGAGGGACAATGTCCAGGCGCTGGGCGCGACGATTGGCGATGCGCTCCTCACCGCCGAGCTGCAGACGGTAGTGAGCGCCGGCACGTTCGGCAATGCCGGCAGGCGAAGGCGGAGCCTCTCCGCCTCCCCCTGCCACGCCCAGGCGGCCGATACGACCGCGACGTTCAAATACGATGGGGGGTCCGTCGAGATAGCTGGCAACGCCCCGCTCGATGCCGTCACGAATATCGTGAGTCAGCCTAAGGGTACGCACGCCGTCGTAGCTGATGCGTACGGCATGGGCGTTGTATTGATAACAGTGACCGGCCCACAGGCTGCGCTCGAACCACTGCTGGGCAGTGGTGGGCGCGGCATCCTGGGACAAGGTTTGGCAGTCAAAGCGTTCCTCACCTGGCTCGGTTGAGTCTGCCATGAGACCGCTGCTGATTAGCAGGCCACCCAGGCAGCTCGCGGCGAGAAGGCGCAGACGTGACGCCGTCATCATGACCTCTCTACGCTCAGCGCTGACCGAGATTGTCGGCGCCGGAGGCGCGCAGCAGCGGCAACCAGGTATCACCGCTGCGGAAGGCTGCGCCCTCGGCGTGGCGATCCAGATAGGATTGCAGCAGGCGTGCCTGCTCCTCGTCGGCAAGCAACGACTGACTCTGACCCGGGGCCATGAACATGGGGGCAGACTCGCCGCCGGCGCCCACGGTCATCAGACCCTGACCACCCTGGCGACTGCTCTGCGGGAGTTGGAACAGCGGCAGATCAACCAACGAAGGGCGGGAGAGAGTGTTATCACTAGCGGCCAGGCTGGCAGGAGCCGACTGGGGAGAATTGGCACCGGCGACTACGCCCGGCTCCGCACCGTTGGGGCTACCTCCCGGGGTGCCACCCGAGTAGAACTGCACCCCGGTAATCACCATCAGCGATACGGCAGCTGCAATGCCGGCGCTACGCGCGAAGGGCATAGAGCGACGTGCAGCCGGAGGCGCCGTCTCCATCTGCGGAAGCTCTTCATATTCCAGGCGGGCCATGATGCCGGCAGAAAGGTCGGTAGAGACATCGACGTCGGGTTCCCGGCGCATGAGGCTGCGCATGAGATGGTAGCGACGCCAAGCCTCTGCGGAGTCGGGAGAGGCGTCTAGCCTTTTGAGTAGCCGGCGAAGCTCGAGCTCGTCACCCTCGTTGTCCATCAGGGCAGAAAGCGATTCCCGTGCGTTCTGACTCATTCTCAACACCCCCTACTTTGGCAAGGCGCTCTGCCCTGCTCCCACATTTCAGCCTGGAATCGACATTCCCGGTTGTGCCCGGGAATGTCGACGCTATCTCCGCCACATGGCGGATCGAACACTGCTTATGACGTCAAAGGCTACGGACAGTTCAGCCAATCGACAAAAAGTGTGCAACCCGCCTCGCTGGGCGGCTACTCCTCTACCGTCTCGCGGTTGCGGGACGTGGTGACCAGCGGCTGGATGTGCTGGTCCACGGCCTCACGGGCGCGGAAGATCCGCGAGCGCACCGTGCCCACCGGGCAATGCATGATGTGGGCGATGTCCTCATAGGAGAGCCCTTCGAGCTCACGCAGGGTGATCGCCGTTCGCAGGTCGTCGGGCAAATTATCGATGGCCTCGAACACCGCGGCCTCGAGCTGGTCGCGGGCCATGGCGGACTCCGGCGTTTCGGAATCCGCCAGGCGTCCACTGTGGTCAACAATCTCGGCATCGGCGATATCCAGATCGCTGCCCGGGGGACGGCGCCCTCTCGAGACCAGATGATTCTTGGCCGTGTTGATGGCGATGCGGTACATCCAGGTATAGAACGCGCTTTCGGCGCGGAACTTGCCCAGCGCCCGATAGGCCTTGATGAACGCCTCCTGGGCCACGTCCTGAACCTCGGAGTGGTCGTGAACGTAGCGCCCGATAAGCCCGATGATCTTGTGCTGGTACTTCTTCACCAGCAGATCGAAGGCGCGGTTATCACCCTGTTGGGCGCGCTCGACGAGCTGCTGGTCTGTCTCCCTGGCACTCATTCACAGCCTCCCCGACGGAAGAGGACAGCGTGCCGAGTGCGATCGGGGAGCGGCGGTCATGTTGGAAATTGCGTACATGGCGTCAACCTGGAGCCCTTGAGGGCGGCGAAGTGTCCGGAGGCCGTAGCCAAAGTTGTACAAGTGTTCCCTTTTCCTGGCCATCGATCAACCCGACGTAGCGGATCGGAACATCGGTAAACAAGATAGCCTGAACAACCCGCGGTGAGACCACTCTGGCAAGCCGAGGTTCCGCGATTGATCTCATGTGGCCCCTCCGGTGTATAGTAGGAGGAAAATTATCACATGCCCTCTGGGCATCAGCGAAGACACGACATACAGGTACCCGCATGACAGATCAGCAGGTCAGCAACCTCAACGTTCTCTCCCAGGACGTTCTCATTACTCCCGAGGCCCTGAAGCAGGAGATCCCCCTCACCGAGGCCGCCGAGCGCACCGTCATCGAAGGGCGCGAGACCATTCAGCGCATTCTCGACGGTGACGATCCCCGCCTGCTGATGGTGGTGGGCCCTTGCTCCATCCACGACGTGGACGCCGCCCTCGACTATGCCCGCCGCCTGCGCCGCCTGGCCGATGAGGTGAAGGATAGTCTCTACATCGTGATGCGGGTCTACTTCGAGAAGCCGCGCACCACCGTGGGCTGGAAGGGCCTGATCAACGACCCGCACCTCAACGGCTCCTTCGAGATCGAAGAAGGCCTGCACATCGCTCGTCGCTTGCTGGTGGAGCTGGCCGAGATGGGCCTGCCGCTGGCCACCGAGGCCCTCGATCCGATCTCGCCCCAATACATGCAGGACTGCATCAGCTGGTCGGCCATTGGTGCCCGTACCACCGAGTCCCAGACGCACCGCGAGATGTCGTCTGGCCTCTCCTGCCCGGTCGGCTTCAAGAACGGCACCGACGGCAGTCTGGAAGTGGCGGTCAATGCGCTGCAGTCGGTAGCGCACCCCCACAATTTCCTGGGCATCGACTCTGCCGGCCGGGTAGCGATCATCCGCACCCGCGGCAACGCCTACGGCCATGTGGTGCTGCGCGGCGGCAACGGCAAGCCCAACTATGACAGCGTCAGCGTGGCCCTGGCCGAGCGGGAGCTGAAAAAGGCCGGGATCAAACCTAACATCATGATCGACTGTTCCCACGCCAACTCCAACAAGGACGCGGCCCTGCAGCCGCTGGTGTTGGAGAACGTCACCAACCAGATTCTCGAAGGCAACCGCTCAATCATCGGCCTCATGGTCGAGTCTCACATCGGGTGGGGCAGCCAAAAGGTGCCAGCGGATCTGAGCCAGCTGCAGTACGGCGTCTCCATCACCGACGCATGCATTGACTGGGATGCTACCGACCGCGCCTTCAAGTCGATGAACGAGAAGCTCGCCCCGGTGCTGGCCAAGCGCCTCGAGACGGCGTGACCTGACCCGGTAGCGTTTCCTGACGCAGCACAGTAAATGAAAGCTGGCCCGCCAATTGGCGGGCCAGCTTGATTGTGGAAAAGAGCCTGTTGTGGAAACGCACTTCTTGTGGGGGTGATCTTCAGATCGCGAATGGCGGCAGCTACCAGGGCCGGCGACCACGCCAAGGTCAGCGGCCTCCGCCTTCGCGCAGCAAGCTGCGCTCCCACAAGGACATTGCCAGCGCCGGTGGGGCCGCCCCCTGTGGGAGCGATCTTCAGATCGCGAATGGCGGCAGCTACCAGGGCTGGCGACCACAGCAAGACCAGCGGCCTCCGCCTTCGCGCAGCAAGCTGCGCTCCCACAAGGTTATTGCCAGCGCCGGTGGGGGCGCCCCTCCCTGTGGGAGCGATCTTCAGATCGCGAATGGCGGCAGCCACCAGGGCCGGCGGCCACACCAAGGTTAGTGCCCTCCGCTTTCGCGCAGCAAGCTGCGCTCCCACAAGGTTATTGCCAGCGCTGGTGGGGCCGCCCCTCCCTGTGGGAGCGATCTTCAGATCGCGAATGGCGGCAGCCACCAGGGCCGGCGGCCACACCAAGGTCAGCGGCCTCCGCTTTCGCGCAGCAAGCTGCGCTCCCACAAGGTTATTGCCAGCGCCAGTGGGGGGGCCGCCGCTCCCTGTGGGAGCGATCTTCAGATCGCGAATGGCGGCAGCTACCAGGGCCCGCGGCCACACCAAGGTAAGCGTCCTCCGCTTTCGCGCAGCAAGCTGCGCTCCCACAAGGATATTGCCAGCGCCGGTGGGGCCACCCCTCCCTGTGGGAGCGATCTTCAGATCGCGAATGGCGGCAGCTACCAGGGTGGGAGCAAACTTCAGGTCGCGGATGGCGGCAGCTACCAGGGTCAGCGGCCACAACAAGGTAAGCAGCTTCCGCTTTCGCGCAGCAAGCTGCGCTCCCACAAGGATATTGCCAGCGCCGGTGGGGCCACCCCTCCCTGTGGGAGCGATCTTCAGATCGCGAATGGCGGCAGCTACCGGGGCCGGTGGCCACACCAAGGTCAGCGCCCTCCGCTTTCGCGCAGCAAGCTGCGCTCCCACAGGGTTATTGCCAGCACCGGTGGGGGCGCCTGTGTGAGTGACTTCAGTTTTTGAATAGCGAGGTCATACCGAAACTCACAGCCATGCGGCATCCCAGTAAGGATACTGACCAATATCACTGACCAGACCTGCACGCAGGGGGTTTGCAACGATATAGCGAGCCGATCGTCTGAGATCCTCATCTCGCCGAAGGGCGTGGTCATGATAGCCCGGCTGCCAGATCCCTCTTCCCACCTCGAGTGAGACACGGGCCTTGTAGATTCTGACCAGCACACTCAGCCTGCCATGCAACTCGACCAGCCAGTGGACATGGTCAGGCATGACCACAAAGCTAAGGGTAGTGCCGTGCTCCAGCACCGCGGGAGAATAGAAGTTTCTACATGCCGAGGCAGCATACTCGTAGTTCAAAAAGATCGGGTGCCGATAATTGGTCACCAAGGTAATCAGATAGCTATGACCCGGGATCGATCTCCGGCCTGTTCTGAGGTCTCTGGAATGAGCGCTAGGCATGGCACTGAGTCTCGTTCAGCATATTGTCCCAGCTTAGTCACCCCCGCTTTCGCGCAGCAAGCTGCGCTCCCACAAGGTTATTGCCAGCGCGGGTGGGCCGCCCCTCCCTGTGGGAGCGATCTTCAGATCGCGAATGGTGGCAGCTACCAAGGTCAGCGGCCTCCGCCTTCGCGCAGCAAGCTGCGCTCCCACAAGGTTATTGCCAGTGCCGGTGGGGGCGCCCCTCCCTGTGGGAGCGATCTTCAGATCGCGAATGGCGGCAGCCGCCAGGGCCGGCGGCCACACCAAGGTCAACGGCCTCCGCTTTCGCGCAGCAAGCTGCGCTCCCACAGGGTTATTGCCAGCGGTGGTGGAGCCGCCTTCCCCCTTCGCGCAGCAAGCTGCGCTCCCACAAGGTTATTGCCAGCGCCGGTGGGGCCGCCTTCCCCCTTCGCGCAGCAAGCTGCGCTCCCACAGGGTTATTGCCAGCGCCGGTGGGGCCGCCCCTCCCCTGTGGGAGCGATCTTCAGATCGCGAATGGCGGCAGCTACCAAGGTCAGCGGCCTCCGCTTTCGCGCAGCAAGCTGCGCTCCCACAGGGTTATTACCAGCGCCGGTGGGCCGCCTTCCCCCGCTACTGGCGGACGCCGTCGATCTCTCGGACGAAGGGGGGGAGCGAATCGAGCAGTGCCCGGCCGTAGCGGCGGGTGAGCACTCGGCGATCGAGCAGGGTGATGCGGCCGCTGTCGGACTCCTTGCGGATCAATCGACCGCAGGCCTGCACCAGTTTGATGGAAGCGTCGGGGACGCTGATGCGCATGAAGGGATTGCCGCCGCGGCTCTCGATCCATTCGGCGAGCGTGGCGCCCACCGGGTCGTCGGGCACTGCGAAGGGCAGCCGGGTGATCACGACGTGGGTCAGGTAGTCGCCGGGCAGGTCGATCCCTTCGGCGAAGCTGGCCAGGCCGAAGATGATACTGCCCTCCCCCGCGTCGACCCGGGCCCGATGGCGGGTGATCAGCTCGCGCTTGGGCAGGCGATCCTGAGCCAACACTCGTTCGCCCAGTGCCTTGGGCAACGCCTTCTCCACGGCGCGCAGCTGCGCCCGCGACGAGAAGAGCATCAGCACCGCCTCCTGCTTGCCCAGCGCCTGGACGAACTCGACAATGGCACGCTCGTGACCTTCACGATCGGCCGGATCGACGGCTTCCCGGGGCACGCTGAGCACCGCCCGTGAGTAGTCAAAGGGACTGGGCAGGCGCTGGTAGCGATAGCGATTGGCCAGCCCGGCGCGCTCCTGCAGGCGTTCGAAGCGCCCGAGTGCGGTCAGCGTGGCCGAGGTGATGACGGCACCGAAGGTGGTTCCCCACAGGCTCTTCGCCAGGGTGTGGGCCGCCGAGACGGGGCTCGCCGAGAAGGTCAGCTCCGGGTCGGCCCCGAAGCGTTCCAGGGCCAGCCAGCGGGCGCGGGGCGGCTCGCCTTCGGGGTCTGTCTCGGCAAAGGCCTGCCACAGGGCGTGGGCCTCCAGCGCCCGGCCATGCAGCAGCGCCAGCAGCGGCAGCCAAGCCTCGGCCTGCTCGCGCGGAAGCCCGGTGTGCTTATCCGGGTCAAGGCTCTCGCGCAGGATATCGGCCATGCTCTCCAGGGTGCGCGAGAGCTCGGCAAAGATCACCAGCAGGGCCCCGGCCAGCTCCTTGAGCGCCTCGGGGGCACGCCCCATCTCGAAGCGGTGCTGACGGGCCTCCTCACCGCCGACGAGCCCTTCGGGACGCCCGGCCAGCTGGTGGCCCAGGGCGAAGGCCTCGCCGAGTTTCGGCTCCAGCGCCTCGATGGCCTGGGGCAGCGTGGCCAGCAGCCTTGCCAGGGTAGGCTGAACGGCCAGGGCCTGGTTGAGCTCGGTCAGCGACTTCTTCAGGGTCCGCAGCCAGCCCAGGGCGCCGCCCACGGCGAAGCGGTGGGTAAAGTGGTTGAGCGCCTTGTCGGGAAGGTGGTGGCCCTCGTCGAAGACGTGGATGCAGTCGCCCGGGTCGGGCAGCACCACGCCGCCGCCCAGGGAGAGGTCGGCCAGCACCAGGTCATGGTTGGCGACGATGATGTCGGCCTGCTCCAGGTCACGCCGGGCACGAAAGAACGCGCAGGCAGCGAAGTGACCGCAGCGGCGATTGGTGCACTGGCGATGATCGACGGTGAGCTTGCGCCAGTGGTCGTCTGGGATCGCCTCGGGCCAGCTGTCGCGATCGCCCTCCCAGCGGCCGTTGCCATAGGCCTCGCCGAGGGACTGGGCCAGGGCCTGGAAGTCGTCGCCGCCGCTGGCGAGCTCACGCTCGAAGAGCGAATAGGTGGGATTGTCCTCGGTGCCATCGAGGGTCTGGTCAAGGCGCGCCACACAGATATAGCGGCCGCGCCCCTTGGCCAGGGCGTAGCTGAAGTCGATACCGCTGTGGGCCTTCAGCGAGGGGAGATCCTGATGCAGCACCTGCTCCTGCAGGGCCACGGTGGCGGTGGCCACCACCAGCCGCTTGCCGCGGGCCTTGGCCACCGGCAGCGCGGCCAGCAGATAAGCCAGGGTCTTGCCGGTACCGGTGCCCGCCTCGAGCACGCAGACGTGCTCGTCGCTGACTCGCTTGCCGGCCTCATCGACCTCGATGCCCGCCAGGGTGCGGGCAATCTCGGCGATCATCAGACGCTGGCCATAGCGGGGCGTCAGATCGAGGCCTTCGAGCACACGGCGGTAAGCCGCCTGGATCTCGCCCTTCAGCGCCTCGTCAAGCATGGGCTCAGAGCAGGCCTTCGGGCGGATGTTCGCAGGGCAGCTTGTCGCCGATAAAGCGCTCGATCTCGGGCAGCGAGAAGGCGTCCTCCTCACCCACGAAGCTGATCGACACGCCCTTGGCGCCGGCGCGGCCGGTACGACCGATGCGGTGGACGTAGTCCTCCGGATCCTCCGGCAGGGTGTAGTTGATCACGTGGCTGACATCCTCGATGTGGATGCCGCGACCGGCCACGTCCGTGGCCACCATCACCTGGATCTCGCCCTCGCGGAACTGCTCGAGGGTTGTGATGCGCTGGTTCTGGGGCACATCGCCGGAGAGCATGGCGACGTTGATGCCGGCCTTCCTGAGCAGCTCGTCGAGCTTGCGCACCAGGTCACGGCGGTTGCCGAAGACCAGGACGCGATCGAAACTCTCCTGCTTGAGCAGGTTGATCAGAAGGCGCTGCTTATCCTCGTCGCCGACCAGATAGACACGCTGGTCGATATCGGCGGCGTTCTCCACCGTGACCGCGATATCGACGTGGGTCGGCTCAGAGGTCCACTGGCTGGCCAGGTTGAGGATGTCCTCGGTGAAGGTCGCCGAGAACAAAAAGGTCTGGCGCTCCTCCGGCTTCGGCGTATGGCGGATGATGCGTTTGACGTCGGGGATGAAGCCCATGGAAAGCATGCGGTCGGCTTCATCGAGCACCAGCACCTCGACCTGGGTGATGTCGACATCACGCTTCTGGTGGAAATCAAGCAGTCGGCCAGGGGTAGCCACGAGGATATCCACGCGATTGGCCAGGGCTTCACGCTGAGCCTGGTAGTCCATGCCGCCGACAACGCTGGCCACCTTGAGGTCGGTGAAGCGGGCCAGCGCCTTGGCGTCTTTCTCGATCTGCAGGGCCAACTCGCGGGTCGGGGCGACGATCAGGGCACGCGGAGCGCCGGGCTTCTGGCCGTTGGGGGCCTCCTCCTCGAGAAAGTAGGCGAGGATCGAGATCAGGAAGGCGGCCGTCTTGCCGGTGCCTGTCTGAGCCTTGCCGACAACGTCGCCGCCCAGCAGCGTGTGGGTCAGGGCCTCGGCCTGGATCGGGGTGCAGTACTCGAAACCCAGGGCGTGAATGGCGTGCATCAGCGGCAGCGGCAGGTCGAAATCATGGAAGCGCCACTTGCCCGCCACGGCAGGCACCTGAAACTGGCGCAGGTCCCAGCCGGAGGCGTTTCGGCGACGCGGTTTGCGACGACGACGCTTGGGCTTGCGATCCTGGGCCGGTGCGTTGATCTGATCCGACTCGCTCATAGGCTGATGTCTGTCCGTTTGGCTGGTTGAGTACATGACACAAATGCGCATTGTAACAGCCAATGCGACGAAGGGCGCGTCTCGTAAGCGCTTCGCCTGTGGCCGACGCGACGGGCCTGTTAGAATACGCGCCAGACCACAGGAGTTTTTCCATGACCCGTCGCAAGAAGACCCGCTCGCTGGCCGACAAGGTGCAGATTCGCACCGGCCGGCGCAAGGATTTCAAGAAGTGGCGCCACGAGAATCCCGACCAGGTGACCTCGTCCACGCGCTACACCCAGAAGAAACGCCAGCAGCGCAAGCTGCAGGCGGCACGCAGGATGGCTCGCCATGAGGCCGGCCAGGACATCGCCATCCATCCCAAGCAGGCGACTGAGAGCCCCGAGACTGAGAGCCCCGAGACTGAGAGCCCCGAGACCGAGAGCGCCGTGACTGAGCGCCCCGGTACGGAAGACCCCAATCAGGGGAGCTCGAAGCGCTGATGCGTCTGGTCTCGTTCAATATCAACGGTATCCGAGCCCGCCTCCACCAGCTCCAGGCGCTGGTGGATGACCAGCGCCCGGCGGTAATCGGCCTTCAGGAAACCAAGGTGCAGGACGCCGACTTCCCCCGCGAGGCGGTGGAGGCGCTGGGCTATCGGGTCTTCTACCACGGCCAGAAGGGCCACTACGGGGTGGCGCTGATGGTCGACGTCGCCCAGTGCGGCGAACCCGAGAGGGTCCACTACGGCTTTCCCGACGACAGCGAGGCCGCCCAGCGGCGCATCATCGGCGTGAGTCTTCGCCCTGCCAACGGCGAACCGCTGACGATATGGAACGGCTATTTCCCCCAGGGCGAGAATCTCGAGCATCCCGTTAAATTTCCCTACAAGCGCGAGTTCTACGCCCAGCTAGGGCGTCTGCTGGCGCGCCAGCATCGCCCCGACGAGCGCCTCGCGGTGATGGGCGACTTCAACATCTCCCCCGAGGACATCGATATCGGCATCGGTGAATCCAACCGCAGGCGATGGCTGCGCGAGGGCAAGACCAGCTTCCAGCCGGTGGAGCGGGAGTGGCTCGCGGGCATCAAGGCCTGGGGGCTGACCGACAGCTACCGGGTACGCTACCCGGAAACGGACGACCGCTTCAGCTGGTTCGATTACCGCTCGAAGGGCTTCGATCGGGAGCCGAAACGCGGCCTGCGCATCGACCATATCCTGGTCACCGCGCCCCTGGCCGAGAAGATCACGGACGCTGGGATTGATTACGTCTTGCGCGGTATGGAGAAGCCCTCCGACCACGCCCCGGTGTGGACCGACCTCGACCTCTGAGCCTGACCACGCCCCTGCAGTGAAAACCCTGCCCACCAGACCAGGAATCGTTATATGTCGGACATATCACGCCTCGAACGGATCGACGCCTTTCGCCTCTCGGCCCTTCCCGAGATCCACTTTGGCCGCCAGGTCATTGGCCAGCTGCCGGGGCTGATCGCTCGGCACGGCAGTCGCATTCTGCTGGTCACCGGCCGACGCTCCTTCGTCGACTCCCCCCGTTGGCCCCAGCTCCAGGCGGCGCTGGCCGACCATGGGGTGAGCTGGGAGCACGTCAGCGTCGCGGGGGAACCCTCTCCTCGTCAGGTGGATGAGATTGTGGCGGCGCATCGCGAGGCGGGAATCGAGGTCGTGGTGGCCATCGGCGGCGGCAGCGCCCTGGATGCCGGCAAAGCCGTGGCCGGCCTGCTGCACATCGGCACCTCGGTGATGGACTACCTGGAGGGAGTGGGCCGAGGCCTGCCCTACCCCGGGCCCGCCGTACCGCTGATCGCCGTGCCCACCACCGCGGGAACCGGCAGCGAGGCCACCCGTAATGCGGTCCTGAGCGAGCAGGGGCCGGATGGCTTCAAGAAGTCGTTCCGGGATGACCGGCTGATGGCCCGGGTCGCCCTGGTCGACCCGGACCTGCTGGCCGGCTGCCCTGGGGACCAGCTGGCCGCCAACGGCATGGATGCCTTTACCCAGCTGCTGGAATCCTATGTATCCGCCAACGCCAGTGCGCCCACCGATGCTCTGGCCTGGTCCGGCATGCAGGCGTTCTGCCAGGGCTTCTGGACCTCACTGGACAGTGACCCCGGGCTTGCCGAGGAGGGCTATCCCGGGCTCGCCTATGCCTCGCTGATGTCCGGCATCACCCTGGCGCAGGCGGGCCTGGGGTCCGTTCACGGCCTGGCGTCGCCACTGGGCGCCTTCTTTCCGATTCCCCACGGCGCGGTGTGTGGCACCCTGCTCGCCGAGGCTACCGCAGTGAACATTGCAGCCCTGCGCGAACGCGGGGAGGCCCCGGAAGCCCTGGCGAAGTATGCCCGCGTTGGCCGGCTGCTCGACGACTCCCCAAACCGGGATGACCAAGAGGCCTGCGACGCCCTGGTCGCGACCCTGCGCGATTGGACCCACCGCCTGGCCATGCCACGCCTGGGCGAGTTCGGCATGGTCACCGAGGACCTGCCACGGGTAGTGGCCGCGGCGCGAGGCGGCAGCATGAAGACCAACCCGCTGGTGCTCAGCGACAAGGAACTGACCGATCTGCTCATCCGCCGCCTCTGACAGCGGCGGAGGCTCATCGAAAAAGCACCGAAAGGGCGCTGGAAGAGCGCCTACTTAGCCCCACCGGGACAGCGCGCATCACACCGTTACCGCAGCCGGAACTCCAGGCGCTGCCTCGCACGACGCAGGCGCCCGTCGGCCTCGAAGCGCCATTCCCCCACCGCCTCCTCGGCGACCGTCTCGAAGACCCGGCGCGGCCGCGCGTCCAGCACCCGGATGCTGGTGCGATCGACGCTGCCGTCGGGTCGGATCAGAAACTCCAGCTCCACGTGACCCTCGAGCCCGCGCCGCTGGGCCCGTCGCGGATAGCGGGGCGGCACCCGGCTCAGCGGCACGGCCTCGCCCACCTCTACCGGCCCGTTGTCGGCGACATCTGGCCCCCCGTCGGCGTCACCATCGCCAGGCTTACCGGCGGGTTCGGCGCGAAACGTGTCGGCTGGATCAGCCGCGGGCTCAGGTCTTGGCGACTGACGGGGCTCGGGCTCGGGCTCGGGCTCGGGCTCGGGCTCGGGCTCGGGCTCGGGCTCGGGCTCGGGCTCGGGCTCGGGCAGGCTGTTGCCCTCGGGGCTTTCCGGCAAGGGGGCGGGGGCGCCTTCTGATGCCTCCGGCTCGGCGACTGATTCGGGCGCCGTCTCGGCCTCTTCGGCCCGCTGAACGACCTCCGCCACCGCCGCCAGTCGCAGCGGCAGGGCCATCTGCGGCGGCGTCACCTCCTCCTCGGGCGGCATGACGAGCAGCGCCAGCAGCCAGAACAGCGCAAGCGCCAGGGCCGAACCGCCCAGCGCGGAGAGCGCCAGCCGGATCAAGATCCGCTCCGGGTAGCGGCGACCGCCACGTCCTCGATCCCGGACTCGCGCAGCCGATCCATCACCTCCAACAGTCGCCCGGTGGTGGCCAGCCGATCGGCCTGAATCACCACGCTGCCCTCGCTGCCGAGCAGCTCGGCCACCTCGGCCCCAACGCGATGGAGATCCACCGGCCGGCCATCGACCCAGACCGCCCCCTCCGGGGTCAAAGCCACTATCACTTGAGCCTCCGGCCTGGGGCTGGCGGCGCTGGACTCGGGGCGCTCGATCTCCACCCCGCTCTCCTTGATGAAGCTGGTGGTGACGATAAAAAAGATCAGCATGATGAACACCACGTCGAGCATCGGCGTGAGGTTCACTTCGCTGGCCTCGTTCTCGACCTCCAGGCGGCGCCTACGCATCCCCCTCCTCCCCTTTCCCCTCGACGGCGCGGGCCAGGCGGTCCTGCAGCCGCTGACGCTCGCGACGAATGATCACTTCCAACCGCGTGGTGACCAGCAGGCCAGCCACCGCCACGGCCATCCCGGTCAGGGTAGGCAGGGTGGCCCGGGCCACGCCGTCGGCCATGGCACGGGCCTGATGGGTCTCGCTGAGCGCCAGGCCGTCGAACACCACGATCATGCCGGTCACGGTCCCCAGCAGCCCCAGCAGCGGACAGAGCGCTACCAGCAGCTTCATCCACGGCAGCGGGCGGCGCAGACGGGCAACCAGATCGCGGCTCCAGACATCACGCAGAGTGCGAGCACTCCAGCTCACGTGGTCTTCGCGCTGCGACCAGCGGCGAAGCAGCGCGCGCCGCTCCGCCCGCCAGGTGACCCGGAAGTACCACCAGCGCTCCAGGGTCAGGGCGAACAGCAGCGCGGCCACCAGCATGATGACGACGAGCACCGCCCCGCCCGCCTCCACCAGACGCTGTAGCGGCTCGGCCCAGGCCCACCCGGCATCACGTGGAAACGACATGAGGCTCACGCTGCGTCGGGCTTGGGGAGGCTGGGGTCATTTCCAGATGCTCGGCAAGTGCCGCGCTGGCATGCCCCTCCAGCAGGCCGACCAGACGCCGGCACCGGCTGACCAGGGCGGTATAGGCAAACAGCAGCGGCACCGCGGTGATCAACCCCAGCACCGTTGTCACCAGCGCCTGGCTGATACCCCCGGCCATCAGCTGCGGGTCGCCGGTGCCGTAGACGGTGATCGCCTGGAAGGTGACGATCATGCCGATGACGGTACCCAGCAGGCCCAGCAGCGGCGCCACCGCGGCCAGCAGCTTGACCAGTCCCTGGCCTCGCTCCAGGCGAGGCAGCTCCGCAAGCAGCGCTTCATCCAGGCGCGCCTCAAGGGCCTCGGGCGGCAGGCCATCGGACAGGGAGCGAAAGCGTCCCAGCACACGCCCGAGGGGATTGTTGTCGCGCAAGGATTCCCCCGCGCGCCGCTGACGCCGCAGTCGCAGGCTGACCACCAGCAGGTAAGCATACTGGAGCAGCGCGGCGAACAGGCCGAACCCGCCCAGGGCGACCACGACGTAGCCTACAGCGCCGCCCTGATGAAAGCGCTCCACCAGGGTGGGCTGGGCCGACAGGACCTCCAGTAACCGGCCTGCCGTGGGGTCCAGCAGCAGGGGACCCTGGCCGGTCCATGCCGACGCCAGGCGGGTGCGCTGCCAGGAGGAGAGTCCTTCGACCACCGCCAGGCGCTGGGTCTCGCCGTTCTCGAAGGCGCCGCGACGCAGCAGATCACCGCCGCCGAAGGCCAGCAGATCGCCCAGACGCGCCACCTCACGCGGCGCGATGTGGCCCCCGGCATCGGCCACCGGTGCCTCGAAGCGCCGCCAGCGCCCGCTCTCTTCGGTCCAGGCCTCGAGCTCGCGCAGCAGGGTCGCGCTCGCCTCGATACCGCTCACTGACGCATCGGGCCGCGAGGGCAGCGCGAGCCCGCTGCCCAGGCGAAGCCAGCTCTCGGCCAGTTCGTCGCGCAGTTCGCCCACCTGGCGACTCACCTGCTTGTGCAGCTCGGCGTCGACGTCATCTGCGAGACGAGCTTCGGCGCGATCCTCGTTCATTGCCTCGACGCCCATGGCCATGGACAGCGGCGCCCGCCGGGACCTGTCGGTCTCATCGTCATGGGGCGCCAGGGAAACGGGCAGAGCCAACAGCGCCGGGGCACGGCGCTCACGGACGATGGCCTGTCCCTTGCGTAGCTCGGCCAGCTCGGCCCCCTCCAAGACCCGCCAGCCTGCCTCGGCGAGGGACCAGACGCCTCCCTCACGGCCGTCAGGCGTGAGGAAGTAGAGCCCAACCCGGCCCAACCGCAAGTAGTCCACCTCCCTGGCGGGGTCGCCCACCAGCAGGCCCCGCCAGCCGTCGGTATCGCGGCCGTAGGCCAACTCCTGGCGCCAGGCGGCCACCAGTGACGCCCACTGCTCGTGGGCCAGCAGCGGGTCGGCGGCCAGCGCCTGACGCAGATTGATCACCCGCGCCTGGCGCTGCCGGACCAGAAACGGCAGGTCGCCGGCGATAACGCTCTCCAGAGCCGCCAGACTTCTCGCCATCTCGGCGGCCAGCGGTAGGGCCAAGCCCAGGGCACCAGGATTCAGCCCTTCCCCGGGGGGAATGACGCGCTCCTCTTCGCCCAGTGCCAGACCAGGCAGCAGCGCCAGACACAGGCAGGCGGCCCTGACGAGGCGCAGGGCCCACGAATTTCCTCTGCAGTTGATCACCCTTGTCTCCCGAGCCCTGTCTTTCAAGCCCTGTCTTTCGAGCCCTGTCTTCCGGCCCTGTATCCACAACTCTACAGGGCAGCCGTGATCTTCTCCCATGGGGAGCTCTTCCGCCATGAGCCTTGTCGATTGCGCGATGAGCCAGGCGGCGGCGAAAAAAAACCGGCCCCCTTCGGAGGCCGGCAACGGCAGATACGACTCTTGCCGTGGGATGCTTACAGCTTGCTCTCGAGCTCCGGCAGGACCTGGAAGAGATCGGCAACAAGACCGTAATCGGCGACCTGAAAGATCGGCGCTTCCTCATCCTTGTTGATGGCGACGATCACCTTGGAGTCCTTCATCCCGGCCAGGTGCTGGATGGCACCGCTGATGCCCACGGCGATGTAGAGCTCCGGGGCGACGATCTTGCCGGTCTGGCCCACCTGCATGTCGTTGGGCACGAAGCCGGCGTCCACGGCGGCACGCGAGGCGCCGATGGCCGCGCCCAGCTTGTCGGCGATGCCGTCGAGCAGCTTGAAGTTCTCGCCGTTACCCATGCCGCGGCCACCGGAGACGACCACCTTGGCGGCGGCCAGTTCGGGACGGTCAGACTTGGCCAGCTCCTCCTTGATGAAGGTGGACTGGGCGTTGTCGGCGACGAAGTCCACCGCCTCGATGGCAGCAGAACCCCCCTCGCCGACGGCATCGAAGCCGGTGGAGCGCACGGTGATCACCTTCAGTGCGTCCTCGCTCTGCACGGTGGCGATGGCGTTGCCGGCATAGATCGGACGCTTGAAGGTGTCCGGGGACTCAACGGCGATGATCTCGGAGATCTGCGCCACGTCCTTGAGGGCGGCCACACGGGGCAGCACGTTCTTGCCGTTGGTGGAAGCCGCAGCCAGCAGGTGGCCGTAATCGCCGGCAAGCTCCGCGATCAGCGCCGCAGTGGGCTCGGCCATCAGGTGGGCGTAGGCGGCGTTGTCGGCCACCAGGACCTTGGCAACGCCATCCAATTTCGCGGCGGCCTCGGCAATGGCGCCAACGTTTTCGCCGGCTACCAGCACATGGATGTCGCCACCGATGGCCTGTGCCGCAGCAACCACATGGGCGGTGGCAACGGCCAGGGCCCCGTCGTGATGTTCCGCGAGTACCAGGATGCTCATGAAATCCGCTCCTTTCAAAGCACTATGACAAAGCGCAATGTGTTAAAGAACTTTCGCTTCGTTCTTGAGTTTATCGATCAGCTCGTCCACGGAGCCCACCTTGACGCCGCCCTGGCGCTCGGCCGGCGGCTCGACCTTGAGCAGCTTGACCTTGGAAGCCACCTCGATGCCGAGATCTTCGGGGGTCTTGACGTCCAGCGGCTTCTTTTTCGCCTTCATGATGTCGGGCAGCTTGGCGTAGCGGGGCTCGTTCAAGCGCAGGTCGGCGGTCACGATGGCCGGCAGGCTGAGCTCAATGATTTGCATGCCGCCGTCGACCTCGCGGGTGACCTTGAGCTTGTCGTCCTCCACGACGATCTCGGAGGCGAAGGTGCCCTGGGGCAGGCCGCTGAGGGCGGCGAGCATCTGGCCGGTCTGATTGTTGTCGGTGTCGATGGCCTGCTTGCCGAGAATCACCAGGCCTGGCTGCTCCTCTTCCACCAGCTTGGCCAGCGCCTTGGCGGCACCCAGCGATTCAACGCGCTCGTCGGTCTGCAAGTGAATGGCGCGGTCGGCACCCAGCGCCAGGGCCGTACGCAGCTGCTCCTGGGCGGCTTTGGGGCCGATGGTGACGGCGACGATCTCGGTGGCCACTCCGCGCTCCTTCAAGCGCACCGCCTCTTCCACGGCGATCTCGCAGAAGGGATTCATGGCCATCTTGACGTTGGTAAGGTCAACGTCGGAGTTATCAGGCTTGACCCGGATCTTGACGTTGTAATCGGTGACGCGTTTGACCGCGACGAGTACTTTCATGGTGTCCTCGCTTGGTGTCTGGTGCGACATTGCCATTCGCACCGTCCTGAAACGGGCCGCATGGAACGGTGCGGCATGCCCTGTTAGATTTCATGCGAGCGTTTGATAGGCGCCGCATCGGAAAAACTGTATCAATGTGCCATAGCCGGCGGCCTGGCAACAATCCCACGTTCGGACGCCCTCCTCGTCGGCACTAACACATCGAGGGGGTGACCTGAGACCGCTATTATGCCTATCATGTAGACAGGCAAGAAGCAAACGACCGTTTTAATTGCTTACGACGTTGGTGGCAAGCCATCGGCGGCGCAGCAAGGGAGGATACCCAGGTGGAACAAGTAGAACGCGATTCAATGGATTTTGATGTGGTCATCGTTGGCGCTGGGCCCTCGGGTCTGGCCGCGGCGTGTCGGCTGATGCAGCAGGCGAGCGAAGCCGAGCAGGAGCTTACCGTCTGCGTGGTGGAGAAAGGATCAGAGGTGGGCGCCCATATCCTTTCCGGCGCCGTCTTCGAGCCTCGCGCCCTGGACGAACTCTTCCCCGACTGGGAGGAGCGCGGCGCTCCGTTGACGACCCCGGCGACCCGCGACGAGCTCTACCTCCTTAAAGATGCCGAAAAGGCCCAGAAGCTGCCCAACGCCCTGGTGCCCAAGTCCATGCACAACACCGGCGGTGGCCAGACCCGCTATGTGATCAGCGCCGCCAACCTGTCCCGCTGGCTGGCCGAGCAGGCAGAGGAGCTGGGCGTAGAGATCTTCCCCGGCTTCGCCGCCCAGGAAACCATCGTCGAGGATGGCGTGGTCAGGGGCATCCTGATCGGTGACATGGGCGTCAGTGCCGAGGGTCAGCCCAAGGACGGTTTCATGCCGGGCATGGAGCTGCGCGCCAAGTACACCCTCTTCGCCGAGGGTGCTCGCGGCCACCTGGGCAAGCGACTGATCGAACAGTTCACGCTCGACGAAGGCAAGGACCCGCAGCACTACGGCATTGGCCTCAAGGAGCTGTGGGACATCCCGGCCGAGCAGCATGAGCCCGGCCTGGTTCTCCATGGCTCCGGCTGGCCCCTGGACAAGCACACCCATGGCGGCTGGTTCCTCTATCATGCGGAAAATCAGCAGGTGGTCGTGGGTCTGATCATGGACCTGGCCTATCAGAACCCCTGGCTGTCGCCCTTCGATGAATTCCAGCGCATGAAGCACCATCCGGTGGTGTCCAAGCACCTCACGGGCGGCAAGCGCATCGCCTACGGCGCCCGCGCCATCACCAAGGGCGGCCTGAACTGCCTGCCGAAGATGACTTTTCCCGGCGGCCTGCTGATCGGCTGCGATGCCGGCACCCTGAACTTCTCCAAGATCAAGGGACTGCACACCGCCATGAAGTCGGGCCTGGTGGCCGCCGAGGCGGTGTTCGAGTCGATCGCCGGCGGTGATGAGGGGGGCCAGGAGCTCACTTCCTTTACCGAGAAGTGGGAAGCGAGCTGGGCCTTCGCCGAGCTCAAGGAGAGCGCCAGCTTCGGCCCGGCGATCCACAAGTACGGCACCGTCGGCGGTGGCGCCTACAACTTCCTCAACCAGCTGCTCGGCAGCAAGCTGCCCAACGTTCACGACACCACGCCGGACCACGCGACGCTCAAGCCCGCCAGCGAGTTCGAGAAGATCGACTACCCCAGGCCAGACGGCAAGCTCTCCTTCGACAAGCTTTCCTCGGTGTTTCTCTCGAACACCAACCACGAGGAGGATCAGCCCTGTCACCTGAAATTGGCCGACCCGGCACTGCCGATCCGCGACAACCTGCCGGAATATGCCGAGCCGGCGCAGCGCTACTGCCCGGCCGGGGTCTACGAAGTGATCGAAGGCGACGACGGCAAGCCACAGTTCCAGATCAACTTCCAGAACTGCGTGCACTGCAAGACCTGCGATATCAAGGATCCGGCCCAGAACATCACCTGGGTAGCGCCGGAAGGCGGCGGCGGGCCGAACTATCCCAACATGTAAGGCTCACTCCCCGGTGGCGATGGCCCTTGCGGGATCGCGGATCCACTCGCTCCAGGAACCGGGGTATAGCCGTGGCAGGGGATAGCCTGCCACGGCGTAGGCGAGGATGGTGTGGCAGGCGGTAACGCCGGAACCGCAGTAGGCGATCACCTCGTCGGCTTGGGGAAGCTCGGCGGCAAGTTGGGTCGCGGACTTGAAACGACCGTGCGGGGTCAGATTCTCCGCGCTGGGCCGAGACACCGCGCCGGGAATGTGCCCTGCCACCGCATCGATAGGTTCGGCCTCGCCTCGAAAGCGCTCGCGGCTACGCGCGTCCACAAGCAGTGCCTGGCTGGATGACAGCTGGGCAACCTCCACCCACTGATCGTCGCGAAACGCAGGCGCCCAACGGCTGAGAGTCGGCGGCGAGCGATCCCCTTCGGCGAGCTCTCCTCCGCTACCCAGCCAGGCCTTGATGCCCCCGTCGAGCACGCGCACGTCCGGGTGTCCGGCCCAGCAGGCCAGCATCCACCAGGCCCGTGCTGCCGCAAGCTGACCCCCCATGTCGTCGTAGAGCACCACCGGCACCTCGGGGGTGAGGCCTAACCGCTGCAGCGTGGCAGTGAAGGCCTCGCGCGTGGGCAGCGGATGACGACCGCCCTGCCCCGGCGGAGCCGCCAGATCACGATCCAGATCCAGATGGACGCTGCCGGGCAGATGGGCCTCCCACCACAGGGTGTGCCCGGCATTGGCATCACCCAGCCGGGCCCGACAGTCAAGCAGACGAGGTGGCAGGCGACTCTCGAGGGCCTCGGCCAGTTCGGATACGGTTGTCAGGGAGGCGCTCATGGGCGGTTTCCTTCAAGTAGTTCGATGGGGGCTCGGCGCGCGATCAGGCGCCGCCGACCGGCGTGGCGAAAGCGCACCTCGATCACCGGATTGTCCGGGTCACCCTCCACCAGATCGATCTCACCCTCACCAAAGACAGCATGGCGCAGCCGCTGCCCCACGTCGAAGATCCGATAGTCACTGGAAGACTCGGCCACGCAAGAGGCCGCTGCCGTTAGCGGTAGCGAGGTGCCAAGCCTTGCCAGGTAACGCTCCATCAGGGGTGGACGCGTCACCGGAAGGGGTGGACTCGCATCCGCGTCATGCTCTTCTGGGGGCTCGTCAAGACGCGCGTCCAGCCGCTCGGCCACCCGCTGGCACTCCTCCCAGGCGCTCTCGGCCAGAAAGCGACTCGGCCGGTGATCGCCGACATCGTGAAGCAGCAGCAGCCGTTCCCTGACTCGGGTGATGGCCACGTAGAAGAGCCGACGCTCCTCTTCGAGGCGCTGGGCCGTCAGCGGGTTATCGCGGCTGTAGTGGGGGAAATCCTGCTCGTTGACCCCGGCCAGGACCACCAGCGGCCACTCCAGGCCCTTGGCCCCGTGCACCGTGGTGATCAGCACGCCGTCCGCATCGCTCTGCACCGGCCGCTGCAGGAGTTCGATGAACGCCTCCGGATCGTTGCCCAACTCGGCGGCCTGCTCCAGCAGCACGTCGAGCAGCCTCACGTCTTCCTCGCCCTTGTCACGGCGTGCCGCGGCGCGCTTGAGCACCTTCTCGGCCTCCACCGCCTCCACCACGTGCGCGAGGAGCCGCGCCGGCGGCCAGGCCGCGCGCTTCGGCAGTTCGCACAGCAGCGCCCAGCGCTTCTTGAGGGTGCGCTGCTGGTGGGGCTTGAGGCCGGCGAGCAGTGGGTCGTGCCGCTCCGGCCAGCGCTGGGTCTCGGCCAGCACCGTGGCGAGGCGTACCAGCCGCTCCCGGGCCACAAACGGCGTCGGCTGGCTCAGCAGCAGCACCAGGTGTGCCGAGTCGGCCAGCAGGGTCGGTTCCCTGGCGAGGCGCAGATAGCCGGCCAGGGCCTGCACCAGCGGCAGACGAAACACGAAACGGTCCTCCCGAGAGAGCCGAAAGGGGATCCCCTCGCGCAGCAGGGCCAGCTGCAGCGGTACCGACAGCGACCAGCTTCGCACCAGCACGCAGGCCTCGTTCAGATTTCGCCCCCCCTCCTGCCAGGACGCCAGCGACTCGAGCAGGGCGCGACTGCCCTGGGCCTGGGCCAGGTGGGTCCGGGGATTGCCGGGGGCGGCCAGACAGAGCTGGTCCGGGCGGCGCCGGTTGGCCTCGATGGCATGGTTGGCGGCCAGCGCCAGGGCGTGGCCGTGGCGAAAGGTGGTAGAGAGCGGGTAGTCGATAGCGGCACCGAAGGTCGCGGTGAAACGCTCCAGCATGGTGTCCGGATGCGCGCCGCGCCACTCGTAGATGCACTGGTTGGCATCGCCCACCGCCATCACCTCGGCCCGGTCGCCGACCAGCACCGCCAACAGGCGCTGCTGGGCGACGTTGATGTCCTGGTACTCATCGATGATGACGTGATCGAGGAAGCCCTGTACCCGATCGCGCAGGGCGTCGTCGGCCTCCAGGGCCCGCAGCGGGCGATACAGCAGATCCGCATAGCCCATCAGGCCCTGGTCGGCGAGGAGCTCTTCGGCATGGTCGAAGGCCGACACAAAGTGCTCGGTGGCTTCGCCGAAATCGAGCCCGGCGTAGAGCTCCGCCGGTGGAACCATCTCGGCCTTCACCAGGGCGCAGAAGTGAGCCAGGGCCTCCAGGCGCTCGGCGTCCAGGGCCGCCTCGCCCGCCTCGGGGGCATCCCCCAGGGCACGCTGGGTGGCCTGGCGCAGCAGCCGCTCGGCCTGCCAGTCGGCGGTGAGCAGCTGTCGAGGGGCCAGAGCCCCCCAGCGGGTCAGGCTGGCGGTGAGGCGGTGTCCCAGGGAATGAAAGGTGCGCACGTCGGGCAGCCGCTGCCCGGCAGGGGCCATCTCAGCGAGTCGCGCCTGGAAGTCTTCCCGGGCCGAGCGGTTGAACATCAGCACCAGGATACGCGACGGGGAAACGCCCTTCGCCAGCAGATGCAGCACCCGGGCCACCATGGTGGTGGTCTTGCCGGAGCCTGCCACGGCGGCGACCCGAGCGTGGCCGGAGACGTGCTCGACGACGGCACGCTGTTCGGCGGTGAGCCTCACGCCGTCTCGCCGTGGTCCAGACGACCGAGGGGCTGCCAGACGCCATCGCTGACCAGGCCCAGCGCCTCGCCGCCGCCGGGCAGGGCACGGCGCTCGGCGGCCTCCACCAGCCGGTAGTAGACGTTGCGCCCCAGCCGCGCGGCCAGCCCGAAGCGCACCGGCACCTCGGGCACCGTCTCGCCCGCCGGTGTCTCGCTGAGCGAGAGGCGACACGCCTCGCCCAGGGCCAGGCGGTCGCCCACGTTGGTGGTCAGCCACCATGTGCCGGACGGATCCAGATCGGCATCTACCACCAGAAAAGGGTGATCCTCCACCCGAATGAACTGCTTCTCGACCGGAGAGACCAGAGCGTAACGCCCGTCCCCCTCGCGGCGAAGGATCGTCGAAAGCAGGCGCACCAGCCGAGGCCGTGCGATCGGGGTTCCCTCATGGATCCAGCGGCCGTCGGTGACGATCACCAGATCCATCTCGCCGACATGCTCCGGATGCCAGCGGTCCACGGGAGGAATCTCGCCCTCGGGATCGATATGGGCCAGCAGCGGATCGAGATTCATGTCGGGTCCCTTGTCATGGGATGGAGTCATGGGATGGAGTCATGCGATGGATCAGCCCAGCAGGCCTGCGCCCCGGAGGGTTTCGCGCAGTTCAGCGGGGGCATCCGGGGCAGCAGCAGAAAACAGGCGGTAGAAGTTGGCAGTGGTCTGCATCGCCACCTCTTCCACGCTGATGCCGCGCTCGGCGGCAATGCACTCGGCCACTTCCACCACCCAGGCCGGCTCATTGGGCTTGCCGCGGTGGGGAGCCGGAGCGAGATAAGGGCTGTCAGTCTCGATCAGCAGCCGGTCAAGGGGCACCTTGCGAGCCACCTCGCGCAGCGCCTCCGCATTGCGGAACGTCACGATGCCGGATAGCGATATGTAGAAACCGTGACGCACCGCCTCCCGCGCCATGTCGAGATCCTCGGTAAAGCAGTGCAGTACGCCGCCAATGGCCGGGTCGGTGTGCTGGCGGATCAGCTCGAGGGTCTCCTCGCGAGCCTCCCGGGTGTGGATGATCACCGGTAGCTCAAGCTCGGTGGCGGCGATCAGCTGGCGCCGGAATCGCTCGCGCTGCACGTCTCGGGAGGGCACCTTTTCCGGGGCCTTGTCGAGATAATGATAATCCAGGCCGCACTCGCCGATGGCCACGGCACCGAAACGCTCCGCGGCCTCCTTGATCGTCTCGATGCCGGGTTCCTCGGCAACAAGATGCAGCGGATGCACGCCGGCGGAGAGCACCACATCACGGTGCTCGCGAGCGATGGCGGCGATGCCGGGCAGCTCCTCCAGGGTCACACCGATGGCCAGGAACTGTTTGACTCCACGGCGGCGAGCGGCGTCAAGCGTGGCGGCCAGATCGCCGCCGTGGGTGGCAGAATCCAGGCGATCGAGATGGCAGTGAGAATCTACGAACATGGGGGTCCTTGGTTACAGCGTATAAGTCGGCGCACCCTTGTCCAGATGGCCGGCAAGCAGGTTTTCGATGCGGTCGCGCACTGCCTGGTCGCCGGCGCTGAAGTGGATGCCGACACCGGGCATACGCCTGCCGCTCACCCCTTCGGGAGAGACCCATACCACCTGGCCGGTGACCGGCGCTCGGTCGCTCTCGCCGGGCAGGGTCAGCAGCAGATAAATCTCCTGTCCCAACTCATAGCGCTCACGAGTGGGCACGAAGATGCCTCCCCTCTCGAGCATCGGCATGTAGGCCGAGAGCAGGGTCTGAACGTCCTGGATGTTAAGGGACAGTGCCTTCTGTGCAGCCATCAGCCTCTCCTCGTTCACGAACGCAGCAGCGCGGACCAGCGAACCAGCCAGGCTTCTAGCACCAGCTGGGGATTGGGGTTGCCGCCCGCAGCGAGCAGTCTTCGCTGCTCTCGGGCGTAGTCAAGCAGACGGAACCAGTCACGCACCCGAGCATTTTTCACCGCCTGGCGGTAAAGCGGCAGCAGATCAGGGTTGCGCAGCTCACTTTGCTCTCCCGAGAGACCCAGCCGGATCAGGTCTTCCAGCCAGGCAATACCGTACCACAGGATCGCCTCGACCGACTGTCGATCCAGGCGAGCGGCCTCGGCCACCGGCTCGGCGCCGCGCACCAGCGCATCGAAGGTCTCGAGCAGTTGCTGGCGCAATGCCCGGGACTCCGGCTCGGCCTGGGCCAGGGCAGCCAGCGGCAGGCCGCCGGCCAGACCTAGCCAGAATCTTGCTTCCTGCTCGTCACCCAGACGCTCGGTCAGCCAGGGCAGGCAGGCCGCCTCGCCAGGCACCGCCAGGCTCCAGTGCTGGCAGCGTGAGCGGATGGTGGGCAGCAGGCGCGAAGGAATGTCGGCGAGCAGCACGAACAGGGTGCGTTCACCCGGCTCCTCCAGGCTCTTTAGCAACGCGTTGGCAGCGGCCTGGTTCATGGCCTCCGCCGGCGCAATGAGGATCACACGGTAGCCACCCTGCTGAGGCGTCTGGGCCACGAAGGCGTTGACCTCGCGGATGACATCGATGCGGATCTGACGCTTGCCCTCCTCCGGTTCCACCCGCAACAGATCTGGATGGTAGCCCGATGCCAGCATGCTGCAGGCGTGACAGACACCGCAGGCGCTCTCCCCCGGGGCGGCGCAGAGGGTGCGGGCGACCAGGGCGTCGGCCAGGGAGCGCTTGCCCACCCCGCGCGGCCCCGAGATCAGCAGTGCGTGGGGCAACCGGCCGCTATCTGCCAGACGCGTCAGCTCGGCGAAGCGCGGCCGCAGCCAGGGCAGCGGCTGCAGCGTCGACGGCTCTGCCGCTACGCCCATGCGGACACCTGCTCGGCTAATATCGCTTCGATCTGCTCGCTCACCGCCGCCAGAGGCCGTGAGGCGTCCACCACGGTGATGCGGCCCGGGTCGGCGGCGGCGCGTGCCATATAGGCCTGGCGCACCGCCGTAAAGAAGCTGTCGCGTTCACGTTCGAAACGATCCTGCTCCCCGCCCCGCGCGGCCAGTCGACCCCGAGCGGCCTCGACGGGCATATCAAGCAGCAGGGTCAAGTCGGGGGCCAGGCCCCGCTGCACGAAGCGCTCCAGCTCGGCGATGCGCGCGGGGTCGATGCCGCGCCCCCCACCCTGGTAGGCGAAGGTGGCATCGGTGAAACGGTCGCACACCACCCAGGCGCCGCGAGCCAATGCCGGGCGGACCACCTGTGCCAGGTGCTGGGCGCGGGCGGCGAAGACCAGCAGCAGCTCGGCATCGGCATCCAGCGGCTCCTCGACGCCGGGATCAAGGAGCAGTTCGCGGATTGCCTCGGCCCGGGGCGTGCCACCGGGCTCACGGGTCTGCACCACCTCGAGCCTACGCGCCTCGAGCCAGGCGACGACCCGGGCCAGGTTGGTGGACTTGCCGACTCCCTCGCTCCCCTCCAGGGTGATAAAGCGTCCGCGCTCGGCCATGTGGTTCTCCTTACTGGCGATTGCGGATATACCGGTTTACCGCGTTGTTGTGCTCGCGCAGGGTGCGCGAGAAATGGTGGGTGCCGTCGCCGCGGGAGACGAAGTAGAGGGTCTCACCGGGCAGCGGATCCACCGCGGCCTCCAGCGACGCCCGTCCCGGCATGGCGATGGGGGTCGGCGGCATGCCGTCGATCACGTAAGTGTTGTAGGGCGTCGTCTCGCGCAGGTCGGCGCGGGTGATACGGCCGTCGTAGCGCTCGCCCATGCCGTAGATCACCGTGGGGTCGGTCTGCAGGCGCATGCCGGTCTCCATGCGCCGCTTGAAGACGCCGGCGATCTCGCGGCGCTCCTCGGGCGCCCCGGTCTCACGCTCGATCAGCGAGGCCATGATCAGCGCCTCGTAGGCCGACTCGATGGTGAGGTCGTCGGCCCGCCCCTCCCAGACCTCCTCGAGGATGCTCTCCATGCGGGTCAACGCCTGGCGCAAGATCTCCAGGTCGCTTACCCCCTTGTGATAGCGATAGGTATCGGGAAAAAACCAGCCCTCGGGGTAAACGCCCTCGCGATCCAGCAGCACCATGACCTCTTCGTCGCTGAGCCCCGCCGTGCGGCTCTCGAGCTTGGGAGCGTTGTCCAGCAGCTCGCGCATCTGGCGGAAGGTCCATCCCTCCGGCACGGTCAGCGGATAGGTGACCACGCGGTCGCTGCCCAGCAGGGCAACCAGGTCGCGCCCGCTCATGCCGGGCTCCAGCATGTACTCGCCAACGCGCAGGCGCGGCACGCTCTCGGGCTCCAGGCGGGTCAGCAGGCGAAAGGCCCAGTCGTCGGCGATCACCCCGCGCTGGGCCAGGTCGGCCACCACGCGGTTATAGCCGGCGCCTCGAGGCACCTCGTAGAGGGTCGGCTCACTCACCGCGATGGGCGCCTCGAGGCGGGACTCCCAGTAGCGGTAACCGCCGAACAGGGCCGCGCCGGCCAGAATGGCCAGCACCAGCAGGATCTTCAGCACACGCAGCATCGGCGTCCTCGTCGTGTCATCTTGGGTCAGATCGGCTCAGGGAGCGGGATAGTCCAGCAGGCGATGGGCTTCCGCCTGGAAGGTTCGATGCAGGGGAGAGAGCAACCAGCGCCGTCGCTCGATGCCGGCGCCGTCATCGAGACGCACCACCGGCCAGACACCCTGCACCGAGTTGCCGAGCCAAACCGCCTCGGCCGCTTCGAATTCGTCGGGATGAATATCAACCTCGTGGATCTCCATCCGTTCCATCAACGCCGCACGCAGGGCCCCCGCCACCCCGCAGCGGTCGAGCCGCGGCGTCTCGAGGCGGCCGGCACGCCGCCAGAAGAGGTTCATGGCGGTGGCCTCCACCAGCCTGCCATCGCTGTCGCAGAGCAACCCCTCGGCGATGTCCTCGTCATCCCACTCGGCCCGGGCCAGCACGTTCTCAAGGCGATTGAGGTGCTTCAGACCGGCCAATACAGGCTGCAGACCAAGTCTCAAGCGGCAGTGGCGCACACGAACGCCCTGCTGCCAGCGCGTTTCTGCCGGGACGAAGGCGGCGAGTTGCCAGCGCAGCCGCGGCGCGCAGGAGAACGGCGGCCGGTAGCCCCGTCCGCCACTGCCCCGGGTCAACGTCAGCTTGAGCACCTCGAGACCGTTGCCGGCCTCGGCCAGGGGAACGGCCAGATCGTGCTCTTCCGGCATAGGAATACCCAGCCTGTGACAGCCACGAGCCAAACGCGCCAGATGCTCGTCCCACAGCAGTGGACGGCCACCTCGCAGCAGTATCGTCTCGAACAGGCCGTCACCGTAGGCGACCCCACGGTCGTCCAGGGGCCAAGCAGCCTCCGTTCTCACACCCGGGAGAAGACCAGGGTGCCGTTCGTCCCGCCGAAGCCAAAGGAGTTCGACAGCGCCACATCGATCTTCATCTCGCGCGCAGTGTGCGGCACGTAGTCGAGGTGGCAGCCCTCCTGGGGGTTATCCAGGTTGATGGTGGGCGGTGCCACCTGATCGCGAATCGCCAGAATGGAGAATACCGCTTCCACGGCACCGGCGGCACCCAGCAGGTGGCCAATCATCGACTTGGTGGAGCTCACTGCCACGGACGTCGCCGCCGCCCCCATTACCTTCTCTACGGCACGGCTCTCGGCCAGGTCGCCGGCCGCGGTCGAGGTGCCGTGGGCATTGATGTAGTGAATAGCCGAAGGATCAAGACCGGCATCGCGAATGGCATTGCTCATGGAGAGCGCCGCCCCCCTGCCGTCCTCGGGAGGCGCCGTCATGTGGTAGGCGTCATCGCTCATGCCGAAGCCGGCCAGCTCGGCGTACATGGTCGCGCCGCGGGCCTTGGCGTGCTCATACTCCTCCAGTACCAGCACCCCGGCACCGTCGGAGAGCACGAAGCCGTCACGGTCGCGATCCCAGGGACGGCTGGCCGCCTCGGGATCATCATTGCGAGTAGAAAGCGCCCGAGCCGCAGAGAAACCGCCCAGCCCGAGGGGAGTGGTCGCCATTTCAGCGCCGCCGCAGATCATGACATCGGCATCGCCGTAGGCAATGGTACGGGCACTGTAGCCGATGTTGTGAGTACCGGTGGTGCAGGCGGTCGTGATGGCGATGTTGGGGCCGCGAAAGCCATGCAGGATGGCCAGATTGCCCGAGATCATGTTGATGATCGAGCCAGGTACGAAAAACGGCGAAATACGCCGCGGGCCACTCTTCAGCATCGCGCTATGATTTTGTTCAATCATGGGCAGCCCGCCGATTCCGGAGCCGATCGCTACGCCGATCCGCGCGGCATTCTCCTCGGTGCACTCGATGCCCGAATCCTGAATCGCCTGAGCCCCAGCGGCCACTCCATACTGGATGAAGTGATCCATCTTGCGGGCCTCCTTGGGATTCAGATAGGGACTGATATCGAAGTCCTTGATCGAGCCACTGAAGCGCGTGCTGCAACCGCTGGCATCGAAGTGCTCGATGGGGGCAATGCCGCTTTTGCCGGCCTTGATGTTGGCCCAGCTCTCCTCGACGCTATTCCCCACCGGCGTGACCAGTCCCAGACCGGTCACCACAACCCTTCTACGTGCCATCAGTGTTCCTCCCGACATCCAGTATGACAGGCCCCCACGAGGAGCCGTCCGCTTGCGCGCATTATAACGAGTCTCCCCGCCCTATGCCGCCTTGACAAGCCTCGCACCAACCTGCCACGAAAAAGCCGCCTCTGCGGGCGGCATTTTTCCGGGGAACGAATTCCCCGCGTCAGACATCATCGACCGCTACCAGGTTTACTGGTGAGTATTCACGTAATCGATGGCTTCCTGAACGGTAGTGATCTTCTCGGCTTCTTCGTCCGGGATTTCGGTGTCGAACTCTTCCTCGAGTGCCATGACAAGCTCGACGGTGTCCAGAGAGTCGGCGCCCAGGTCCTCGGTAAAGGAGGAACTGTTTTGAATATCCTCTTCCTTGACGTTTAGGCGCTCAGCCACAACCTTCTTAACGCGCTCTTCAATGGTGCTCATTATGACGTACTCCAGTCGTTCAAATTGGCCGTCCTGATGACCAGCCGTTGGGGTTCCAGATCCGCAAACCAAAGCTGCGAGGTAGTTTATAGACGCCCTGAGGCAGGCGCAACCGCCGTCCCCGCAGGGACTCAACGCATGTTCATACCGCCGTTGACATGCAGTGTTTCGCCGGTGATGTAGCTCGCCGTGTCACCGGTGAGAAAGCCCACCGCGGCGGCGATCTCCTCGGGCTGACCCAGCCGAGCCAGGGGAATCTGGCCCAGCAGCGCCTCCTGCTGTGCTTCTGGCAGCGCCTGAGTCATGTCAGTGGCAATAAAGCCCGGGGCCACCGTGTTGACGGTAATCGCACGTGAGGAAACCTCGCGCGCCAGGGCGCGGGAGAAGCCTTCCATGCCCGCCTTGGCGGCAGCATAGTTGGTCTGGCCCATATTGCCCATGGTGGCCACCACCGAGCTGATATTGACGATGCGTCCATAGCGGGCCTTGGTCATGCCACGCAGGCATGCCTTCGTCACGCGATAAACCGAGGTGAGGTTGGTGTCGACAACGTCGCTCCACTCCTCTTCCTTCATGCGCATCAGCAAGTTATCACGGGTGATGCCGGCACTGTTGACCAGGATGGTCGGCGCCCCGAATTCTTCGGTGACAGCCTTGACCAGGGCATCGACGCTGGCAGGGTCAGTGACATCGAGCTTACGACCGGCGCCCGGGATACCGTGGGCCTTGAGGTCGGCGTCGATCTTGTCGGCGCCGGCATCGCTGGTGGCAGTCCCGATCACGATGCGCCCCTGGCGGCCCAGCTCATGGGCGATGGCGTGGCCGATGCCACGGCTGGCGCCGGTGATTAGGGCGACTCTCGTTTCGGTTGTCATGGTGGTTTCGCCTTCGTCCTGAGGAATGGTCAGCCGTTCACGGAGGTGCCGTTGGGGCCGCTGCGTGCCAGTTCCAGAGCTGCCTCCAGGCTGTCCGGATCATTGACCGCCAGCCCCTTGCTGCCTCGGGCAATACGCTTGCCAAGACCAGTGAGCACATTGCCCGGACCGCACTCGATAAACACCTCGGCGCCGCCCTCGATCATGGCCTCGACGCAGGAGGTCCACCGCACCGGGCGATAGAGCTGCTCGATCAGCCGGGTTCGCAAGGTCTCGGGATCGGCATGGGCCTGGGCATCGACGTTTTGAAACACGGTGTAGCGCGGCGCGCGCAACTCAATGGCGTCCATGGCCTCGGCCAGGCGCTCGGCGGCAGGCTCCATCAGTGCACAGTGCGATGGTACCGAGACCGGCAGCGGCATGGCACGCCTGGCACCGGCCGCCTGGCAAGCGGCAATTCCACGCTCCACGGCGGCCTTGTCGCCGGCGATCACTACCTGACCAGGGGCATTGAAGTTGACCGCAGCAACGACCCCACCCTGAGCGGCATCGGCGCAGCATTGCTCTACTACGGCGTTGTCGAGGCCCAGGATCGCTGCCATGGCTCCTTCACCGGCAGGCACCGCGGCCTGCATGGCATCACCACGCAGGCGCACCAGTTTCACGCCCTCGGCAAAGGACATCACGCCGGCACATACCATGGCGCTGTACTCGCCGAGGCTATGCCCTGCCATGGCACCGGGGCGCGCGCCTTCCAGTTCCTGCCAGACCCGCCAGATGGCGACGCTGGCAGTCAGCAGGGCCGGCTGTGTGCATGCGGTAGAATTAAGGGCGTCTGCCGGGCCTTCCTGAACCACCTGCCAGAGGTCATAGCCCAGCGCGTCGGAGGCCTCTTCGAAGGAGGTGCGAACCACGCTGTAGCGTTCCGCCAGCTCCCGCAGCATGCCGATCTGCTGGGAACCCTGCCCGGGGAACACGAGGGCGAGGGATTGAGTCATTATGGTCACCTTTGCTCTTGTTGGCTGTCATCATCGCTGGGCATGCCCGGTGCGAAGATATCGGGATCGCTGGCGACTCGTCCGGCACTGCCGACCGACTCGCCAACGCCCCGCCGCGGTGCCAATCCTGCCGCCAGGCAGCTAGGCAGGTCGTGGCGCACCTCCTGTACCGCTCGCAACACCGCATAGTGAAAGCCGGCGGCGTCGGCGCCGCCATGACTCTTTACCACAATACCAGCCAGACCCAGCAGGCTGGCACCATTGTAGCGCACGGGATCCAGTTCGCTCTTGAGACGTCGGAGCGCAGGCCGCGCCAGCGCGCCCACAAAACGACTGCTCCAGTGGGCTTCGAACGTCGCCTGCACACGAGCCACCAACATCTTAGCCAGGCCCTCGCTGGCCTTGAGAACGGCGTTACCGACGAAGCCGTCGCACACCACTACGTCTACCTGGCCAGCAAAGATGCCGTCGCCCTCTATATAGCCTCGATAATCAAGGTGTTTGAAAGCTCGCAGACGCTGGTCTGCCTCGCGCACGCTGGCCGTGCCCTTGGTGCCCTCTACCCCGACGTTGAGCAGCGCCACGCGGGGGGCGTCAAGCCCATCCACGTGACGCGCCATCAGCTCACCCATCAGGGCAAAGTCCACCAGCCGCTCAGCAGAGGACTCGACGTTGGCGCCAAGATCCAGCAGGTAGCAGCGGCCCTGGCGGCGCGTCGGCATCGCTGTGCTTATCGCCGGGCGCGGAATCCCGGCGACAGTGCCCAACGTTTGACGGCCCAAAGCCACCAGTGCGCCGGTGTTTCCTGCGCTGACGCCGGCCGCTGCGCTACCCGACGCCACGGCGGTCAACATCCTGGCCATGCTGCTGGCCTGACCGCGACGCAACGCATCAGCGGGCCGCTGGCCCGGGGCAATCACCTCGGAGGCATCCACAACTTCCATACGCGAACCCGCCGCGACGAGACGCCGCGGCAGGCAGGAGATCTCTCCCTCAAGCTGACGCCGGGGGCCAAACAGGCAGATCTCGAGATGGGGGTCGTGCAGCACCGCACTGGCGGCCCCACGCACGGTAGCGCGGGGACCGAGGTCACCTCCCATCGCGTCGATGGCTATCTTCACGACAGAGTCAGCGGCCAGGCACTATTGAAGGATGCGTCGTCGCCTCAGGCGTCGACGATCTTGCGGCCACGATAGAAACCGTCCGGAGCGACGTGATGGCGCAGATGAGTGGTGCCGGTTTCCTTGTCCTGGGACAGGGCCGGGGCGCTCAAAGCGTCGTGGCTACGACGCATGCCGCGCTTGGAACGGGTCTTGCGGTTCTTTTGAACTGCCATGGGATGTCACTCTAGAATAAAACGATAGTATGTCAGGATTTGCCTTTGAGGTGCTTGAGCACGTCAAAGGGACTCGCTGCGGGCCCCCGGGATGCCGTGGCACCCTCCCCGCTGGTCAGCTGGTCGCGGGAGACCTCACAGTCGGCCTCCTCGTGGTAAACCACCTGCGGCAGACTAAGGATCAGTTCATCCTCGACCACCGTCAGCAGGTTCAGCTGTTCGTCTTCCACCAGGACCGGCTCATGGGTACTCGGCAGCTCGGCTGCCAAGTCATCGCTAGAGACCATGCCCAGCAGGAACTCGCTCTCCACATGCTGTGCCATTGGAGACAGACAGCGCCGACAAGGCAGCTGCAGATCCGCCGCCAGACGACCGTGAATCACGCGGCGGCCCTGGGCGTCGATAGCGAAGTCCAGGGTGACCCAAAGATCGCCGTTCTGCGGGCCAACCTCTTCGGTTAGACGTGCAAGATCGGCGAGAGGCACAAGGCCCTCGAGTCGCTCGGAACGGGCTGCAAGCTTGTAAGGCTCGACCCTGCTGGGAAGTCGTGTAGTAGACATAGGCGCGCAATGATAGGCACTCGCCCCGTCCCTGTCAAAGCCGCCGTTGACCAGCCGGGTCATGCTAACCTCGCTCCTGAATCTTCGACAGGGAAAGCCCTCATGCCACGACTTGTACTCGCCTCCGGTTCTCGCTGGCGCCGCCAGCTGCTCGACCGCCTGGAAATCCCCTACGCCTGGCAGAGTCCGGACATCGACGAGACCCCGCAACCGGATGAAGGGCCCATCGCCCTTGTACAGCGACTGGCGCTGGCCAAGGCCCAGCGGCTGGCAGAGGCCTGGCCGGACCACCTGATCATCGGTTCTGATCAGGTAGCACTGTTCGAGGGCGAGATCCTCGGCAAGCCCGGGGACACGGCCACCGCCCGTGCCAACCTGACGCGTTTCTCCGGCCACCGCGTTCGCTTTGTCACCGGTCTGGCGCTGCTGGATACCCGACACGGCCGCCAGCAGGTCTGCCACGACAGCTACGACGTGGTATTCCGACGCCTCAGCGAGGGCGAGATCGCCCGCTACGTGGAGAAAGAGAAGCCCCTGGACAGCGCCGGGAGCTTCCGCATGGAAGGACTCGGGATTGCGCTCTTCGAGCGACTCGAGGGCGACGATCCTAATACCCTGATCGGTCTGCCCCTGATTCGCCTCTGCGCCATGCTGCGCGAAGCGGGACTGGACCCGCTAGGGTAGCTGGTAGCGCAGCGGAGAATCGGCGCGGGGCACGCCCATCAACTCCATGGCGACGCGGCCGAACTGCCGTGAAAAGCGCTCGAAGGGATCGAGGCGCGGGGTGTAGTCGCGCACCTTCGGCTCGGGAAGTCGCTCTCGAGCCAGGCCGCCCAGGCTCCCAATGCCGTCTGCCAGGCCAAGCTCCACGGCCTGCTCGCCGCTCCACACCAGACCGCTGAAGAGCCGATCGTCGTCGCTCAAACGATCGCCTCGCCCTTCTTTCACCGCGTCGATGAACTGCCGATGAGTCGTCGCCAACACCGACTGCCAGAACTGACGCTGCTCGGGTGCCAACTCCGAAAATGGGTCGAGAAAGGCCTTGTTGTCGCCGGCAGCGAATACGCGGCGTTCAACGCCCAGGCGCTCCATCGCCTCCTCGAAGCCGAAGCTGGCCGAGATCACCCCGATGGAGCCCACCAGACTTGCCGGAGCAACAAGGATCTCGTCCGCCGCCGCGGCGATATAATAGGCGCCGCTGGCGCCAACATCCTCGATCACCGCAATGATCGGCTTGCCGCCTTCGGCGCGAAGCCGCATGATTTCGTCGAATATCCGCTGGGACTGCACAGGGCTGCCACCGGGGCTATCGATATGCAGCACGACGGCCTCGCTCTCTTCCGCTTCCCAGGCGCGCTTGAGCCCGGTCACGATGCGATCGGCGCTGGCCGGTGACTCCGAATCGATCACGCCACGCACCTTGACCACACCCAGGTGGGGGCCGGCAGCGGCGCCACTGCCGGGAGGACCGGAAAGCAGGCTGTAGAGAGTCGCCGACAGCGACGCCAGAATCAGCGCCGCAAACAGAAAGCGGAAGAACAGTTTCCAGCGCCGCGAACGGCGCTGCTCCGTCAACACACCGCCGATCCAGCGGTCCATCATTTCCATCTGCTGGAGACGCTGGCGCTCACGCAGGGTCTCGGCGCTTTCCGCCCTCTCTTCCACCCGGGGCGCCTTTCGTGTCTCGCGCTCCTCCCGGGCCTGCTCGGGGGTTCGCTCCGGCCCCTGGGTCCAGGGATCCTGGCTTTCGCTGCGTTTCTGGTCGTCGTCGCTCATCACTTATTTTCCTTGCAGCCAGTCGAATAGCTCGGGAACCGCCTCGGCGGTGAAGGTCGGCCGGCTGGCGGCGAGTCGCTCGGGCGCATGCACGCCCCAGGTCACTCCCACCCGATCCATGCCGATGGCGCGGGCCATCTCCAGGTCGTATTCGGTATCGCCTACCATTACCGCCTCCTCCAGCGGCACTTCCAACTCTCGCAGCAGCTCCTCGAGCATCAGCGGATGTGGCTTGGAGCGTGTCTCGTCGGCGGTACGGCTAGCTTGGAACCAGCGCCCGCTGTCGCTCTCTCGAAAGATCCGATCGAGACCCCGGCGGCTCTTGCCGGTGGCCACCGCCAAGCGCTGAACACCGCCGCCGTGAAGACCAACAAGCCCCTCCTCTACCCCGGAAAAGAAGCGCATCGGCGTGTCGCTGCCCTCGACAAAGTGCCAGGCATAGCGGCTGCGCAGCAGCTCGGCTCGGTCGGGATCGATGCCCGGGCACAGGCTGGCGATCGCCTCGGGAAGCCCCAGGCCGATGATATTGCGAACGCTCTCTGGCGTGAGCTCACCCCAGCCAGCTTCACGCGAAGCCGCCTGCATGCAGTCCACAATACGCGCCACCGAATCCATCAGGGTGCCGTCCCAGTCGAAGATCACCAGTCGATAGCGCATTGTCGTCTCCCTGTTGTCGATACGAGTGGTCGATACGAGTGGTCGATACGAGTGGTCGATGCAGGACTCAGGCGTCGCGGCGAGCACGAGCAAGCACCGCCTGCAGCTCCTCGGGGAGCGGCGCCTTGATCTGCACCGGGCGACCGCTGGTGGGCTCGGGGAAGGTCAGCGACTCGGCGTGCAGGAACAGCCGTGCAACCCCGAGCGATGCGCTGAGCCGCTGGCTGTCGCGGCTGGCGTACTTGTCATCGCCGAGCAGCGGTTGGCCGGTGTGTGCCGCGTGCACGCGGATCTGATGGGTGCGCCCGGTGACCGGCTCGGCCTCCACCAGCGTTGCCCTGGCGAAGGCTTCACGCACCGAAAAGCGCGTGCGCGATACCTTGCCGTTCGGGTCGACCCGCACCCGACGCTCGCCGTTGGGCAGAATGTAACGGTCCAGCCGTGCCGCCACATAGTCGCGCCGCGCCGGCCAGCGTCCGGCCACCAAAGCCAGGTAGCGCTTGTCCATCTTCTGCTCCTTCAGAGCCGTGTTCAGCGCCAAAAGTGCCGGACGAGACTTAGCCAGCAGCAGACAGCCGGAGGTGTCGCGATCCAGTCGGTGGACCAGTTCCAGAAAGTCGAGGTCCTCCCGCACCTGGCGCAGCGCCTCGATCAGACCGATCTTGACACCGCTACCGCCGTGAACCGCAAGTCCTGCAGGCTTGTTGATCACCAGCCAATCGCGTCCCTCCACCAGCACGCTGCCGGCCAGCAAGTTGCGCAAATTATCACTCACCTCCAGCACCGCTTCACGGGGGGAAAGCTTGAGCGGCGGGATGCGCACCAGATCCCCGATAGCCAAGCGAGTGTCCGGCTTGACGCGCTTCTTGTTGACTCTCACCTCGCCTTTGCGCACGAGGCGATAGATGAGCGACCGCGGCGCTCCCTTGATGCGGGTCAGCAGGAAGTTGTCGATCCGCTGGCCATCCTGTCCTTCCGTTACCTCGACCCACTGTACGTCGCGTCCTTCGGCCATGCCGAGACTCCACTGCTGGATACTGCTAAAAGGCGCATTCTATCGCAGTGGGCGCCCCGGCGCGCCAATTGCTGGCGCAGCCCTGTTGCTGTTATATTGCTGGTTCGCTTCAATGGGCTTAGCTAAGCCTGCCAAGCGCCTGCACGACAGACACGCAGGCCGAAGCGAAAAATCAAGGCCGCGAGGACGTCGATACGTCTCGCCGCCCGCAGCAACAGAAAGACAGCGATACAGCGCCACGCCCGGATCCCCCGATGTTTTTTCGTCATGAAGCGTCGGCAGGCCATGGGACACGTTCAACTGCGTGCCGGAGATCGGCGGCGGCGAATCGATGAATGCCAGGTGTTGGCGGTGACCGCAGGGCCGGATGGGTGACCCCCCTACCGAGACATGTCCTGCCTCCGCCCCGTACTCAACAACTCGTGTCGTGACGCGTCGATATAGAACCGTCACGGCCGCAGAAGCGTATCTTTCCGATACGCTGAGAACAGGCACGCAGCACACAGAGGTTCGCTACGTCGTACTCGCCGGTGCCCCATAGTGCGAGACAACATGAAACGGATGCTCATCAATGCGACCCAGCCCGAAGAGCTGCGCGTCGCCCTGGTCGATGGACAACGCCTCTTCGACCTGGATATCGAGTCCGGCGCCAGGGAACAGAAGAAAGCCAACATCTACCGAGGCAAGATCACTCGAATAGAGCCTTCCCTGGAAGCCGCCTTCGTTGACTTCGGTGCCGACCGACATGGTTTCCTGCCTCTCAAGGAAATTTCCCGAGAGTACTTCGTCAAAGAGCCCGCCTCGGGCCGTCCCAGCATCAAGGAGGTGCTGAAGGAGGGACAAGAAGTCATCGTCCAGGTCGACAAGGAGGAGCGCGGCAACAAGGGGGCGGCGCTGACTACCTTCATCAGCCTGGCCGGCCGCTTCCTGGTACTGATGCCCAACAACCCCAAGGCCGGCGGCATCTCCCGGCGAATCGAGGGCGAGGAGCGCAGCCAGCTCAAGGAGGTCATGGGGCAGCTCACCCTGCCCGACCGTATGGGTCTGATCGTACGCACCGCCGGCATCGGCCGCTCCCCCGAGGAACTGCAGTGGGATCTCGATTATCTCGTGCAGGTATGGGAGTCGATCACCACCGAAGCGGGTAAACGCTCTGCTCCCTTCCTGATCTACCGCGAATCCAACGTCATTATTCGCGCCATGCGCGACTACCTCCGCCAGGACATCGGCGAAGTGCTGATCGACAGCGACGCCGTCTACGAGGAGGCATTGGCTTTCATCCGCCAGGTCATGCCCTCCTACCAGCAGAAGATCAAGCTATACGTTGACGAGGTCCCGCTTTTCTCACGTTTTCAGATCGAGTCGCAGATCGAAACCGCCTACGAGCGAGAGGTGCAGCTTCCCTCCGGTGGATCCATCGTCATCGACCACACCGAGGCACTGGTCTCCATCGACATCAACTCGGCTCGCGCCACCCGGGGCAGCGATATCGAGGAGACGGCGCTGCAGACCAACCTGGAGGCCTCCGACGAGATTGCCCGCCAGCTGCGTCTGCGCGACATCGGTGGCCTGGTGGTCATTGATTTCATCGACATGAGCCCGGCCCGCAACCAGCGCGAGGTTGAGAATCGCGTGCGTGACGCGCTGAAGCTGGACCGCGCCCGGGTGCAGATCGGTCGCATCTCGCGCTTCGGCCTGATGGAGATGTCCCGCCAGCGCCTGCGCCCGTCACTTGGCGAGACCAGCGGTGTGGTCTGCCCACGCTGCAACGGCCAGGGCACCATCCGTGACGTTCGCTCCATTTCGCTCTCGATCATGCGCCTGATCGAGGAAGAGGCCATGAAAGAGCGCAGCGCCCAGATTCGCGCCATTCTCCCGGTGCCGGTTGCTACCTATCTGCTCAACGAGAAGCGCACCGTGCTGGCCGACATCGAACGCCGCCAGGGCGTAAGGGTCCTGCTGCTGCCCAGCATCGAGATGGATACGCCCCACTACGATGTCCAGCGCCTGCGCGATGACCACGTCGACGAAGATGGTACCGCCTCACTCTCCAGCTTCGAGCTCTCTACCGAGACCGAGGTCGGTCGTGAACCTGAATCCACCTTTACCAAGCCGGCGCAGCGCGCCGAGGCGGCGGTAAAGACGGTAATTCACCACGAGCCCGCGCCTGCCTCCCTGCAGCAGGAAGAGACTCCCGCTGTTCAGGAGACCGCTTCTGCGGCTCCCGCCCCGACCGCTCCCGCCCCGGCGACACCGCCACCCCCGTCGGCCAAGAGCCCCGCCAGGGCACCGGTGGTGCGACAGCCGGTTGCGGAGCCTCAGGCCGGCGTACTGGGCCGCCTGGTGAAGGGCCTTGCCAAGCTGCTGGGCGGCGACGAAACCCCCGCCGACAGTAGTCAGAAGACGCCCGCCCGCCCCGAGCCGACGCGCGGCAATACCGACGCTCGCAAATCCTCCCCGCGCGATGATGATCGCAGCGGTCGCAACACCAACCGACAGCGTCGTCCGCGCAACGACGAGCGCCGCAGTGCCCCACGCCAGGAGAATGAACGCGGCGACAGCGGGACCGATAACGCCGAAAACCGTGACAATCGCGGCAACGCCAGCCGCGGAGGCCGCGGTCGCGGACGCCAGGACGACCCTCGCCAGACGCGTCAGCAGGAGACGCCCAAAGCTCGGGATGAAAAGCCTCGGGATGAAAAGCCTCGCGATGAAAAGCCTCGCGACGAAAAGCCCAGAGACGAAAAGCCTAAAGAAGACAAGGCTCGCAACGACAAACCACGGGATGAGAAACCCCGCGCCGACACGCGGCGGTCACGCGGTGGCGACAAGCGCGACGATCGCCCTGCCGAAAAACCGGCCGAAGCGAAGAGCGAAGCACCCAGCACCGAGGTGCCGGTCGACGATGGCAAACCCAAGCGTACCCGCAATAATCCGCGCAATCGCAGCCGTCAGCATGCCATCAACCCCAAGGCCGAGGCCGAGCAGCAGCGGCTTCAGGCAGAAGCAGCTGAAGCCCAGCCTGAGGCGAAAGCCGACACCCCGCTGCCCGACCAGGTCGAAGCTGCCAAGCCCGAAGCGCCCAAGGCCGACGTGAAAGCCGACGCGCCCAAGCCCGACGTGAAAGCCGACGCGCCGAAGGCCGAGGCGAAAGCCGACGCGCCCAAGGCCGACGTGAAAGCCGACGCGCCGAAGGCCGAGGCGAAAGCCGACGCGCCCAAGCCCGAGGCGAAAGCCGACGCGCCCAAGCCCGAGGCGACAGCCGACGCGCCCAAGGCCGACGTGAAAGCCGACGCGCCCAAGCCGGAAGCGAAAGCCGAAGCGCCCAAGGCCGAGGCGAAAGCCGAAGCGCCCAAGGCCGACGTGAAAGCCGAAGCGCCCAAGGCCGAGGCGAAAGCCGACGCGCCCAAGTCCGACGTGAAAGCCGAAGCGCCCAAGCCCGAGGCGAAAGCCGACGCGCCGAAGCCGGAGGCGAAAGCCGACGCGCCCAAGCCCGAGGCGACAGCCGACGCGCCCAAGCCGGAGGCGAAAGCCGACGCGCCGAAGCCGGAGGCGAAAGCCGACGCGCCCAAGCCCGAGACGACAGCCGACGCGCCCAAGGCCGACGTGAAAGCCGACGCACCCAAGCCGGAGGCGAAAGCCGACGCGCCGAAGCCGGAGGCGAAAGCCGACGCGCCCAAGCCGGAAGCGAAAGCCGACGCGCCCAAGCCCGAAGCCCCCAAGGCCGAAGAAACGCCAGAAGAGCAACGCGCCAACCGTCGTCGTCGGCGTGCTCACAACGACCCGCGGGAGATCCGCCGTCGTGAGCTGGAAGCTAAGGCTCAGGAGGGCAAGCAGGGCTGAGGCCCCGCTTTTCTCCCCGAAAGTGACAGCGCCCGCAACCATGGCTGCGGGCGCTGTCGTTTCAGTTCAGGCCATCAGGCCCATCGCTACCCTGGAGGGATGCCGGCCAGGCGTGGCTCCCGCTCCAGCGACACGCCAAAGCGCTCGCGCACAGTGCCAGCCACTCGCTCGGCGAAGACGAGCAGTTCGCCAGCGCTGCCGCCACCGAAGTGCACCAGTACCAGTGCCTGGCGATCATGCAGTCCGAAGTGAGCCTCGCGAAAGCCCTTGAGACCACACTGGTCGATCAGCCACCCCGCGGCCAGCTTGACCCGACCATCGGGCTGGGGGAAATGCGGCATGCTCGGATACTCGGCGAGTAGACGTTCGGCCTGCGCGCCCGACACCAGAGGGTTCTTGAAGAAGCTGCCGGCGTTGGCGAGCCGCGCCGGGTCGGGCAGCTTGTCGCGACGAATGGCGCACACCGCCTCGGCCACCTCGAGCGGGCTGGGCGAGACGCCGACCCGAGCGGCCAAGTCCCCGTAGCCAAGGCGTGGGGCCGCCAAACGCGACAGCCTCAACACCAGACGAGTGACCACCACACGCCCCGCCAGCCGCCCCTTGAAGACACTGTCACGATAGCCGAAGGCGCACTCCTCGGGCGTCATCCATGCCGCCCGGCCATCGGTCAGGTCCACCACCTGAAGCGCCTCGAGCGCCTCGCAGAGTTCGACCCCGTAGGCGCCGATATTCTGGATCGGCGCCGCACCGCAGTGTCCCGGGATCAGCGCCAGGTTCTCGGTGCCCCAGAGGCCACGCTCGGCCAGCGCCATGACCAGCTCATGCCAGATCACCCCCGCTTCCGCGTGGACCCGAACCGCCTCGCTCTCGCCCTCCTCGATCCACCAGCGATCCATGGCCGGCCGAATGACCAGTCCTGTCAGGCGCTCCGGCAGGATCAGATTGCTGCCGCCGCCCAGCAGGGTCAGCGGCCAGCCGTGGGCACGGGCCGTGGCCAGCGCCTCCTGCAACGCGTCCAGGCTGGCGGGGGCAGCGAAATGCTCTGCCACGCAGGGCAGGCCCAGGGTATTGGCCGCCGTCAGGTCGTGCTCGGGGTAGTGCACCGAACTCAAGGACGCGCCTTCAGACGCGTCTCGATCTCGGCCAGCAGGCCAAGGGCCCCCTTCTCCACCAGGTCGAGCACCTCTTCGAAGCCCCGTTCGCCGCCGTAGTAGGGGTCAGGCACGGCACGGTCAGCCAGACCGGCAAAGTCCAGGAAAAGTCCCAGGTGAGGATCGAACCCGGCCGGTGCAAGGGCGCGCATCGCCGCCAGGTTGTCATGATCCATGGCCAGCAGATAGTCGAAACGGCCGAAGTCGTCGGCGACCAGTTGTCTGGCACGCAGGGTAGTGAGATCGATGCCGCGGCGAGCGGCAGCCTGGCTGGTGCGTGGGTCCGGCGCCTTGCCCACGTGCCAGTTACCAATCCCGCACGAGTCGACCTGGACCCGATGAGCCAGGCCGCGCTCGTCGAGCAGGCGTCGGAATATCACCTCGGCGGTGGGCGAGCGACAGATGTTGCCCAGGCAAACAAACAGAACGCGCATCAGGCATCTCCCCTGTCGTCAGCGGTTTCCAGCAGCGCACGCACCCGGGCCAGGTCCTCGACGGTATCGACGCCGGCGGGATGCGGCTCCCGGGCCAGCGCCACCTGAATAGAGTGACCGTGGTGCAAGGCCCGCAGTTGCTCAAGGTGCTCGAGCTGCTCCAGGGGCGAGGGGACCCAGTTACCGTACTCGGCCAAAAAACCCGCCCGATAGGCGTAAAGCCCGATATGGCGGAGCCAGGCGCCCGTCTCGAGGAGCTCCGGGCGGGTGGCGAAGACGTCTCTATCCCAAGCGTCTCTATCCCAGGCCTCTCTATCCCAGGGCAGGGGCGCCCGAGAAAAATAGAGGGCGCGTCCAGAGAGCGCGCGCACCACCTTCACCACATTGGGGTTGAACAGGGTCTCCACGTCGCTGATCGACTCGGCCAGGGTAGCGATGGAGGCCTCGGGGTCATCGAAAAGCCGGTCGGCCACCTGGTCGATCAGCGTCGCCGGAATCAGCGGTTCATCGCCCTGCACATTGACCAGCACGGCATCATCGGCCAGGCCCAGTCGGTCGGCCACCTCGGCCAGACGGTCGGTGCCGGTGGGATGATCGACGCGAGTCATGAGGACTTCGGCGCCGAGCTCCGCCAGGGCCGTCTCAATACGGGCGTCGTCGGTGGCGACCACCACGCGGGTGGCGCGGCTTTCACAGGCACGCCGCCAGACGTGGGCGACCATGGGCTGGCCGGCAATCTGCGCCAGGGGCTTGCCGGGCAGCCGCGAGGAAGCATAGCGCGCCGGAATGACGGCGATGAACTCGCGCTCGGCCATCACGCGTCCCCCATGCGTCCGGGCGAGTCGTGAAGCTTTTCGTCGACGCTGAGCTGACGCGCCTCCTCGGGCAGCATAACCGGAATACCGTCGCGCACCGGGTAGGCCAATCCATCGAACAGGCAGAGCAGCTCCTCGGCCTCGCGCTGATACTTGAGTTTGCCCTTGCACAGCGGGCAGACCAGCATGGCCAGCAGTTCCTTGTCCATCGTATTCACCTCACTCCTGATGATGAGTCGGCACTTTGCCGGCTCGCGAATTCGTTTCGGGGGCGGGCTCGACCAGCCGCGCCAGGCGTCCGTCGAGCCAGTCGGAAAAACCCGTTTCCGGGTTGGCCTCCACTTCCAGCACCCAGCTGGCTGCGGGGGCCAACCCCCGGCACTTCACGGCATCCTTGGCGGTCATTACCAGCGGCCGGTCGTCGTCGAAGGCGAGCTCCTCGCTGCGGTAGGCGTGATGATCGCTAAAGGGGTGGGGCAACGCCTCAACACCAAGGCCCTCCAGGGTTTCGAAGAAGCGCGCCGGCCGGCCGATGCCGGCCACGGCGTGCACAGGAGCAGAAAACGGAAGTGGCACCAACGGCAGGCGCTCGCCATCGCCAAGTCGCCGCCAGGCGATTGGCGCCAGGCGCATGGTAAAGGCGCCAGCCGGCGGTGCGAATCGCGGCTCGCCGTTGATCACCACGGCATCGACGCTCTCGAGACGAGAGAGCGGCTCGCGCAGGGGACCGGCAGGCAGGCAGCGGCCGTTGCCGAAGCCCCGCACGCCGTCAACCACCACCAGCTCGAGATCGCGGGCAAGGGCCAGGTGCTGGAGGCCGTCGTCGCTGACCAGAATGTCGCAGCCCACCTCCAGCAGGCAGCGCGCGCCGCGGGGACGGTCAGGGTCTACCACGACCGGCACACCCGTCTGGTCGGCCAGCATGCGCGGCTCGTCGCCGCACTGCTCCGCCGACGTTCGGTCGTCAACCAGCAGCGGATAGCTGCCGTTCTTGCCCCCATAGCCCCGGGAGAGGATGCCAGGGCACCAGCCCTCGGCAGACAGATGGCGCACCAGCCAGGCCACCAGCGGCGACTTGCCGGTGCCGCCCAACGTCAGATTACCCACCACGATCACCGGTACCGGCGCTCGCCATACCTCTCGGCGGCCTGCGGCATAGGCCACCCTGCGACGCGCCACGGTGGCGCGATAGAACCCCTCCAGGGGGCGCAAGAGGCGGAGCCAGGGCGACCCTGCATAGGCCGCCTCCAGCCAGCGCTCCCCCACCCCCTTCATGTCGGGTCCGCCTCCTGGAACTGCAGACGATGCAGCGCCGCGTAGGCGCCGCCTCGGGCCAGCAGTTCGGCGTGGCTGCCCTGCTCGATCACCTCGCCCTGCTCCATCACCAGGATGCGGTCGGCGCGCTCGATGGTAGAGAGGCGGTGGGCGATCACCAGGGTGGTGCGACCCTTGCATACCTCCTCCAGAGCCGCCTGGATATGGCGCTCGGATTCGGTGTCCAGCGCCGACGTCGCCTCGTCGAGGATCAAGAGTGGTGCGTCCTTGAAGATGGCCCGGGCAATGGCCAGGCGCTGGCGCTGGCCGCCCGAAAGCATCACCCCGTTGTCACCTACCACGGTGGCGTAGCCGCCGGGCAGACGCTCGATGAACTCGTGAGCGTGAGCGGCCCGAGCGGCGGCCTCGATGGCTGCCGGGTCAGCATCCGGCACTCCGTAGGCGATGTTGTCGGCGATGCTGGCGTTGAACAGGGTGACCTGCTGGGAGACCAGAGCGATCTGGCGGCGCAAGGGCGCCAGACGGTAGTCATCCAGGGGCACCCCGTCGATCAGCACACGTCCCTCGGTGGGCCGATAGAAGCGCGGAAGTAGCCCCACCAGGGTCGATTTGCCGCTGCCCGAACGGCCGACAATGGCGATCATCTCCCCTGCGGCTACCTCCAGATCAATCCCTTTTAGCACTTCGGGCTGGCCCTCGGCGTAGCGAAAGCGCACGCCCTCGAGATGCACCCGGCCCTCAAGACGCTCAGGCTCATATCGGCCCTCATCGCGCTCGGCGGGCACTTCCAGCAGGCCGAACAGTTCAGCAGCGGCGGCCAGGCCTTTCTGGATCTCGCTGTTGATCTCGGTGAGCTGGCGAACCGGCTTGGCCATCAGCGAAGCCGCCGTGATGAAGGCCACGAACTCACCGGCGGTCATGTTATCCATCAGCGCCGGCGACATGGCCAGCCACACCAGCACTGCCAGGGCCACGGCTACCAGTAACTGGATGATCGGCGTACTGACTGCCTTGGTCAGCGCCTCCTTCATGCTCTGCTGGCGGTTATACTCGCTGGCCGCCGCGAAGCGGGCCTTCTCGAAGGTCTCAGCGCCATGGGTTCGCACCACCCGATAGCCGGAGAGTGCCTCGGAGGCCACGTGGGTGACGTCTCCCATGGAGGCCTGGATTCTCGCCGAGATGCGCCGGAAGCGCTTGCTGGCGTAGCTGACCACACCGCCGATCAACGGGGTCACCGTCAGGAACAGCAGGGTCAGCATCCAATTGGTCCACAGCAGGTAGCTCACCAGGCCAATGACGAATAGTCCCTCGCGCAAGAGAATAGTCAACGCCTTGGTGGCCGCCCCCGTCACCTGCTCCACGTGATAGGTGACCCGTGAGATCAGGTGGCCGCTGGAATGGCTGTCGAAGAAACGCCCCGGCAGGTGCAGCATGTGGTTGAAGACGTTGCAGCGAAGGGAGTGGACCACGTTGCGCGCCACATTACTCATGAAATAGGTGCCAAGAAAGGTCCCCAGCCCGCGGGCGGCGAACATGCCCACCACGAACATCGGCAGGAAGAGCCGAAAGCTGGCGTCCGGATCCTGGATGCCATCGATCAACCGCTTCATCATCTCGGCCAGCGCGGTGCTGGAGGCGGCATAGATGACATAGCCGACGATCGCCAGGGCGAAGGAGCGCGAGTGGGGGCGCACATAGCTCAGCAGGCGCTTATAGAGCGTCCAGCCAGAGTGTTGAGGGGTCCCGTCCTGGTTCACGGCGTCTCCGCTTGTGGGGAAGTGGTCTCGCTCGAGCGACTCTCGGTGGTGGCAATACGCACCCGCTGGATGCCCTGCTGGCCTGCCTGGTCCAGCACGCGCACCACGCTGGCGTGGCTGGCGCGGCCGTCGGCCTCGACTACGAGACCGTGCTCGCGGGCCTGCTCGGCCTCGGCGGCCAGGGCCCCAGGCAGCTCGGCCGGCGACAGTTCACGCTCGCCGAGCCGGTAAAGGCCGGTGGCCGTGATCACTACCGTGACCGGCGAGACTTCAGCTGCCACTCCGCTGGTCGACTCAGGCAGTTCAAGCTCCAGCGCCTGACGGGTCTCGAAGGTGGTGGAGACCATGAAAAAGATCAGCAGCAGGAATACCACGTCGATGAGCGGCGTGAGGTTCACCTCTACCGGGTCACGCCGGGGGCGCGAAAACCTCACGGACGCTTCACCCGGGGGGCCAGACGGCCGTCGGCTTCGAGGCGTTCTTCCTCTCCGGCAGCCTCTCCGACGGGCTCGTGGCGCTCGGCCAGGGTCAGCTCACCGCCGTAGTGGGCGAGGAACTCCACTACCTGGCCCGACTGTTCCTCCATGCGCACGGTGATGTCCTCGATCCGACGCAGAAAGTAACGATGGAACATCAGGGCCGGGATCGCCACGGTCAGTCCTGCCGCGGTGGTCACCAGAGCTCTGGAGATGCCGCCGGCCAAGTCAGCGGTTCGGCTGGCCCCGTCGCCGGCGACGATCACCGAGAAGACCTCGATCATCCCCACCACCGTGCCCAGAAGGCCAATCAGCGGGGCAATGGCCGCAATAGTGCCCAGCGGACTGAGAAAGCGCTCCATGTCATGGATCACCGCCGTGCCCGCCTCCTGCAGCCGAGCCCTCACCTGCTCATGCCCAAGCTGGGCGTTGCGCATACCTGCGGCCAGCACCCCTCCCAGAGGCGAATGGCTCTCCAGCCAGAAGAGGTTGATCTGACCACGAGCGACCAGGGTGCAGACCTCCTGGCCCAGCCCCCGAGGCGCGATGCGCCCAGCGCGCAGTGTCCAGAGGCGTTCGATGATGATCACCGTGGCCAGCAACGAACAGCCAAGTAGCGGCAGCATCAGCCAGCCTCCGGCGATCAGAGCCTCCATCATGTCCATGCGCTTTACCTCGAAGATGCTTCATTATTCATGTCCGCGATCTTGAAACGATTCTAACGCAAGGCAGTCAGCTCCGACACCGCCCCACCGCCAGGGCTGACGTCGTAGGCTCTCAACGGGCTGCCCAGACCTTCGCCCGAGACGGAAGGTCAGGGCCCCATCCAACGCCGTGCTCCACTGGCAGCTCCCCGCCGCCCGGAAGCGTCTCACCACCTCGTCGTGGGGATGGCCAAAGGCGTTGCGCCGACCGGCACTGTAGACGACGTGCCGCGGGGTAAGCCACTGAACCAGCTGGGGTCCGGAACTGGTCTGACTGCCGTGGTGGCCGGCTACCAACAGCGTCAGAGGCGCCTCGGCGTCGAGCAATATGGCACGCTCTACCCGTCGTCCCACGTCGCCGGTGATCAGCAGACGATGCTCGCCTGCACTCACCTCCAGCACACAGGAACGGTCGTTGCTGGTGAACGCAGCAGTCTCTTTCGGCGGCCAAAGAAAGCGGAAGTGCACGCCATCTCGTTCCCAGCGCTCTCCCGCCAGACATGTCGTGAAAGGCACGCCGATGGCCTCGCCCGGCGGCGCCAGGAAGCCGCTGACCCGGTGGCGCTCATCCAGCATCGCTACGCCGCCGGCATGGTCGAGGTCGTCATGACTGACGATGACCTCGTCGAAGCGCTGGCCCGGGGGCCACAGCACACTGACCGGAGTAAAACCCGAGGCGAAACGTGGCCCCGTATCATAGAGCACTCGATAGCCTGCAGTACGCAGCACCACCAGTTGCCCCTGCCCCACGTCAAGCACCCGCACCTCCAGCTGGCCGTGGGGAATACCCGATGGCGCAAGCCCCATGGCTATGGCGGCCAGTGCCAGACTGCCCGCCGTGCGCAGCGGACCCGACAGCCCTGGCAGCCCCCAGAGCAGCGCCACCAGGCCCAGACAGAGCGCCAGAGGCGTCACCAGAGCAGGCTCGGGAAGCCACAGCGGGAGCCAGACCACCGCCGCCTCCAGGCACCAGGCCAGCGCCTCCGTGAGCTGGGCGAACAGCCACCAGCACAGCGCCGACAGTGGCGGCAATGGCGTGAGCAGCCAGCCCAGCAGCCCCAGCGGCACCAGCAAGCTGCTGACCAACGGCACGGCAACCAGATTGACCAGCGGCGCCGCCGGTGCCAGTCGAGCGAAGGCCAGCAGCACTGCCGCAGCCATCAGCGGCGCCAGCATCAGTTGGGTCCTGATCAGCGCCCATAGCCAGCCACGCCACCCGCGCGGACGCGGCCGTCCCTGCCAGGCCAGGATCAGCAGCGCCACCGCCAGAAAGGAGAGCCACAGCCCCGGACGCCAGGCGCTGAGCGGGTCGATCAACAGCACCACGGCTAGCGCCAGCCACCAGCCCTGCCAGGGGCCCGGGGCATGGCGTCCGCTGGCCACCCAGAGTCCCACCAGCGCCATCACCAGAGCGCGAAGCGCCGGCGGCTCCAATCCCGAGAGGGTCGCGTAGCCCGCCGCCGAGACGCCGGCCAGCCACCAGGGCCATACCGCCAGTCGCCAACGTCCCGGCGTCGCCAACCGGGCCGCCCCACGCCCCAGCAGCAGCGCGAAGCCTGCCACCAGCCCCACGTGGAGACCCGAGATCACCATCAGGTGGGTGGTGCCGCTAGCGTTGAGCAGCGCCCAGTCCTCGGCGGTCAGCCGCTCGCCGGCGCCCAGGGTCAGCGCCGCCAGCCAGCGCTCGGCGCGCGACGGTAGCGCACGTGACGCCAGATGGGCCAGGGCAAGTTCGCGCAGCCCGTCTCCGGACTCAGCCAGCCGCTGCGGCGGCGGCTCACGGCGAACATAGCCGGTAGCCTGGATGCCCTCTCGCCACAGCCAGGCCTCGTAGTCGAAGGTGTGGGGATTGGCGAAGCCTGCCGGCGGGCGCAGGCGGACGGTGAAGGCCCAGCGTTCGCCGGGCTGCATGGGCGGTGCCTCGAAGGCGCTCAACCGCACCCGCCTCAGGCGATCGCAGCCGGGACGCCCCTCGGCGAGGGGGTGACACGCCGTGACCTCCAGGGTCAGGCGGGTCAACCTTGGCTCCTGCGTGACGGCCACCAAACGCCCCTCCACGGCAAGATCCTCACGGACCAGCCCCTCGGGCAGACTGGCCCCGCGGGCCAGCAGCAGGCTTGAGGTGACGCCAACCACTACCATCATCAGCAGCCAAGCCGCGGGCCGTCGCATGGCCAGCACCAGAAGAGTGAAGATCCCAAGACCCTCTAGCAGCCCGGGGGGCGGACGGCTGGCAAGCCCAAGCCCGCAGAGCACGGCCAGGGCCAGAGGGATGGCCATTCCAGGTCGCATTCCCTTGCTCCAGGTGGGTGCATGTCTGCCCGTGCAAGGCGCTCTGGAGAGAAGCGCCGCCATGGCGGAGGCAGGCTCATGTATGGATAATAGCCTGCGTCACGATGCAGCGAGCCTGACAACATGCCGCGCCGCTTACTCCAGCGCTATATGCCGCATCCCGAGACGCTCAGGCGCCAGCGTTCGTTGCGTTTCATGGGGCACCTCATTGGCAATCCCACCCTGTGGGTGCTGAGCCGCCGCAGCGTGGCCAACGCCTTCTCGGTGGGTCTGTTCAGCGCCATGCTACCCATCCCCTTTCAGATGGCGATAGCGGCCCTGGGCGCCTGGCTGGCCCGTGCCAACCTGCCGCTCTCCGTGGGCCTGGTATGGATCACCAATCCGCTGACCATGCCGCTGATCTTTTATGGCAACTACCGGCTAGGTGCCTGGCTGATGAACACGCCGGCCCGTGAGGTGCCGAACCGACTCTCCACACGCTGGATCGCCGAGCAGATGGTCGACATCCTGCCCGCTCTGGCGGTGGGCTCAATGGTCACCGCCATCGCCCTGGCAGTGCTCGGCAATCTGGTGATCCGACTGATCTGGCGCTGGCAGGTCTCGCGCAGCTGGAAGGCACGACGGCGGCGGCGCAAGTCGTCCTGCGAGGAGGATGCACTGTAATTTCCCGCTTGCTCGCCAACGCAAACGGCCGACCCCCGAGGGGCCGGCCGTTTATTGTTGACAGATGATGACCGGCTGTCGGCAGCGGGCTCAGCCAGCCTTCGGGCTCCGCGGCTGCTCGGTCAGGCGTCCCTCGTCCAGTCGCATGACCCGATCCTGATGGGCCGCTAGTGCCAGGTCGTGGGTCACGATCACGAACGCACAGGCAGAGGAGCGCGCCAGCTCATCCATCAACGCCAGAATGCTGGCCGCGGTGTACTGGTCCAGATTGCCAGTGGGCTCGTCCATCAGTACCAGGCTCGGGTCGGTGACCAGAGCGCGGGCGATAGCCACCCGCTGTCGCTCTCCGCCAGAGAGTTCGCCGGGCTTGTGATCGGCGCGCTCGGCCATACCCACCCTATCCAGCAGTTTCCGGGCACGAGCCTCGGCATCCTTCTTGCGCTGCCCACGCACGATCAGCGGCAGCGCGGCATTCTCGAGGGCGGTGAACTCGGCCAACAAATGGTGGAACTGATAGACGAAGCCGATATGCCGGTTACGGAACCGGCCCAGAGCCGCGTTTCCCAGCGCCAACAGCGATTCACCGGCGATACGCACCTCACCACGCGTGGGCTGATCGAGGCCGCCCAGGAGATTGAGCAGTGTGGTCTTGCCGGAGCCGGAGCTACCGACGATGGCCACTCGCTCACCGGCGTAAACGGTCAACGCCAGGCCATCCAACACGGTGACATCCTGAGGGCCTTCACTGTAGACACGGGTCAGATCGAGGCACTCCAGCATGGTACTACCCTGCGCCGCGCGGGCGCCCTGCTCGGCTGTGGCTTGCATGGTCGTCTTACTCATAGCGCAACACCTCCGCCGGCTGGACCTTGGCCGCTCGCCAGGCCGGATAGAGGGTGGAAAGGAAGGTCAGGACCAGCGCCGACGCGACGATATCGCGCACGTCCGTCCAGTCTAGGCGCGAGGGAAGGTTACTGATGAAGTAGACCCCAGCGTCGAGGAACTGGATGCCGAACAGGCTCTCGACCCCATCGATGATATTAGAAATGGTCAACGCCAGCAGCACGCCGAGCACCACGCCAACCAGGATGCCGATTACCCCGATGGCCAGCCCCTGGACGATGAAGATCCCCATGATCGAGCGCGGTGTGGCGCCAATCGTCCGCAGGATGGCGATATCGGCATGCTTGTCGGTCACCACCATCACCAGGGTCGACACGATATTGAAGGCCGCCACGGCGATGATCACCGTGAGCAGTAACCCAATCATGCGCTTCTCCATCTGGATCGCCTGAAACAGGTTGCCGTGGGAGAAGGTCCAGTCGACGCCCTGGTAGCCCGGGCCCAGTTCGTTGACGATGCTGCGCGTTTCCGCACTGGCCTGGAAGAGGTCATCGAGTTCCAGACGCAAACCGCCCACCGCGTCGCCCAAGCGACCTAGCGTCTGCATGTCCTCGATGTTGGCGTAGGCCAGGGCCGCGTCCAGATCCGCGCCAACGCTGAATATCCCGCTCACCGTGAAACGCTTGAGCCGCGGGAAGACCCCGGCCGGTGTAATCGAGGCTTCTGGCACCAGCAGGGTCACGGGGTCACCGACCCCGACCCCCAGCTGTCGAGCCAGGATCGAGCCCAGCACGATGTTCCACTCCCCCGGCTGCAGGTCGTTGAGCTGCCCCTGTTGCATGTGGCTGCCGATGATCGAGACGCGGTCCTCCCACTCGGGGTGAATACCGTTGACCATGGCGCCCTCATTACGGCCGCCCACAGAAAACATCCCCTGCTGCTCCACGTAGGGAGCGGCGCCAATCACCCGCTCTCGCTCCATCAGCCGTGCGGCCAGGGACTCCCACTCCACCATGCCGGTGCGCGACTCGACCTTGGCGTGGGGCACCATGCCGAGAATGCGAGTGCGCAGCTCGTGGTCGAAGCCGTTCATCACCGAGAGCACCAGTATCAGTACGGCGACGCCCAGCATCAGGCCCAGCATGGAGGTCAGCGAGATGAAAGAGATGAAGTGGTTGCGGCGCTTGGCGCGCACATAGCGCAACCCGATCAGAAAAGGCAGGCGGTCGAGCATGGGGGCGTTCCTTGTCAGCGGGGGCCCATGGTAAGGCTTTTTATCTGACGCTGCACCGTGGCGCCCGCACCTTGCCGCAGATTTGCACCATGGCATGCGAGGACATCGCGGAGCGGCGTTTGGTGATAGCGCCGCCACTTGCATCGTTGCGCATTGATGCCTACATTCGCGACCTGACCTACCGATCTGACCCACCGATCCATCCAGCGGGGCTTTTTCTGACCATGGCCAAACGCCTGCTTCCCGAGTGGCATCCCCAGGATGCTGTCCAGCTTACCTGGCCCGGCCCAGATAGCGACTGGGCCCCGATGCTTGAACGCATCGAGGCCACCATGGAAGCCATGGCGGTCGCCATCGCACGCTACCAGAGCATCCTGGTCAGCGTCCCCGATACCGCCACCCAAACCCACCTGGCCGGCCGCTTCGCCGCGCTGGGCGTCCCGGCCAAGCGCCTTCACCTGGTGGTGGCGCCGGCCGACGACACCTGGGCCCGTGACCATGGCCCTCTGGCCGTGGAAGAAAACGGCACGCTTCGGCTGCACGACTACCTATTTACCGGCTGGGGCGGCAAGTTTCCCGCCGCCCGGGACAATACCCTGACCCGCCGCCTGGTCGATGCCGGCGTCTACGTCTGCCCGGTAAGCGAGCGTGGCCTGGTACTGGAGGGCGGCGCGCTGGAGAGCGATGGTGCCGGCACCCTGTTGACCACCGAGGCATGCCTGTTGAATCCCAACCGCAACCCGGGCCTGGATCGTCAGGCGGTAGAGGACTGGCTGCACGAGGACTTCGGCGTAACTCGAGTGCTGTGGCTAGCCCACGGCCACCTGGAGGGCGATGACACCGACAGCCATGTGGACACCCTGGCACGCTTCTGCGACCCGGCCACCATCGCCTACGTGCGCTGCGACGACCAGGCCGACCCCCACTATCCGGCGCTGGCCGCCATGGAGTCAGAGCTCAAGGCGCTACGGCGCCGTGACGGTGAGCCCTACCGTCTGGTGCCGCTGCCTTGGCCGAGCCCCTGCCTGGACCCGGTGGACGGCCATCGCCTGCCTGCCACCTACGCCAACTTCCTGATCATCAACGGTGCGGTGTTGGTGCCTGTCTACGGAGATGCCGCCGACACCCGGGCCCTCACCGCCCTGGCAGGCGCCTTCCCGGGGCGCGATATCATCCCCATCGACTGCCTGAGCGTGATCCGCCAGCACGGCAGCCTGCACTGCCTGACCATGCAGCTGCCCCAGGGCAGCCTGGCCAACCGGGCCTGAAAGAAATTGAAACCACGAGATTAGGGGCGCTGGGGACAAGCCGAAGAGGAGGTCCTACGCCAGGGATGGCGTCGGTAGCGTACAGGGAGGTATTCACAGCGCCTCCGGAAGGCCGGCCCCGCTCACAGGCTTGTCGCCAGACAAGCCCCGAGAAGCGAATAAAGAGGAGAGTTCATCATGTCCCGCCAACTGAAGGTCGGCCTGGTCCAGCAGCCCGCCTGGCCCGAGAAGGCCAGAAGCCTCGCCGAGAGCGAGGCCGGCATCCGAGAGCTGGCCGCCGCCGGCGCCGAGCTGGTCATGTTGCAGGAGCTGCATGCCACCCACTATTTTTGCCAATACGAGGACACCGAGCTGTTCGACCTGGCGGAACCTCTGGATGGCCCCACCGGCACGCGCCTGGCGGCGCTGGCCGCGGAGCTCGATATCGTACTGGTGGGCTCGCTGTTTGAGCGCCGCGCGCCGGGGCTCTACCACAACACCGCGGTGGTCTATGACCGCAAGCAAGGCGCCGTGGGCCACTACCGCAAGATGCATATCCCCGATGATCCGGGCTTCTATGAGAAGTTCTATTTCACCCCGGGCGACGCCGATGATTCACGCGGCCAGGGCTTTCAGCCCATCGACACCTCGCTGGGCCGACTCGGCGTACTGGTGTGCTGGGACCAGTGGTACCCGGAAGCGGCGCGGCTGATGGCGCTGGCCGGCGCCGAGATTCTGCTCTACCCCACTGCCATCGGCTGGGACCCGGCCGACGACGACGCCGAGAAGACCCGCCAGAAAGACGCCTGGACGCTGATCCAGCGCAGCCACGCGGTGGCCAACGGTGTCCCGGTAATCGTCGCCAACCGGGTCGACCACGAGCCGGACCACTCCGGCGTTGGCCGCGGCATCGACTTCTGGGGCGGCAGCTTCATCGCCGGCCCCCAGGGGGAGCTGCTGGCCCATGCGGGCGTCAACGCCGAGCGGCTGCTGGTGACCCTGGACATGGACCGGGGCGAGGACGTGCGGCGGATCTGGCCATACCTCAGGGACCGCCGGATCGATGCCTATCAGGATCTCGTGCGTCGCTACCGGGACTGATCCGGCCGCGGCGGATCTGACCACTCTCCAACTGCCGCGACCGCCGGATCGATGCGTATGGAGACTTCACCCGCCGCTACCGCGACTGAGCCCGTGCAACACCGCTATTCGCGCAGCGGAGCTGCGCTCCCACAGGGACAAGGTTCGGTAATACTGCCCTGTGGGAGCGAACTTCAGTTCGCGAATGTCGAAGCCTTCGCTTTCTTTACTCGTCTTCCTCGGCGCGCGGCAGCACCCAGTTCAGCACAATACCCACCAGGGCGGCCAGGCTGACCCCCTGAAGGGTGAACTGGCCGCCGCCCAGCTGCATGCCGCCAATGCCGAATACAAGGATCAGCGAGATCACCACCAGATTGCGCGGCGCGGTCAGGGAGTGGCCGGCGCGCACCAGGGTGTTCATGCCTACCACGGCGATGGAGCCGAACAGCAGGGTCATGATGCCACCCATCACCGGGCCGGGGATGGTCTGGAGCAGAGCCCCCAGCTTGGCGACGAAGGCCAGCGCGACGGCGATGCAGGCGGCTACCACCATGATCCTGGGATCAAAGGCGCGGGTCAGAGTCACCGCCCCGGTCACCTCGGAGTAGGTGGTGTTAGGCGGTCCGCCGAACAGCGCCGCGGTCGTGGTCGCCAGGCCGTCACCCAACAGAGTGCGATGCAGGCCGGGCGTCTCCAGGTAGTTCTTCCGCGTGACCGAGCCGATGGCCACCATATCGCCGATGTGTTCCACCGCGGGGGCAATGGCTACCGGGATCATGAACAGAATCGCTGCCCAGTGGAAACTCGGCGCAGTAAATGCCGGGATAGACAGCCAGGACGCCTCCTGCACCGGCGTAAAGTCTACCAGGCCCATCACCAGCGCCAGCACATAGCCGGTGACGATGCCGCCCATGATCGGGATCAGGCGCACGATACCTCGGCCAAACACCGCCAACACCAGGGTCACCAGCAGGCTGGTCATGGAGAGGAAGATCGCGGGGCCGTAGCCGATATTGTCGCTGGTCTCGCCGGTGGCCATGCTCACTGCCACCGGCGCCAGCGCCAGACCGATCACCATGATCACCGGCCCCACCACCACCGCTGGTAGCAGGCGATGCAGCCAGCCGGTGCCCTTGAGGCGCACAGCCTGGGAAATCACCACGTAAACCAGACCCGCCGCCATCAGTCCGCCCATGGTGGCCGGGATGCCGAAGTTCGCGACCGAGCCCTGGATCGGCGCGATGAAGGCGAACGATGACGCCAGGAAAACCGGCACCGTGACGCGCGTGATGCCGTGAAACAGCAGGGTCCCTATTCCGGCGGTAAACAGCGCAACGCTGGGGTCCAGCCCGGTGAGCAGCGGGACCAGCACCAAAGCCCCGAAGGCCACGAAGAGCATCTGGGCGCCGGTAAGCAGGGTCTTTAGCAGTGAATCGGTCGGCTTCGACGCCGCGGTATCGTTCATGGCAAGGCTCCGGAAACATCATCGAATGAAATCGCGCGGCATTCTAGCAGCCTCCGCTCGCCCGGACGATGGGTCCGCTAACCGCTCTCCTCCACCCTTGCCTCATGCTTCTCCGTCGACTCTTCCTGAAGGTACTCCTTCAACCGTTCCTGAGCCTGGTCGCCGAACAGGATGTCGCAGGCCTCACGCAGGCCGGGCGAGCGCCGAATGCTGGCCTCCGACACCACCAGCGAAACCTTCGAGCGCCGGCGCAGGAAATCCTCGAGGCGGGTGACCATCTCTCGGCGCCGGGCCTGCTCGAGTTCCACTCTCAAATACTCGGTGCCTTCGATGAGTACCTCGGCCTGGCGTTCGTCCTGGCGTATCGCCTCGAGCATCTCGAGCGCCTGGGACCCATAGCGCCGCCACAGCCGCTGGCTGAGGGGTTCGGAAGCGTGTTCGACGGTCATGGCGTCCAGGTCCATCAGCCGAGCCTGATGCATGAAGGCATCGCGAACCGAGGCATCCGGCTCGCCATACCAGCGCTGCTCCGGGTAGGGCAGTTCGATACCCAGGCCGCGCACTGCCTCGACCACCTCTTCACCCACATTCAGGCAGTCGGTGAGCTTGCCCCCGAAGATGCTGAGGTGGGCCTGCTGGCTGTCCAGGTCGATGGCATGCTTGCGCGACAGGTTGAGGAAGTCGCGTTCACCGCCACTGCTCGGCTTCACGGCCAACGGCCTGACGCCACAGCGCGTGGCGATGATGTCTGACTCTGCCAGCGGCTTGGAGAGTGCCAGGCGCTTGTTGATGTTATCCAGCACGAAGCGAATATCTTCTTCTGTCGCTCCCACCTCGGGGGTCTCGACCCGGGTATCGGTGGTACCGATACAGGTGCGTGGCCCCATGGGAATGACAAAAAAGAGTCGCCCGTCGTCGGCGAAGAAGGCCAGTACCCGACGGCTGTCAGTGAGCTGTGGGACGATAAGATGAATGCCCTTGGAGAAGACATGGTGGTGCTGGGTGCTCTGCCCGGCGAGCTGATTGAGCTGGTCAACCCAGGGGCCGGCGGCATTGATCAGAACCTTCGAGCGGATCTCGAAGGTATCGCCGGTCATCACGTCCCGGGCCCGAGTGATCCACACGCCCTGCTCGCGGCGCGACGCCAGATACTCGACATAGTTGGCCGCCACGGTGCCGAAATCCAACGCCGCGCGAACAAAATTGAAGACGAAGCGCGCGTCGTTATCATGCAGGTAGGCGTCCGAATATTCGAAGCCACCCACCGCCGAACCCACGTCGATGATCGGCTCCCGGTCGTGTAATGTAGAGGGCTTCAAATAGTGGGGTCGCTGGGTGAAGAAACTGCCCATCAACCAGTAAAGCCAAGTGCCCGCCCAAGGCACCAGAGGATGGTGGCGGAACCCCTTATTGATGGTGGTAAGGAAACGAATCTCCTGCACCGATGAGGGATAGCTTTTGATCAGGTGATTGCGGCTGCGGCAGAGTTTACGCACTAGGGCGAAGTCACCGCTCTCCATGTACTTGATGCCGCCCCACACCAGATTGGAGGAATGCATGCTGGTGCTGCCGGCGAAGTCACCCTTGTCGATCAGCGCCACCCGAGCCCCCTTGCCGCTCATGGCAGCCGCCGCGGAGGCTCCGTTGATACCACCGCCGACCACCAGGACGTCGAAACAACGCTGGGGCAGCTTGCGCAGATTATTCTGTCTGAGTTGCATCTTTTGCCCTTCCTGAAAGCCCTTCCTGAAAGCCCTTCCTGAAAAAACGGGGCCCCGCTCGGCATGACCGAGCGGGGCCTGGACCCGTTCGGGCAACCGGTCACACGTTACTGATTCCCGGTAGTGCCGGGATCATGGCGGGCGGCAGGCGCCCGCCAATCGACCGTTACCGTGTGCCAGCCGCCATCCACGCCTCCATCATCTCGTCATAGGGAACGGTAGTGCCCTGGGGCATCTCGTTGTCGAGTTTCGCCTTGGGCGAACCCGGCTGGGAGAGCCAGTACTCGGCGTCCCGTTCCTCGTTCAGCTGCGGCGCATAGACCTCGAACACTCCGGCACGTGCCAGACGCGCCATAACGCTATCCATGTCGCTGGCCAGGTTGTCGAGCCCATCCTGTGGGGAGATCTCGCCGCTGATGACCGGCGCGAGGTTCTGCCACCACAGCGGTGCCATGCGCGGATAATCGGGCACGTTGGTCCCGGTCGGCGTCCAGTTGGACTCGTTGGGGCTGCGGTAGAACTCCACCAGGCCGCCCAGCTTCGGCGCCATCTCGGTCATCTGCTCGGAGAAGATGTCCGACTCGCGAATCGGCGTCAGGCCGGCCATCAGCTTCTCCAGAGAGACGCTCTTGGCGGTGGTGAACTGCGCAAACAGCCAGGCGGCGGTGCGGCGGTCCTCGGGGGTCGAGTCGAAGAAGGTCCAGGAGCCCACGTCCTGGTAACCGACCTTCATGCCCTCCTCCCAGTAGGGTCCCGTCGGCGACGGCGCCATACGCCACAGCGGATTGCCTTCGTCGTCGGTCACCGGCAGGCCCGGATCGGTCATGTCGGCAGTGAAGGCGGTATACCAGAAGATCTGCTGGGCGATCTGCCCCTGGGCCGGCACCGGGCCGGCTTCACCGAAGGTCATCCCCTGGGCCTCTTCGGGGGCGAAGTCGCGAAGCCAGTCGACGGCTTTCTGCATGGCGAAGACCGAGGCCGGCGCGTTGGTGCCGCCACCGCGGGTCACGCTGGCACCCACCGGGCGGCTCTCCTCGTCGACACGAATGCCCCAGTCATCTACCGGGTTGCCGAAGGGGACGCCGACGCTGCCCATGCCGGCCATGGAGAGCCAGGAGTCGTGGAAGCGCCAGCCCAGGGATGGATCGCGACGACCATAGTCCATATGACCGTAGACCTGGGTGCCGTCGATCTCGCCAACGTGCTCGGTGAAGAACTCGGCGATCTCCTCGTAGGCTGTCCAGTTGGTGGGTACGCCCAGATCGTAGCCGTAGATATCGCGGAACTGTGCCTGGAGGTCCTCGCGCTGGAACCAGTCGTAGCGGAACCAGTAGAGGTTGGCAAACTGCTGGGTGGGCAGCTGATAGATGCTGCCGTCGGGACCGGTGGTGTACTGGATGCCGATGAAGTCGTCGAGGTCCAGGCTGGGCAGGGTGAAGTCAGCCCATTCGTTCTCCATCGCCTCGGAGAGATTGATGGTGGTGCCATAGCGGATATGGGTGCCGATGGCGTCGGAGTCGTTGACGTAGCCGTCGTAGATATTGCGACCCGACTGCATCTGGGTCTGCATGTTATTGACCACGTCCCCCTCACCGATGATGTTGTGGGTGACGTTGATGCCAGTAAGCTCAGTGAAGGCCGTTGCCAGCACGTCGCGCTCATAGATGTGCGTGGTCAGCCCTTCGGCGACGGTATTGATCTCCATGCCGCGCATGGGCGCGGCCGTCTCGGCAAACCAGAGTAGCTCCTCGATCTGCTCTTCACGGGTCAGCGTCGAGTTCTGGAAATGCTCATCGACCAGCCGCTCGGCAATGGCGCGAGCATCATGGTTGTCGGCGTGCAGTGCCCCGCTTGCCAGCATGACACCGGCAGCGAGTAGAGAGAGTCGCATTGTTGTCGCTTTCATATTGACCTCTTCGGTTGTGATAGCTCGTCCATGAACGTTATTGCATTCGGCTCCATGCATTCCTGTCAGCCCCAGCGCATCAGGATCAGTAGCCACAGGATCGAGATGCCCAGAGCCAGCCAGAGACTGAGTGAGGTAAAGCCCACCACCATCAGGTGGATATAGGCCGCGCAGAGCAGCCCGATAAAGAGCCGGTCACCGCGGGTCGTGGCGATAGGCAGAAAGCCCTTGCGCTCGATGGTCGGTGAGGCGAGCTCCCAGGCCGTCATTCCCACCAGAATGGCGGCAATGGCAGAGAAGAAGATCGCGGTGGGCGTGGTCCATACCATCCATTCCATGACGCATTCCTCCTCAGGTGCGGCCCAGGGCAAAGCCCTTGGCGATATGGTTGCGCACGAAGTAGACCACCACGATACCTGGCAGAATGGTCAGTACCCCGGCGGCAGAGAGCGCTCCCCAGTCGATCCCCGATGCCCCTTTGGTCTGAGTCATCACCGAGCCGATGGGCTGGGCGCCGGTGGAGGTCAGGGTGCTCGCCAACAGCAGCTCCACCCAGGAGAACATGAACAGGAAGAACAGGGTCACGCCGATGCCCGAACTGATCATGGGGATGAAGATCTTCACGAAGAAGCGCGGGAAACTGTAGCCATCGATAAACGCCGTCTCGTCGATCTCCTTGGGCACGCTGCTCATGAAGCCCTCCAGAATCCAGATCGCCAGCGGAATATTGAAGAGACAGTGCGCCAGGGCCACGGCCACGTGGGTATCAAACAGTCCGACGGTGTAATAGAGCTGAAAATAGGGCAGCAGGAACACCGCGGGCGGCGCCATCAGGTTGGTCAGCAGCCAGAAAAACAGGTGCTTATCGCCGATGAAACGATATCGGCTGAAGGCATAGGCCGCCGGTAAGGCCACGGCCAGACTGATCAGCATGTTCATCAGCACGTAAGCAATGGAGTTTACGTAGCCCATGTACCAGTTCGAGTCGGAGAAAATCTTGGCGTAGTGCTCCAGAGTAAAGTCCTGGGGCCACAGGGTCAGAGACCCCAGAATCTCGCTGTTCGACTGAAACGACATGTTGAGCAGCCAGTAAACCGGCAGCAACACGAAGATGATGTAGGCGGTCATCAGGCCTCGGCGGCGCCACTGGCGGGAGACCGAGCGGGCCTGACGGCGGCGACGATTATTGGTCGCCGCGGCCTGCTTGCGTACCGCTTCCGGCGTGGTAGGAATCGAATTGCTCATGTCACGCCCCCTTGTCCTGTTGCTTGTCTTTCTGGAGATTCATGATTGCGGTGTAGAAGACCCAGCAAACCAGCAGAATGATCAAGAAATAGATCAGCGAGAATGCCGCCGAGGGGCCCAGGTCCTGTTGCCCGATCGCCATGGTGGTCAGCGACTGACTCAGGAAAGTGGTGGAGTTGCCTGGCCCTCCCCCGGTCAGCACGAAGGGCTCGGCGTAGATCATGAAGGAGTGCATGAAGCGCAGCAGGATGCCGATGACCAACACGTTGGTCAGTTTGGGCATCTGAATGTAGCGAAACACCGCCCAGCGCGAGGCACGATCGATGCGTGCCGCCTGGTAGTAGGCATCCGGAATGGAACGCAGGCCGCTGTAGCAAAGCAGCGCGATCAGCGGCGTCCAATGCCAGACATCCATCAGGATGATGGTGCCCCAGGCATCGACGGCGCTGCGGGTGATGTTGTAGCCATATCCCAACTCGCGCAGACCCCAGCCCATCAGGCCGATATCGCCACGGGTAAATATCTGCCAGATGCTGCCCACCACGTTCCAGGGGATCAGCAGTGGCATGGTCACCAGGATCAGAATCGCCGAAGCTTGCCAGCCCTTCTTGGGCATAAGCAGGGCGATGCCGATCCCCAGCGGCACCTCGATGGCCAGCACCGTCAGTGAGAAGGCGAACTGGCGCACCAGCGCCGCCTGGAGCCCCGGGTCGTTGAGAGTGGCCTGGAACCATTCCGTGCCGGTGAAGAACCGGGTGTTGGCATCGAAGACGTCCTGGACGGAGTAGTTCACCACGGTCATCAGCGGGATGATCGCCGAGAAGGCCACCAGCAGCAGCATCGGCAGGATCAGCCACCAGGCCCGGTTATTGTAAATCTTGTTATTCATGAGGAATCTCCACGCGGAACTCGTCGACATAGAGGCCGAGGTGCTCGATCGGAAAACGCAGCCATGCCTTGTCTCGGGGCAGGGTGTCGTCCTCCTCGATGCGGGCCTTAAAGGGGATATCCCCCAGCCGCAGCGAAAGGATCGCGTAGGTACCGAGGTCCTGTACGTCCTCGACCAGAGCTTCCATGGCCTCGTCGACCCGATCGGCATGCACTTCGACGAACTCGGGTCGAATGCCCAGCTTGATGTTGGCCGAGCCTGCATGCGCCACGGCGTCATGGACGGCAGGGGATACGCTCAGCGGCAGCTCCCCTGACATCAAGTGGCCGTCGCGAAGTTCGACCTTGAGGAAGTTCATACCGGGGCTGCCGATAAAGTAGCCGACAAAGGTGTGGTTGGGCGTCTCAAAGAGCTCTCGAGGAGTGCCGAACTGCACTACCTGTCCCTCGTACATCACCGCAATCTTGTCGGCAAAGGTCGACGCTTCAAGCTGATCATGGGTGACATAAACCATGGTGATATTGAAACGCTGGTGGATCTCCTTGAGCTTTCGGCGCAGCTTCCATTTCAGCTGAGGGTCAATGACCGTCAACGGCTCGTCAAAGAGGATTGCCGAAACGTCGTCGCGCACCAGGCCACGCCCCATGGAGACCTTCTGCTTTTCATCTGCGGTGAGGTTCTTGGCTTTGCGTTTAAGTTGGGGGGTCAGCTCGAGAACGTCGGCCACTTCCATGACACGCTCACGCACTCTGTCAGCAGGGGTGCCGATGTTGCGCAGCGGAAAGGCCAGATTGTCGTAGACCGTCATGGTGTCGTAGACGACCGGGAACTGGAACACCTGTGCGATGTTGCGCGCCTCGGGAGGTAGCTCATTCACCTTTTCGCCGTCGAACAGCACATCGCCGCTGGAGGGTTCGAGCAACCCAGAAATGATGTTGAGCAGGGTCGACTTGCCGCAGCCGGAGGGGCCAAGCAGCGCATAGGCGCCGCCCTGGTGCCACACGTGGTTCATCTCGCGTATGGCGTAGTCCTCGGGGGAGGACGGCTCGGCCATGTAGGTGTGGGCAAGGTTTTTCAGAGTGATCTCTGCCATGTCATGCCCTCCCGGCGTGGGTCGGAATATGGACCACGGCACCCTGGCGGTCGAAGGCGTAGACCTTGCGGGTGGGAATGTAGAGCTTGACCGCCTTGCCTGGAGTGAACTCGTGGACGCCCTCCAGGTGCACGGTCAGGTGGAACATCGCATTGGACACGTGCAGGAAGGTCTCGGAACCACTGATCTCGGCCATCTCGACCTCCATCTCCACCTCGATGTCATCGTCGGAACGCGGCACAAGCGATATATGCGCGGGCCGAACCCCGAAGCGGTACTCGCCCGGCGCCAAGGTGCGCAGGTCGTCGGTGAGCGGGAAATGGACGCGCTTGTCGAAGGTCACTTCGGACCCCGAGATGATGCCGCGCATCACGTTGATGGGCGGCTCGGAAAACATCTCGGCAGTGAGGATATCCAGAGGACGATGGTAGACATCATCGGTGCGGCCGTACTGCAGCAGGCGCCCCTCGTGAAGCACAGCGGTGTAGCCGCCCAGGGCCAGGGCCTCTGCCGGCTCGGTGGTAGCATAAACGGCGATGCAGTGGCGCTCGCTGAACAGGGTGCGAAGCTCCTCGCGAAACTCCTCACGCAGCTTATAGTCGAGGTTGACCAGCGGCTCATCGAAAAGCACGACATCGGCATCCTTGACCAGCGCCCGCCCCATGGCGGTGCGCTGCTGCTGCCCGCCCGACAGCTCCAGGGGCAGGCGGTCGAGAAGGTGTTCGATATGCAACATCTCGGCGGTTTCGCGAACCCGCCTATCGATCTCGGCCTTGCTCACCTTGGCGAGTCTCAGCGGCGAGGCGATGTTGTCGTAAACGCTCAGCGAGGGATAGTTGATGAACTGCTGGTAGACCATAGAGACGTTGCGATGGCGGACAGACACCCTGGTGACGTCCTGGCCGTTCATCAGCACGCGGCCACGGCTAGGCGCATCGAGTCCGGCCATCAGCCGCATCAGGGTTGTCTTGCCGGCCAAGGTTCGTCCTAACAAGACGTTGAAGGATCCGGGCTCAAGTTCGAGGTTCACATCCGCAACGTGAGTGGCGCCACCTACCGTCAGATCAATATTTTCCAGGATCAATGACATGGTGAGTCTCGGTTGTTCGTTTTTGTATGACGTCGATCATGTCGACGTCTGAACACCATAGTGCAGTCGCAGTTTTATGACACCCATGTTGTTAAACGAAAACACAGGATCGGTAGCTGTTGACGCGCTATCAGTAGACAAGCTACTGATTTATAAGATATTTTACGAGGAATTATACTTTAGGCGAAACGGGGAGGGACTGGAAGGAAGATGAAAGACAAAGGCAGCCATGTTCGGGTATGAACACAGCTGCCTTTGGGAAGCGCACGGGACGGCGCCGGGGGCGGGGAAGGCTCAGCGGGTGCCGAAGATCTTGTCTCCGGCATCCCCCAGGCCAGGCACGATGTAGCCGTTCTCGTCCAGGTGATCGTCGATACCCGCCGTGTAGATCTCGATGTCAGGATAAGCATCCTGGACGCGCTTGATGCCCTCGGGCGCCGCCACCAGTACGATCACTTTCATGTGCTTGCAACCGCGCTCGCGCAGCATGTCCAGCGTTGCCACCATGGTACCGCCGGTGGCCAGCATAGGGTCGATAACGAGCGCCATGCGCTCGTCCAGATCGCCAGCAAACTTGGCGAAATAGGGCACTGGCTCGAGAGTTTCTTCATCGCGGTAGAGACCCACCACGCTGATCCGGGCGCTAGGTATCAGATCGGTGACACCGTCGAGCATGCCCAGTCCCGCGCGCAGGATCGGCACGATGGTGACCTTCTTGCCCTTGAGCAGCTGCACCGAAATCTTCTTGCCGCTCCAGCCGTCGATATCCTGGGACTGCAGCTCCAGGTCCTGGGTCGCCTCGTAGGTCAGCAGCTTGGCCAGCTCGCCAGCCAGCTCGCGAAAACTCTTGGTGCTGATGCCGGCTTCACGCATCAGGCCGAGCTTGTGCTGGACCAGAGGGTGCTGGATCGCATGGACGCTCATGGGCGGACCTCTTAACTATTGGAAACGGGGCGGCGGGAAACGATACCGACCTTGGTCTCATGGACCGTGTCGATAACTTGGGGACGATTCTACCCGCATGCTGCCTCGAGGTTAAGGCGTCTCTGGCAGCTGCCAATCGACGGGCGTGCGGCCATGCTCTACCAGGAAGGCGTTGGCCCGGGAGAAATGATGGTTGCCGAAGAAGCCACGATGGGCGGAAAGCGGCGAAGGATGCGGCGACTCCAGCACCAGGTGGCGAGACGAATCAATCAGTGCCTTCTTCTGGCGAGCATGACTCCCCCACAGCAGGAACACCGAGGGCTCGGCGTGTTCACTTACCGCGGCAATGGCGCGGTCGGTGAACGTCTCCCATCCCTTGCCACGATGCGAACCGGCATTGCCCTGCTCCACCGTTAGCGAGGCGTTGAGCAACAGCACGCCCTGATGGGCCCAGGACTCCAGGTTGCCGTGGGCCACCGGCTGGAAACCCACATCATCTGCAAGCTCCTTGTAGATGTTGGCAAGCGATGGCGGTACACGCACGCCGGCGCGAACCGAGAAGCAGAGCCCATGGGCCTGGTTCGGGCCGTGGTAGGGGTCTTGACCGAGGATTACCACCTTGACGGCGTTCAGCGGGGTGAGATCGAAGGCGCGAAACCACTCGGACGAATGCGGGTAGATCACTTTCCTGGCGGCCTTCTCGGCGGCCAGAAAATCCCGCAGCGCGTGCATGTAGGGCGCCTCGAACTCATCTCCCAGCCACTGCTGCCAGCTGTCGGTAAGTGGACAGGCCATGGGTCAGCGCTTTGCCTGGTCGACCAGAGGTTCAACGTAGGCCACGCCCATGTCCCAAGGAAACTGGATCCAGCAGTCCTGTGCCACTTCGGTGAGGTACTGGTCCACCAGCGGCTTGCCCTCGGGCTTGGCATAGACGGTGACGAAATGCGCATTGGGCAGCAGCTCGCGCACCTTGCGTGCGGTCTTGCCCGTGTCGACCAGGTCGTCCACCAGCAGCCAGCCTTCGCCGTCGTGTTCGACCCCCTTCAGCACGTCGAGCCCACCCTGATCCATATGATCATAGCTTTTGATGCAGACGGTATCGATCAGGCGCACGTTGAGTTCGCGAGCAATCAACGCCGCGGGTATCAGCCCGCCGCGGGTGATGGCAACGATACCCTTGAAATCACGTTCAACCAGCTGGTGAGAGAGCTCGCGCACATCTCGATGCAGCTGGTCCCAGGAGACCGTGAAGTGCTTGTGATAGCGATTATGGCTCATGGGGTCACTCGTCCTCGGTAAAAGAACAGACAGCGAAGACGTTGTAGCCCGCCTCATGGATGCGCCGGGAACCGCCAAGGTCTGGCAGATCAACGATGGTGGCAGTCTCCACCACCTGTCCGCCACTTCGGGTGATCAACTTGGCGGCAGCCAGCATGGTGCCCCCGGTGGCGATCAAGTCATCGACGATCAGGATACGATCACCCTGTTTGAAGGCATCGGAGTGCAGTTCGACTTCGGCCTCGCCGTACTCCAGGGTGTAGGTCTCGCTGATGGTGCGGAACGGCAACTTGCCCTTCTTGCGCACCGGCACGAAGCTGCAGCCCAGTTCGTAGGCCAACGGCGCGCCAACGATGAAGCCGCGGGCATCGATGGCAGCGATAGCGTCGAGATCCATCTCCTGATAGCGATGCACGAAGCTGTCGATAAGCTTGCGGAAGGCCGCGCTGTTTTGCAGCAGCGGCGTGATGTCACGGAAGTTGACCCCAGGCTGCGGCCAGTCGGGGACGGTGCGGATCACGGACTTGATGTAGTCGCCGTAAATGCTCATCGATTCGGGTCTCGGTGAGTGGGTGCAATCAGTGGATCAGTCGAGAAACAGGAACTTGACCGCGAACAGCAGCGCCAGCACGATCACCGCCGGGTTCAGGTCCTGGAAACGACCGGACAGCGTCTTGATGGCAGCGTAGCTGATGAAGCCCAGCGCAATGCCCTCGGCAATCGAGAAGGTCAGCGGCATGGCCAGTGCAGCGATCAACACCGGTGCGGCTTCGGTGGGATCGTCCCAATTGGCATGGGCCAGGCTGCCGGCCATCAATACCGCCACGTAGAGGAGCGCTCCAGCGGTGGCATAGGCGGGAATGGAGCCCGCCAACGGCGCGAAGAACAGGCTGATCAGGAACAGCGCAGCCACCACCACGGCGGTCAGGCCGGTGCGTCCGCCAGAAGCGATACCCGCGGTGGACTCGATATAGCTGGTGGTCGTCGAGGTGCCAAGCACCGCACCGGCCATGGAGGCGCTGCTATCGGCCATCATGGCGCGGCCGATGCGCGGCAGCTTGCCGTTCTCGTCGAGCAGCTTGCCGCGATGGGCCACGCCCACCAGGGTGCCGGAGGTGTCGAAAAGGTCGACGAACAGGAAGGCGAAGATAACGCTGAGCATGGCGACATCCAACGCCCCCCAAAGGTCCAATGCCATGAAGGTCGGCGCAATGGAAGGCGGCATGGACATCAATCCGCCGTACTCGTTGTGGCCCAGCAACATAGCGATCACGGTAATGCCTAGAATACCGATCATCACCGCGCCGGTGACCTTAAGGTAGGCCAGTGCGGTAATCACGAAGAAACCGAGCAGCGCGTAGATGGCGGCCGGCTCGGAGAGATCGCCCAAAGCGACATAGGTAGCCGGGTTGGAGACCACGATGCCGGCATTCTTCAAGGCAATCATCGCCAGGAAGAGCCCGATACCGGCGGCTATCCCCAGGCGCAGGGAAAGCGGGATCGAGTTGATGATCCACTCGCGCACCTTGAAGATGCTCAGCAGCAAGAAAATGAAGCCAGAGAAGAATACCGCGCCCAGCGCCGCCTCCCAGGTGTAGCCCATGCCCAGTACGACGCCGTAGGTAAAGAAGGCGTTGAGCCCCATACCCGGCGCCTGGGCGATGGGGTAGTTGGCCCAAAGCCCCATGATCAGACAGCCAATGGCTGCGGCCAGACAGGTGGCGACGAACACGGCACCGTAGTCCATGCCCGCCTCGGAGAGGATGCTGGGGTTGACGAAGATGATGTAAGCCATGGTCAGGAAGGTGGTAATCCCGGCGATGACCTCGGTCTTCACGTTGGTATTGTTTTCTACCAGCTTGAACTGCTTGTCGATCAGGCGTTTCAGCATGGGGCTCGTTCCTGGGCGAGTGGACGATGCGATGATCCTGGAGGGTGCGAGAAAAGTCGCGGGAAAGGCGGCCTATGGTACTCACATCTCATTCGGGATGCGATACGCCCTCAGGCAGCCAGTTAGACCTGCTTAAGCAACTAGCGGGCCAACCGCCAGTCGAGCTGCCAACGCCAACCCGACGAACCTTTCAACCGCGGACCCGACTCAAACTTCGCGGGACGCCAGAACCCGCTCAACAGTCTCGACAATGGCCTGGGTCTGAGGATCGATCTCTATGTTGACGCGATCGCCGAGCACTCGGTCTATCAGGGTGGTGCGCGCCAGAGTCTCGGGAATCAGGTTGACGCAGAAGCGCGGCCCGTGGGTGGCACCGGCCGGGCGAACCTCGCCGATGGTCAGGCTGATGCCGTCGACGCCTATATAGCCCTTGTCGAACAGGAAACGGCCCAGTTCATGGGGCAGCTCGAACCACAGCCGACGGTTGTTGGGCGCCTCGTCGAGCTCTACCAACTCAGCCATAGCGATCACGTGGCCAGACATCGAGTGACCACCGATCTCGTCACCGAAGCGCGCAGCACGCTCTATATTGACGCGGCTTCCCACCTCCACTGCACCAAGGTTGGTCACGCGCAGCGTCTCGCGCATCAGATCGAAGCTGACTCGTTTCCCTTCGATGCCCGTGACCGTCAGGCAGACCCCGTTGTGAGACACAGAGGCGCCGATCTCAAGGCCCTTGCGTAGCGACTTGGGCAGAGAGATGACATGGGTGCGGAACAGCTCCGCCTCCTCAATGGCGACCACCTTGGCGGTGCCCTGCACGATACCGGTGAACATTGCGTCTCCTCGACTGCGGGCCCCAAACGGACCGAAGGCTACGAGTTTAGAGAACTCGCCCCTGTCGCGTCCACGACAAAGCCACTCATCTCAGGGTTTTCACCTGCTGCATTCAAATATCCAGAAAATCGCCCTGCCAAGAAGCGAGGTTGACCACAACAACGCCCATGACAATTGACAGCCACGTCCTCCACGCCTAGGCTTGCCGCCTACTTTAACGGCGCTGATTTGACCCCCGACTCGCGGGCGCCTGCTCGGCGGCACGCTCATTAGAAGCGGCCAGGTCGAGAAGTGCAGCTAAGAAGTGCAGCTAAACAGGGTGTGTCCAGCGTCGATGGCCACTCGCGAGCACGGCCTTAGTTCGTATCCTGCCCTGCAACGCCCGCCTCGGCGCCCCGCTTGCGGTGCTTCCATGATCCGACTTCACAACGTATCCAAGGTCTACCCCCTCAAGGGCGGGCGCGACAACGGTCCGCAGACCGTCCAGGCGCTGAAGAACATCAACTTCCACGTGCCCGCCGGGCAGGTCCACGGTGTGATCGGCCTTTCCGGTGCCGGCAAGTCGACCCTGATTCGCTGCATCAATCTGCTGGAGCGCCCTACCACCGGCAGTGTCAGCGTGGACGGCCAAGAACTCACCGGGCTGTCACGCCAGGCGCTCAACCAGGCGCGCCATCGCATCGGCATGATCTTCCAGCACTTCAACCTGCTGACCAACCGCACGGTGTTCGCCAATGTGGCGCTGCCGCTGGAGCTGATGGGCATGAAACGCGCCGAGATCGGCGAACGGGTGACGCCGCTGCTGGAACTGGTCGGGCTTGCCGAAAAGGCCGCCGAGTACCCGGCCCAGCTTTCCGGTGGTCAGAAGCAACGCGTGGCTATCGCCCGAGCCCTGGCCAGCCGCCCCAAGGTACTGCTCTGCGACGAGGCCACCTCGGCGCTGGACCCGCAGACCACTAGCTCGATCCTGGCACTGCTGCGCGATATCAATCACACGCTTGGCCTGACTATCCTGCTGATTACCCATGAGATGGAGGTGGTCAAGTCGATCTGCCAAAGGGTCAGTCTGATCTCCGACGGAGAGCTGGTCGAAGAATCGGATGTCGGTGACTTCTTCACCGCCCCCCGGACACAGCTGGGACGAGAGTTTCTCAACGACTTCCTTCAGTTGGAACCGCCCCGGGCGCTGTTCGATCGACTGGAGACGGCGCCAGGGAAGCACACCCACCCGGTGGTTCGGCTGGCGTTCTCGGGAGACTCGGTCTCTACCCCGCTGATCTCGCGGCTGGCCAGGGAGTGCGGCGTCGACGTCAGCATCCTGCAGGCCAAGGTGGAATCAATCCAGGAGCGAACCCTGGGGCTGATGATCGCTGAACTGATGGGCCCCCCGGCGAAGACCCGCGAGGCCATCGACTATCTCGAATCCCATGATCTGCACGTGGAGGTGCTCGGCCATGTCCAGCGCAATGATTGACCTGATTCTGAGCGCCACTCTGGATACTCTCTATATGGTAGCCATTTCCGGGGTGATCGCGGCCCTGGTGGGTATCCCTCTGGGCGTGCTGCTCTACGTGACTCGCCCCGGCCAAGTGCTGGCCCAGCCTGCAGTGAACGGCGTACTCGGCATCGTCACCAATATCGGCCGCTCGATTCCCTTTATTATTTTGATGGTGGCGATCATCCCCTTTACCCGAATGCTCGTGGGAACGTCCATCGGCACCAGTGCCGCCGCGGTTCCACTGACCATTGCCGCCGTTCCCTTCATCGCCCGCCTGGTTGAAGGCGCGCTCAACGAGATCAACCCGGGCCTGGTGGAGGCAGCCCAATCCATGGGTGCCACCCCGTGGCAGATCATCACTCGCGTACTGCTGCCCGAGGCTCGCGGCGGCATTTTCACCGCCATGACCGTCACCGTGGTGACCCTGGTCAGCTACTCGGCCATGGCCGGGGCAGTGGGCGGCGGCGGCCTCGGCGACCTGGGTATCCGCTACGGCTACAACCGCTTCAATCCCACCATCATGCTGATCACAGTGGCGATACTGGTGATCATGGTGCAGGGCTTCCAGAGCCTGGGGGATTATCTGGTCCGCAAGAGCGATCATAAATAGCCAAAAGATATTTAAATTTTATTTTTTATTACCTATCATTATTTTTATCACTACCGGAGACCATCCCATGCGCAAGACACTGCTTTCTACCCTGCTCGCCTCAAGCCTGATCCTGGGCGCAGGCGCAGGCGCCGCCCTGGCCGATGAGCACCGCCTCAAGGTGGGCACCGTGGCCGGCCCCGAGACTGACGTGATGCAGGTGGCTGCCGAGATTGCCCTGCGCGAGTACGGCCTGACCGTGGAGATCATCGAGTTCACCGACTACGTGACCCCCAACGCCGCCCTGGCAGACGGCAGCCTGGATGCCAATGCCTACCAGCACGAACCCTACCTGCAGGCAATGGTCAACGACCGTGGCTACGATCTTGCCATTGCCGGGCTCACCTTCGTTTATCCCATCGGCGCCTACTCCGAGAAGTACTCGACCATCGACGAACTGCCCGAGCGCGCTCAGATCGCTCTGCCCAACGATCCGTCCAACGAGGGCCGCTCGCTGATCCTGATGCACAACGAAGGGTTGATTCAGCTCGACGACCCGAGCAACCTCGAGGCCACGCCGCTCAACGTGGTGGAGAACCCGCGCAACTTCCGCTTCCGTGAGATCGAGGCCGCCCAGCTGCCGCGCGTGCTGCCGGATGTGGACATGGCCTTCATCAACAATACCTTTGCCCAGCCCGCTGGTCTGAGCCTGGACGACGCCCTGATCAAGGAAGGGCCGGAATCCCCCTACGTCAACCTGATCGCCGTGCGTGGCGGCGACCAGCAGCGCGAGGCAATCCAGCAGCTGGTGCGCGCCTACCAGACCGAGGAAGTGAAGGCCAAGGCGGCCGAGCTGTTCGGTCCGGCGGCGGTACCCGGCTGGGAATAACACATTGACAGCCGACTATGCCCTGCTGGCCCGCCAGCTCGAAGCGCTGCTGGACAGCCGCGACTGGCTGACCAACAGCGCCCAGACCAGTGCCTTCCTGATGGAGGCGATTCCCGAGCTGAACTGGGCGGGCTTCTACCTGCACCGGAAGCCTGAGACGCTCTGGCTCGGTCCCTTCCAGGGCAAGCCGGCCTGCCACCCCATCCCCTTCGCCAAGGGGGTGTGCGGTGCGGCGGCACGCACCCGCCTAACCCAGCGCATCGACGACGTTCACGCCATTGCCGACCATATCGCCTGCGACGCTGCCTCACGCGCCGAGCTGGTCGTCCCCATTGTCGTGAATGACCAGTTGTGGGGCGTGCTCGACCTGGACAGCCCGATTAAGGGACGCTTCAGTGAGGCTGACCAGGCCGGCGTCGAGGCGCTGGTTGGCGTGTTGATGGACCGCACCGATCTTGTGGCGCTTTTCTAGCCAACGCACCCAAAACACGCCAGCCTATCCGAAAGGCGCCCACAGCAAGTCGCCCCCGCAGCAACGCTGCGGGGGCGACTTAGCAACTGGTAGGACCAGGCGGATTTGAACCGCCGACCTCCACGATGTCAACGTGGCGCTCTAACCAACTGAGCTATGGTCCTGCTGTCATGATAAGCGAAGCTGGTAGGACCAGGCGGATTTGAACCGCCGACCTCCACGATGTCAACGTGGCGCTCTAACCAACTGAGCTATGGTCCTGCTTTCTCCGATTCGAAGCATCATTCGCTTCGTCAACGGTTGCATATCCTACCGATTCCGCTGGATTTTGCAAGCCTTCAGCGATCACTTTTGACCCTCTCCATCGCTTCCTTTCAGCCATCGTAGAGCCGTTCGCGCTCTGTCGCCTCCATCTGCCGGCGTCAAGGGCCGCTTGGCTTTCTATACCGTCATCTTTTTTCTGCAGCGCCGCCAGCATCAGGATGTCGCCGTCTCGTTCGAGCGGCTCGTCGTGCCTCTAGCGACTGCCCCGTTAAGGATACGACGCTGGCGGCAGCCTTGCAGGCCTGCAATGTTCGTATCCGAACTATTTTAACCTGATATGTTGCATTCCGCACCATAATGACGCAATATTTGCCAGGAGATGTTCATAAATAATCATTCATGAGCATTCTCCCACAACGCGCCGTGACACTACCCGGGCAGACACGCCAAGGCCCGAGCCAATCGGCCGCAACCAGTTCCGGCGCAAGAAAGGGGCATCTCACCCCCACTACAATGACAATCAGGAGAAAACACCATGGCTGCAAAACGCATCCTGCTGCTAGTCGGCGATTTCGCCGAAGACTACGAAGTAATGGTTCCCTTTCAGGCTCTACAGATGGTGGGCCACCAGGTGGATGCCATCTGCCCGGGCAAGGAAAAGGGCGAGAAGGTGAAGACCGCCATCCACGATTTCCAGGGTGACCAGACATATACCGAGAAACCGGGCCACGAATTTGCCCTCAATGCCACCTTCAAGGACGTCAAGGCGGCCGACTACGATGCCCTGGTAATTGCAGGCGGGCGGGCCCCGGAGTATTTGCGCCTGGACCCCGAAGTGATCGCGATGGTTCGCCACTTCGCCGAGCATAACAAACCGTTGGCGGCTGTCTGCCACGGTGCCCAGGTGCTGGCCGCAGCGGAGGTCATCGAAGGTCGCCGGGTTTCTGCCTACCCGGCTTGTTCGCCAGAAGTGCGGCTGGCCGGCGGTACCTACGCCGACATCGCTATCGATGGCGCCGAAACTGATGGCAACCTGGTCACGGCACCGGCCTGGCCCGCACATCCGGCCTGGCTGGCAGCGTTTCTTAAAGTGTTGGGCACACGCATTACCCTTTGAACGCTTGGAGCGCCTTGGTCGGCGCTCCTTGTTTTCCGGCCTCTCCCCCCCTCCCCTGAGAAATCGAGGTGGCAATAGCTCCCTGCCCTCGGATTGTGGCGGTTACGAAGCCTCATGTCGGCAAACTGCCTTTGGTTGAGTTCGAAAACGAAAACGAATACACCTCACAACTACAATATAGAGGAAACACTTATGACACCTTTCCTGGGGGAGATCTTCGGCACGATGATCCTTATCATCTTCGGCGGCGGTGTGGTCGCCGGCGTCGTTCTCAAACATTCCAAGGCCGAGGCGAGCGGCTGGATCGTCATCACCTTCGGCTGGGCCATGGGCGTCACCATGGCGATCTATGCGGTTGGCCAGTTCAGCGGTGCCCACATCAATCCCGCGGTCACCATCGCGCTCGCGACTATTGGTGAATTCCCATGGTCAAGGGTGCCGGGGTACGTGCTGGCCCAACTACTCGGCGCCTTCATGGGTGCGGTGGTGGTCTGGCTGCACTACTACCCCCACTGGCAGAAAACCGAGAGTCAGGGCGCCAAGTTGGCCGTCTTTTGTACCGACCCCGCTATCCCCCACACGCCCTCCAACCTGATGAGCGAAATCATCGGTACCTTCATGCTGGTACTGGGTGTACTTGCCATCGGTGCTAACGAATTCACCGAGGGTCTCAATCCGTTGATCATCGGGCTGCTGGTCCTGGCCATCGGGCTGTCCCTTGGTGGCACCACCGGCTACGCCATCAACCCTGCCAGGGACCTGGGGCCGCGGCTGGCACATTTCATATTGCCTATTGCAGGCAAGGGAGAATCTAACTGGAAATATGCCTGGATCCCTGTGGTGGGCCCCCTGGTCGGCGGCGCTGCCGGCGGCCTTTTCTACCGCCACGTTTTTATCGACGGCAATTCGCTGGCCATGACGATCGCATTGGGAGTCATCGTGGTGTGCCTGGGCGTAGATTTCATCGTCGAGAAGCGATGGTCAAGCCGGAACACGGCATCTGACCAGGATTGATAAATGCAGTACCAATACAAAAAATCAGGAACTACTCGATAAAACGAGGGAGACATCTCATGAAAAAACAATACATCCTGTCGTTCGATCAAGGCACCACTAGCTGCCGCGCCATCCTCTTCGATCGAGACGCCCAGATTGTGGGCATTGCCCAGAAAGAGTTCCGTCAGCATTACCCTACCCCCGGCTGGGTCGAGCATGATGCCATGGAGATATGGGGCAGCCAGATGGGCGTGGCCCGTGAAGTCCTGGAAACGCAGGGCATCAAGCCTTCCGAAGTGGCGGCTATTGGCATCACCAATCAGCGCGAGACCACCGTGGTCTGGGACCGTCATACAGGAAAGCCTGTTTACAACGCTATCGTCTGGCAGGATCGCCGCACAGCGGCCCTGTGTGACGAGCTCAAAGCACGCGGATTGGAGGACTACATTCGCGAGACCACCGGCCTGGTGGCAGATGCCTATTTCTCAGGAACCAAGATTCGCTGGATTCTGGACAATGTCGAAGGGGCGCGCGAGAAGGCTGAGCGCGGCGATCTGCTGTTCGGGACCATGGATACCTGGCTGGTATGGAACCTGACCCGCGGCGAGCGCCATGTGACCGACTACAGCAATGCCTCGCGAACGCTGCTCTACAACATCCGCACCCTGGAGTGGGACCAGCGCATGTTGGAGGAGCTCGACATCCCGGCATCCATGCTTCCCGAGGTACGTCCTTCCAGCGAGGTCTATGGAAATACGGGGGCCGAGATGTTTGGTGGTGCCCGTGTACCTATCGCCGGTATCGCAGGGGACCAGCAGTCGGCCCTGTTTGGTCAAGCCTGCTTCGAGAAGGGAATGGTCAAGAACACCTACGGCACCGGCTGTTTCCTGCTGATGAACACCGGCGAGACCCCAGTTGCCTCTAAGTCCGGCCTGCTGACCACTATCGCGTGGGGGATAGACGGCAAGGTCAACTACGCCCTTGAAGGCTCCATCTTCATTGCCGGTGCGGCCGTGCAGTGGCTGCGTGACGAGTTCAGGCTCATCGATTCGGCCCAGGATTCGGAGTACTACGCCAGCAAAGTTGACGACTCCGGCGGTGTGTACGTGGTTCCTGCCTTTGTGGGGCTCGGAGCGCCCTACTGGGACATGTATGCACGCGGCGCGATCTTTGGGATCACCCGCGGCACCCGCAAAGAACACATCATACGGGCCACACTAGATTCTCTGGGCTACCAGACCAAGGACGTCATTGATGCCATGCAGACCGATTCGGGGATCACACTGAAGTCCCTGCGCGTTGACGGAGGTGCCGTGGCCAACAACGTCATGATGCAGTTCCAAGCCGACATGCTAGGGGTCAATGTGGATCGTCCCAAGATCACTGAAACCACCGCCCTGGGGGCCGCCTACCTGGCCGGTATTGCCGTGGGCCTTTGGACCCAGGAGGAGGTAGTGAGCAAGGGCATCCTGGAGCGTACCTTCGAGCCGCAGATGGATAGCAAAAGCCGCGAGCGCGCCTACAAGGGGTGGAAAAAGGCCGTCAGACGCAGCATGGACTGGGAGCGCGAAGAGGAAGAGTAACCCTTCTCGTCAGTCTGTGTTCCCCGGGGCGTCCCATCGAGCATGACGAGCGCCCTGGGGGGCTCAATGTTCAGCGTCCGCCAAACAGAACCTTAACTACCTCTGAAGGGGTCCCTTCATGCAATTGCGCGACAGCAATATGGAAAAACTTTCCAGCGAGACGTTCGATGTCCTGGTCATCGGCGGAGGCATCAACGGCGCTTCAGCCGCCGCCGCCCTATCCGGAAAAGGTGTCAAGGTGGGCCTGATCGACCGGGGTGACTTCGCCGGTGAGACCAGCATGCACTCCTCCAATCTCGTCTGGGGCGGCATCAAATATATGGAGAGCTATGATTTTGCCTTGGTACGCAAGCTCTGCAAGAGCCGCAATCATCTGATCAAGAGTTTTCCCTCAACGGTCCAGGAAATCCGTTTTTTGACCACCATTGCCAGCGGCTTTCGCTACCATCCGCGCTATCTATGGGCTGGTAGCTGGCTGTACTGGCTGATGGGTAACGGCTTCACACGGATTCCGCGTTTCCTGAGTCCTTCTGCCATCAAGAAGCAGGAGGCGATCGTCGATACCCAGGGTTCCATAGGCGGCTTCGAATATTCTGACGCCTATCTGCATGACAATGACGCCCGTTTCGTCTTCAATTTCGTACGCACCTCACTGAACTACGGCGCCATGGTGGCTAACTATGTCGAGTCGCAGGGAGCAAGGCGCGAAAATGGCGTCTGGATCACACGTGCCCGAAATGTCATGAACGGCGATACCTTCGAGATCCGTGCCAAGGTACTGATCAATGCGGCGGGCCCCTGGGCCGACCAGCACAATGCGTTGACCGGGCAGCAGACTCAGCACCAGCACGCCTATTCCAAGGGCATTCACCTGATCGTGCCGCGGCTTACCGACAGCAAGCGCGTGTTGGCGTTTTTCGCCGATGATGGCCGGCTGTTCTTCGTTATCCCGATGGGTCAGCGGACCTGCATTGGCACCACCGACACGCGCATGGAGAAACCCGAGGTACATGTGACCGACGAGGATACCCAGTTCGTGCTGGACAACATCAACAAGCGCCTGGAATTGGACAACCCACTGAGCAGAAACGATATCATCGCTACCCGCTGCGGTGTCAGACCCCTCGCTATAAAGACCAGCGCGGGTGGGGGTCGTGACTTCTTGCAACTCTCCCGCAAGCATGCCATCGATACCGATGACGCCGAAGCCCATATCAGCATCTTCGGCGGCAAGCTTACCGACTGTCTGAATGTCGGGGAAGAGATCGTCGATGAGGTGAAGCGACTCGGGGTTTCGGTGCCGTATCCAGGCTATCGCTGGTACGGCGAGCCCTCCGAATCGGTCAAGGAGGAGTTCCTCCATCAGGCTGAGCTCATGGAACTCGACGCCATGACGTCGCCGGAGGCCTCCGAGCCCCTGACGGCACGCCTGTGGCGGCGCTACGGCACTCACGCCCTCGACCTGCTCGAGGAGATCCGCGAGGACCCGCGTCAGGGCGAGCTGTTGATCGAGGGTACCGAGTACCTGCGCTGTGAACTCGGTCAGGCACAGCGCCGTGAGATGATCACCCGGCTAGAAGACTTTCTGCGTCGCCGGTCGAAAATCTCTCTGGTGGTCAGCAACGAGCGTATCAGGCGGTCTCCTGGCCTCATGGAGGCCTGCGAGATCCTCTTCGGCGACCAGGCCCGTGAACGCTTTGACGAGTACTTTGCTGAAACCCCGGAATGGACCCCCGAGAGGCTCAGCCCTGAGGCCGAGGCCGACAATCCTGCGCACTCCGAGTCACTGAACTGGTAGGAGCAGGCGCCTGTGCTGAGTCCATGCTGTCGAGAGTAGTTCGCAAACTGATAATCTACCAAGCAGGTTCCTGTCGTTTATCATTGTATGTTCGTTTGTTGTCACCAAGAGTGCTCCGGCATGTTCGGAATTCTCTGCTACCTTAGCCGGATAGAAACAGATCAGCGGCTGCCGAATGCGGCGATCATCGCCTACAATGGCGGGATTACAAGGAGTCAGCATGAACCAGCAACAGCGACAGGAAGCCATTGTCGACCTAGTACGCCGTCAGGGATATGCCAGCATCGAACAGCTGACCGAGCACTTCACGGTTACCCCTCAGACGATACGCCGCGACCTCAACGCCCTGGCCGAAGAAGGTCTGATCCGTCGCGTCCACGGCGGCGCCGGCCTGGAGTCGAGTACCGTCAACACTGCCTACAGCACCCGCAAGACCCTCAACCTCGACGCCAAGCAGCGCATTGCGGCATTGCTGGCCCGACATATTCCCGACGGCTCCTCGCTGTTCATCAATATCGGCACCAGCAACGAGGTGGTGGCCGAGGCGATGCTGGAGCACCGCGATCTCGAGGTGATCACCAACAACCTAAACGTCGCCGCCATCCTCCAGCACAAGGAGGACTTCAACGTGATCATCGCCGGCGGGCAGGTACGCTCCCGTGACGGCGGGATCATCGGCGAGGCCACCATCGACTTCATCAATCAGTTCAAGGTCGACTACGGCATCATCGGCATCAGCGGCATCGACGAAGATGGCTCCCTGCTGGAGTTCGACTACCAGGAAGTACGCGTCGCCCAAGCCATCATCCGCAACTCCCGCCAGGTCTACCTCGCCGCCGACCACTCCAAGTTCCACCGCAACCCCTCGGTGCGCCAGGGCAACGTTTCCCAGATTGGCGCTCTCTTCACCGACCGTCGCCCGCCGCAGGCAATTTGCCAGCTGATGGCCCATCACGACGTGACACTGCATATCGCCGACTGATGCTCCACCGGCCTCGTTAACGGATCCCAATACGGTTAAGCTCGCCATCACTTTTTGGTTCGCATTCAAATGCGCCGTGTTTGCATCCGAGCAATCTGCGCAGAGCGAACGACAATAGCGGGAAGACAGGACAGCAACGCGAGCCGCGGACCTGAGCGCTACTTCGGGATGCCCCCTCGGGTCAGAGCCGCCGGGTCCAGCAGGCGTTCCAACTCCCCGCGGGAAAGCTCAGTCTGCTCATCGGCCACGTCGAGGATTGGCCGCCCGGCCCGATAAGCCTCCTTAGCGATGGCCGCGGCAGCGTCATAGCCGACCACTCCGTTGAGTGCCGTTACCAGGATGGGGTTGCGAGACAGCGGCTCAGCCAGATTCTCCTCGCGCACCTTGAAGGTGGCGATGGCCCGATTGCCAAGCAGCCAAGCGGTATTGCTCATCAGGGTGATCGAGGTAAGCAGGTTGTGGGCCACCAGCGGCAGCATGACGTTGAGCTGGAAGTTGCCGCTCTGCCCCGCCACTGCCACCGCGGCGTCCAGGCCGATCACCTGGGCGGCGGCCTGGGCCGCTGATTCCGGAATCACGGGGTTGACCTTACCCGGCATGATGGAGCTCCCCGGCTGCAGCGCCTCCAACTCGATCTCACCGAGCCCGGCCAGCGGGCCAGAATTCATCCAGCGCAGATCGTTGGCGATCTTCATGATCACGCAGGCCAATCCGCGCAGCTGCCCTGAGAGTTCCAACGCGGCATCCTGAGAGGCCAGGCTGGCGAAGAAGCTGTCGTTGGGCGAGAAGGTGAGCCCCGTCTGCTGCGACAGCTCCACCGCCATGCGCTCGGCAAACGCCGGGTGGGCGTTGATGCCGGTGCCCACCGCGGTGCCGCCCTGGGCCAGTCGGCAGAGACGTACCAAAGCGCTATCGAGGCGCTCGATGGCCTGGCCCACCTGGCTCGCCCATCCCCCCAGCTCCTGACTCATGCGGAGCGGCATGGCGTCCATCAGGTGAGTGCGACCTGTCTTGACCACGTCATCTAGCTCCACCGCCCGGGCCTCGATGGTCTCGCGCAAATGCACCAGCGCCGGGCGCAGCCGCTCGGTGACCTGCAGCGCCGCCGAGACGTGGATCGCCGTGGGGATCACGTCGTTGCTCGACTGCCCCATGTTGACGTGGTCATTGGGCCTTACTTCAACACCCTCGCGGCTCGCCAGATTGGCCAGCACCTCGTTGGCGTTCATGTTGCTGGAGGTGCCAGAACCGGTCTGAAAGAGATCCACCGGAAACTGATTGTCATGCTCCCCGCGGATCACCGCCTCGGCGGCGGAGGCGATCGCCGCGGCACGGGGGGCATCAAGCAGGCCAAGCTCGGCATTGACCCGGGCCGCGGCAAGCTTGATGCGCGCGATGGCGTGAATAAAGGGGGGCGGCATCGACTGGCCGGATACCGGGAAGTTGTTGACAGCGCGCTGGGTCTGGGCGCCGTAGAGTGCGTCAATCGGCACTTCAAGCTCCCCCATGCTGTCGCGCTCGAGTCGCATCTCGGTCATGGTTGGCTCCTTGTAGACGGCGTTGGTGGCCTGTTCCAGGCTCGCGCCGACGCCTCCGGATCGCAAGTCTGAAGGTTCAACAAGGCATGAAAATTTTCGTTCCAACAGATGTTGCAGCGCACAAACCTCTTTGCTATTGTGCACTGCAACAGGGCAGGCTTCCTGCTCCTCAACACCAGATGAACCAGGAGGTTCTACCATGATGAACGCCTTCAACTTCGACGCCAAGCAGTTCGATACCCAGCAGTTCGACGCCCTCTTCTTCGGCCCGGCCCGCGCCTATGCTGCCATGAGCGTGGACTACGCCGAAAAGCTGGCTCACGCACAGCTGGAAGCCACCAAGGCCTACACCGATACCGGCCTGGCTCAGCTTCGCACCCTGATGACCGTCAAGGATGCCGAAGGCCTGAAGAGCTACATGGAAGGCCAGCAGAAAGTCGCCAAGGACCTCGCCGAGCGTATGAAGGGCGATGCCGAGAAAGTTGTCGCCCTGCAGCAGGACTTCGTTCAGCAGAGCCAGAAGATGACCGAAGAGAACGTCAAGCAGGCCCAGGCGACCGCCACCAAGGCCACTGCCCAGAAGTAAGCTTTCGCTGCCGGCCCAGGCCGGCAGACGCTACACTTCGAAAAGCCGCTGCCCTCCAGGGCAGCGGCTTTCGTGTGCTGGAGAACAGAAAGATTTCATAGGCACTGGCCTGCGCTATGCTGGCACTTGTACAGGGCGCCAATAATGCTTCTCAGGGAGTGACGACATGAAACGCTGGATAGCTATGCTACTGCCAGGACTGTTGCTGGCGGGCTGCGAGATCATGCCCCCCGGCCCGTCGACCACCGATCGCATTGAGGTGATCGACCGCGTGGCAGAAGAGCCCGCAGATGTTCCCTACCGCGTCGAGGAGCCTCGCGACGTCACGCCAGGCCGAATCCAACGCCAGGTAGCCTTCCCCGAGGCGCAATACGCCGCTCTTGAGAAGACGGGCAGTGCCGAGATAAGCGGGCGCCTGAGCCTGAACGGAATCCCGCTGGCGAACCGTCCGGTTTCGGTCGCACCCGTGACCACCTATTCCGCCGAGGCTGCCGAGCAGGCACTGGCAGGGAGGGCCGTAGCGCGCGCCGATCCGCGTGCTCAGGAATACACCCATACGAGCTATACCAACAGCAATGGCCATTTCCGTATCGGCGGCCTACCCTCGGGAGAATTTTATGTCTCGGGCAGTGGCCAGGACCCGATCACCGGAGAGACGCGGGTGATCATTCAGCAGGTGCGCCTGGGCAACGGGCAGCAACTCAGGGTCGACCTCAGCCGCTGAACAGCCTCAACCTCACTACCAGCCCAGCGCCTGCTTGACAAAGGGAATGGTCAGCCGGCGCTGGGCCGACAGCGAGGCGTTGTCCAGGGTGCCCAGCACCTCGAACAGTTCGCTCAGCCGCCGCGGACCACGATGCAATATAAAGCGGGCCACCTCGTCGGGGAGCGCCATGCCGCGCGCTCGTGCGCGCAATTGCAGCGCGGCCAGCCGGCCTCCATCGTCGAGACCCTGGACGTGAAAGGTGACCCCCCAGGTCAACCGCGAGGCAAGATCGGGCAGCTTGACGGGCAGCTGCCTCGGGGCGGCGTCGGCCGCCACCACCAGGCGCTTGCCCGCGTCTCGCAAGCGGTTGAATGCATGGAACAGTGCCTCCTCCCAGCGCTTTCTCCCCAGCACCCGTTCCAGGTCGTCGATGGCCACCAGGTCGAGGCGCTCGATCTCCTCTAGCATCAGCGGTGGAAAGTGGCCGAGTTCGGCCAGGGGCAGGTACAGGGCGCGTAGATCACGGTCCGAGGCGGCATGACAAGCGGCCTGCAGCAAGTGGCTACGACCAACGCCATCCCCTCCCCACAGAAAGAGGAAAGATTCACCACCCTCGTCAAGCTGCTGGGTCAAGCGAGCGACCAGATTAGCGTTCGACCCGGGATGGTAATTGGCGAAGGTGGCATCGTCACGCAAGCCAACACCCAGCGGCAGCTGCGCCGGGGCCCTGCTCATGGGGTCTCCTCATCGTCAGGTCGGGAAAGCTTGGCGTCATACAAGGGGCTGTTCTTGTAACGTTCGTTGAGTTCCCGCAAAAGCACCATGATCACCGCCGCTGCCGGCAGCGCCAGCAGCACTCCGGTGAAGCCGAAAAGATTGCCGCCGGCCAGTACCGCAAAGATCACTGCCACGGGATGCAGGCCGATCTTGTTGCCGAGCAGTTTTGGCTGCAACACCACGCTCTCCACTATCTGACCAAAGCCAAATACTGCCGCCACCCCCAGCAGCATCCACCACTCACCCACCTGAAAGAAGGCCACCACGCCGGCCACGCTGATGCCGACGATCACGCCCAGATAGGGCACGATGCTGGCCAGCCCCGATAGCAAGCCGATGAGCAAGCCAAAGCTGACTCCCAACAGCGTCAGGCCGATGGCATAGATCCCCCCCAGGCAAAGCATCACGATTAGTTGACCGCGCAAGAAAGCAGAGAGCACCTCGTCACATTCGCCAGCAAGACGGATAACGGAGGTCTCCCAGCGCCGCGGCAGCCAATTGCGCACCTTGGCAACGATGATGTCCCAGTCCAGCAGCAGGTAAAAGGTGACAACCGGAATCAGCGCCAGGTTGCCGATCCAGGCAACAAACGCCAGACCTGAGCGCGACACCTGGGAGAGCAGCGCTGCTGCGAAGGAGCCCGTCTCCTTCCAGTTGGCCATCACCGTCTTGCGAAGGGCGTCAATGTCCGTGGTCAAGTCCATACCGGTAAGCGACTGCACCCAGGGCAGCACCGTTTCCTCCACCCAGGTAAGCATTGCCGGCAGCGACTCCACCAGCTGGCCGAGCTGACGCCCCAGGACCGGCACCACCAGCAGCAGGGATATCACGATGATCAGCGTCAGCAGCAGGAACACCAGAGACACGGAGAGACGTCGCGACAAACCTTTCGCTTCCAGGCGGTCGGCCAACGGATCGCCAAGGTAGGCCAGCACCATGCTGACGAAGAACGGCATCAGCACCGGCTCGATGCTGATGAAGAACCACAGCGCCAGCGCCGCCACGCCTACCGCGACCCACCACTGTCTGAGCATGCCTACCTCCTTGTCCTACGACCGCCGACGGGCTGCCAGCTGTACGCCGTGATGCTACAATTCTGCCCCTGACTTGCCTACCGCGCCGTAGCCCCATGAGGGCACCGCCGCGCCGACCACCTCACAGGACTCCCGATGACCGACTCCTCTTCCCGCCCCTCGCTCAGCTACAAGGACGCCGGCGTCGATATCGACGCCGGCAATGCCCTGATCGACCGCATCAAGGGGGTCGCCAAGCGTACCACCCGCCCCGAGGTGATGGGCGGACTTGGCGGCTTCGGCGCCCTCTGTGAACTGCCCACTGGCTACCGCGAGCCCGTGCTGGTCTCCGGCACCGACGGCGTTGGCACCAAACTGCGCCTGGCCATGGAGCTGAGTCGACACGACACCATCGGCATCGATCTGGTGGCCATGTGCGTCAATGATCTGGTAGTGGCCGGCGCCGAGCCACTGTTTTTTCTCGACTACTATGCCACGGGCAGACTCGACCTGGACATCGCCGCCGACGTGGTGACGGGCATCGGCAAGGGCTGCGAGCAGGCCGGCTGCGCCCTGGTCGGTGGTGAGACCGCCGAGATGCCCGGTATGTACGAGGGCAGCGACTACGATCTAGCCGGCTTCTGCGTCGGCGTGGTCGAGAAGTCCGAGATTCTCGATGGCAAGCTCGTCGCCGAGGGCGATGTACTGCTGGGCATCGCCTCCTCGGGGCCCCACTCCAACGGCTACTCCCTGATCCGCAAGATCCTTGAGGTGTCCGGCGCCGACCTGGCTAGCGACATCGGAGGCGTGTCTCTGGGCGACGCCTTGATGGCGCCCACCCGCATCTACGTCAAGCCGCTGCTGTCGCTGATCAAGGAGAGCGGTGTGCCGGTCCATGCGCTCTCCCATATTACCGGCGGCGGCCTCACCGAGAACCTACCCCGGGTGCTGCCAGAGGGCCTCGCCGCCCGGGTCGACCTGGATAGCTGGACGCGGCCGGCGGTGTTCGACTGGCTTCAGCAGCAGGGCAACGTGGCCGAGGAGGAGATGTACCGGGTGCTCAACTGCGGTGTTGGCATGGTGGTCGTGGTGCCGGCCGAGAAGGCCGACCAGGCCTGCGCCCACCTGCAGGCCCAGGGCGAGACGGTGCACCACATCGGCGAGATCGTCGCCCGGCAAAACGACGCGCCCCAGGTGCGACTGGAGAATCTCAAGGCATGAGCGACACTGACCCTAGCAGCGACACCCTCAACGACTTCGCCTCGGAGCCAACAAGTGCCCGGCGAGTGGTGGTGCTGATCTCCGGCGGCGGCAGCAACCTGCAGGCGCTGATCGACGAGCAGACGCATGAACGCCTGGGCGGCGAAATTGTGGCGGTGATCTCCAACGAACCTGCCGCCTACGGCTTGATACGCGCCAAGGAAGCCGGCATCGATGCCGTGGTGCTGCCGCACCGCGAGTACGACAGCCGCGAGGCCTACGATGGCGCCCTGATCAAGGTGATCGAGCGCCACGAGCCGGACCTGATCGTGCTGGCCGGCTTCATGCGGATCCTCACCCCGCGCGTCGTGCAACGCTTTCTGGGTCGCATGCTCAACATCCATCCCTCGCTGCTACCCGCCTACCAGGGACTCAACACCCACGCCCGGGCGCTGGCCGACGGCGTGACCGAGCACGGCTGCAGCGTGCACTTCGTCACCGAGGAACTCGATGGCGGGCCGGTGGTGATTCAGGCGGTGGTCAACGTGGTCGATGGGGAGACCGAGTCAAGCCTCAAGGAGAAAGTGCACGCCCGCGAACATCTGATATACCCGATCGCCGTCAAGTGGTGCTTGGAGGGACGCCTGCAGTTCACGCCAGGCGGCGCCACCCTGGACGGCATGCCTCTCCCCCCCCAGGGCATTCGACTTTCCCACGCCGATGCTGCGGAAGAGCTGGACGAAGAGCTGGACGAAGAGCTAGACGAGGACTAGCAACGCACGCTGCCAGGTGGCCGGGTGCTCTCGTGTCCATGGCTCACGTGAACGAAGAACCCCCGCCGGATGACTCCGCCGGGGGTTCTTGTTTTCTGCCTTGACACCTGCCGAGCATTACTGGGCCATCGGGCACGGGGTGCTATCAGGTTCTGGGCAGCGTCACCCCACGCTGCCCCATGTACTTGCCGCCGCGGTCCTTGTAGGAGATGTCGCACACCTCATCGGACTCGAGGAACAGCATCTGGGCAACACCCTCATTGGCGTAAATTTTGGCCGGCAAGTTGGTGGTGTTGGAAAACTCCAGTGTCACGTGCCCTTCCCACTCGGGCTCCAGCGGCGTCACGTTAACGATGATGCCGCAGCGCGCATAGGTGGATTTGCCCAGACAGATGGTCAGCACGCTGCGCGGGATGCGGAAATATTCCACGGTGCGCGCCAGAGCAAAGGAATTGGGCGGAATGACGCAGACATCGCCTTTGATGTCGACAAAGCTCTTCTCGTCGAAGGCCTTGGGGTCCACGACCGCTGAGTGGATATTGGTGAACACCTTGAAATCGTCCGCGCAGCGCACGTCGTAGCCATAGCTCGAGGTGCCGTAGGAGATCACCCGACGGTCGTTCACATAGCGAACCTGATCGGCCTCGAAGGGCTCGATCATTCCCTCCTTGGCGGCCATGCGGCGAATCCACTTGTCGGACTTGATGCTCATCGGGACGTTTCCTGCTGAAGTTAAGTCTTGGGCCTGGCGCGAGGCGCGAGGCGCGAGGCGCGAGGCGGCCATGATAGCGGCCCCGCGCACGGGCGTCACCTCGCTCAGTCACCGAAGGAAATGCTTGGCCCCTCGGCCCCCTGACCCTGCACCTGCTCGGCCACCTGGCGCGCCATATCACGGAAGGTGGCGGTGACCTCGCCGTCTGGTTCAGCGACCACCGTGGGTCGCCCGCCGTCGACCTGCTCGCGAATGGAAAGCGCCAGTGGTAGCCGGCCTAGCAGACGGGTCTCGTACTCATTTGCGATGCGCTCGCCGCCGCCCTCGCCGAAGATCGGCTCGCCATGGCCACAATTTGAACAGACGTGGAGGCTCATATTCTCCACCACGCCGAATACCGGCACATTGACCTTGCGGAACATCTCGATGCCCTTGCGGGCATCCAGCAGGGCAATGTCCTGGGGCGTGGTGACGATCACCGCGCCGTCAACTGGGACCTTCTGAGCTAGAGTCAGCTGAATATCGCCGGTGCCCGGCGGCATGTCGATGAACAGGAAATCGAGATCGTCCCACTGGGTCTGGGACAGCAGCTGCTGGAAGGCCCCGGCCACCATGGGACCGCGCCATACCATAGGCTCACGAACATCAACCATGAAGGCCATGGACATGGCCTGGAGACCATGGGCCTTTAGCGGATACATGCGGTTTTCGCCGGCGGCCTGGGGGCGCACTCCTTCACCCACGCCAAGCATCTGGGCCTGGCTCGGGCCATAGATGTCGGCATCAAGAATGCCCACTCGGTAGCCTTCGGCGGCCATGGCCAATGCCAGGTTCACGGTCACGGTGGATTTCCCCACCCCGCCCTTGCCGGATGCCACGGCGACGATATGCTTGACCCCTTCGATCACGAACTGCTCCTCTCGCTTGTCTTCGGCCGACGCTGGACGATGTCGTCCCGCTCCGCCAGAAATCGACTACCGTTCCAGTATACGCATGAGGCCAGGCGCCGTCCCAGTTCCCCAACGGCAAACGGCGGGCCGAAGCCCGCCGTCACATTGGCGTTAACTCGAGATAAGATTAGTTCTCGTCGGCCTCGGTTTCCTCAGCGGTGACGCTATCCTCCTCGGCAGTGACGTTGGCCTCCTCGGCAGTGACGCTAGCCTCCAGGTCGGCGAGTTCACTGCGCCAGCTGGCCAACTGGGCCTCAAGGCGTTCCAGCTGTTCCTCGCGGCGCTCTGCTTCGGACGCGACGGTAGCGACCTCGTCGCGGCCGATACCGATGGCAATCTTCACGTCGTCGAGCTCGGCGCGCGCCTCTTGCACCTCAGTACGCGCGGCATCACGCTCCTCGCGAGCCACGGCGACCTCTCCTGCCACCTCGTCGCGCCAGATCTCCAGCGCCTCAACCTCTTCATCGAGGGCCTCGAGGTAAGCCTGGCGCTCTTCGAGCTCGGCTTCGACGCCAGCCAGCTCCGACTCGGCCTGGGCGGTCTGATCGCGAAGTGATACCAGCTCGGTCTCGGCCTCATTGCGGGCCGCATCGGCCTGCTCACGTGCTTCAACCGCCTGCTGGCGCTCCTCCTCGGCCTGCTGACGGGCAGCTTCGGTCTCCTGGCGAGCGGCCTCGGCGTCCTGGAGGGCAGCCTCGGCATCGTCGCGGGCCTGCTCGACTGACTCGACCTCTTCACCCAAGGCCTCGAGGGTCGCCTGCAGCTCGGCCTGCTGTGCTTCCAGCCCCTCGAGCTCTTCCTGAAGCCCATTGCGTTGCTCGGTAAGCGCCTCGATCTGCGCCTCGGCCTCGCTTATCGCCTCATTCAAGCGATCTAGCTCGGCACGGGCCTCGGCCTGGTCCTCGGCCATGGCAGCCTCGGCGGCATCGCGCTCATCCTGAAGCTCTGCCAGGCGCGCCTCCAGGGTCTCGATATCATCGCCGGTCTCATCGCGCTCATCGAGCTGACTGACCAGTGCCTGATTACGGGACTCCAGGGCGGCAAGTTCGGATTCCAGGGCCTCGCGGGCTTCGCGGTGGGAACCGGAGTTGGACTGGGCAACGATGGCCCAGATGACGGCGACGACGGCGACGCCTGCCAGTCCCCTGACACGGTTATCCTTGAATGGTGACGTCTGGGAGGTTTCCGACATGGATGCATCCTCTCTGATTCAACCTGGGGATCGGGACCGACCGGCATGGGGCCGAACGGCCAAGCTCTTCACACTCAAACTGCTTGATGTTCAACATGCTCGAAACTCAGCATACAGAGCAGGTCACTCGGGGGAAAGTAACGGCAACCTGTCCGACTCAACGCTCAGAAACGCTCCCTGGGTTTCAGGTAGCGCCATTCACCGACCGGCACTCGACCCAGCGATACTCCGCCGATGCGCAGCCGTCGAGTCGACACCACGGTCAACCCCACGGCCCGGCACATCAGTTCAAGCTGTCCAGGCACCATGCCCTTCAACGCGAAACGCAGACGTGTCTCGCTCTGCCAGCTGACTTTCCCCGGCGCTAGCCGCCGCCCGGGCACTGCCGAACCATCGCAAAGGGATGCTAGCTGGCGCTCTTCCAGACTGCCGATCACTTCCACCTGCCACTCTTCCTCCAGCCGCGCACGGCCCTCGTCGAGCCGACGCGCCACGCCGCGGTCCTGGGTGAATACCAGCAGGCCTTCCTCGCCGGGAGCCAGCGGCAGCAGCGTCACCAGGCCGCGGAAATGCGCCTTCAAGGGCACCTGACGGGCAGGATCTTCCGCCCAGTGCGTAGCCTTTCGGATAAACTGCCTGGCCAGGTCTTCGCCCTTGTCCACGCCGGCAACAAGGTTGGCGGGTGCGTTGAACAGCAAAGTAGCCGGTGGAATCTCTCGGGGCGTAGCGCCGGGGGCAAGTTCGAGGCGCTGTTCAAAAACCTTAAACTGGGGCTCTTCGACAATCTGACCATCAACCTTCACCCAGCCACCAGAGATGTACAGCTCAGCCTCCCGGCGCGAACAGGGCAGCTCTCTGGCAAGCCGCTTGGAGAGCCGCTCTCCGGCATCCATGTCACTCATGTTTCGCCCCTCTGCTAGAATCCTGCGATGGAAAAATAGTCGACGCATCCATCTCAGTAGGCCAACCAGATACAGTGCCTGGCGCCCTTGCCGGGACGATGGGCGCGCACCGTGACCGTTTCGACCAGCAAGCCGATGCGCCGCAGCCGCTCGGTGAAAGCTGGATCCTGGCCTGCCGACCACACCGCCAATACCCCTTCCGGCCGCAACGCTTCCTGAGCGGCGGCCAGCCCATCAGGCGAGTAGAGCCAGTCGTTTTCCCGCCGCGTCAGGCCCTCGGGGCCATTGTCCACGTCGAGCATGATGGCGTCGAAACCACCGGGCTCGCGGCGCAGCAGCTCACCCACATCGCCGACGCTGACTCGAGTGCGCGGGTCCTTCAGCGGATAGCCGGCGGCGGCGCCCAGCGGACCCTCGTTCCACTCCACGACGCCAGGCACCAGCTCGGCCACCACGACTTCAGCATCCTCGCCCAGGGCAGCCAGCGCCGCGGCCAGGGTGAAACCCATACCCAGGCCGCCTACCAGCACTCGGACACCGGGACGGTCGGCCACCCGCTGGCAGGCCAGCTCGGCCAGAGCATCCTCGGAACCGTGCAGACGCGTATTCATCAGCTCTCCAGCGGTCCCGGCAATGCGGATGGAAAACTCGTCATTGCGCTGAAGCAGCCGCAGCTCGCTACCCTTGCCGGGAATGCTTGCGGTGCCGATCAATTCAAACTTGGCCATGGTCTCTCGTTGGCAATAAATATGAGTAGTGGAACCCAGCGACCGCTGGCGCCTCGAATAACAGATCCGCGCCAGCCTGGACCATCGAGTAGATCAGGAGTCCCGATGCCAATCCTGCGCCACCTGAAGGCTTTTCTCCCCCTGCTGGGGGGGCTTATTATGCTGGCTGTCGACGTGGCATGCCATGCGCAGGCCGATCAAGCCTCGGGGCCGCCCCTCCTCAGCCAGGCTGACCTCGATCGTCTCGACACCCAGGCGTCGAGCCTCGGCCGCCTTCACGCCGTAGTAATAGCCGAGCGAGGCGAGATCCGCTTCGAGAGAGCCTATGGCGGCAAAGGGGTCGATCGACCCACCAACATAAAGTCGCTTTCCAAAACGGTGTTGGCGGCGCTGGTCGGCGCCGCTATCCAGGAGGGCGTGATCGCTTCTCCCGATCAGCCGATTGCCGAATTGCTCGGCGATCGGATACCCGCCGATGTCGACTCGCGTGTCCGAGAGATCACGGTCGGGCACCTGCTGTCGCTGCAGGCCGGGCTCGAGCGGACCTCAGGCAGCAACTACGGCGCCTGGGTCGCCAGCTCCGACTGGGTGCAAGATACATTGTCACGCCCCTTCGTCGATGAGCCGGGCGGCCGCATGCTTTACTCCACCGGCTCCAGCCACCTGCTCTCTGCGGCGATCACCCGGGCCAGCGGCGAGAGCACTCTGGCGCTGGCGAGGCGACTCCTGGGTGAGCCCCTGGGCATTGCCATCCCCGCCTGGCCCCGTGACCCGCAGGGGATCTACTTCGGGGGCAACGATATGAGGCTCTCGCCACGGGCGCTGATCCAGGTCGGTGAACTCTATCTTAACGACGGCATCGTCAACGGCCTGCGAGTACTGCCCAAGGGCTGGGTCGAGGCATCCTGGCAAGCCCGCGGCAGTTCACCCTGGACAGGTGACGGCTATGGATATGGCTGGTTTGTCACCGAACTCGCCAGCGAAACTATTTATTACGGCCGGGGCTTCGGCGGGCAGGCGCTCTACGTGATCCCCGCACGGAAACTTTCCGTCGCTATTACGGCAGATCCCCACCCACCTTCACCTGGCGGGGAGTTCCAACAAGAACTGCATGCCCTCATCGAAGGCATGCTGGGAGCAGAATGAATGCGTGACGTCGTGCTAGGCGAGAATCAGCGCAGACCAAGCGCAGACAGAATGAACAGCACCACGACGATCAGGCCAATGAGATAGATGATATTTCGTAACAACTTGCTCTCCTTGCCGGCGCAGCACATGAGCAGGCAAAGACGCCCGCCACTTTACCGCTGGCCGTCATTTACTATAGCACCGATGATCAGGCAGCCGCGCCATTCATGTCCTGTCACTGCCCCCACCGGCCTGAGTGTTTCAGCATGGAGTGGCAGGAGGCATGGAAAGCTGACCGTCAAGCCGCCCAAAAAGCACACACGGCCATCGGCTCACACAGAGGCCCTCCAATGCAAAAATCCAGATATGTCTTATTACAGACCCAGGCTCTGGTCCAGCGGTCTTCTCAGCGGGATTTCCCCTCGTACTAAGATTTCTTTCAACGTTTGACCAGCCAGCCCCCCTTCTGCCGCTTGGTCAGATACTGCAACTCATCGGCAGCCCGAGCCGTGCTGATGCGCTTCGTCACCATGTCGCGATAGATACAATCAGCCTTGCGTCGGCGACGCACGGCATCACCCACGTCGAGGAACTTCTCCACCCAGGACACAACGGCCAGCCATAAACCCTCAGACGGCTCGCTCGGCGATTGGCCTTCCTCTTCCGCGGGCTTGTTTCTGCTTTCGAGGTTGGCGGCAATCAGCCGCAACTCCGCCTGAAAGCTTTCGCTCTGGGCCACTGGCAGCTCACGCGCACGGCGCAGCAGATTCTGCATGTACTCGGACGAGAGCAGGCCATATTCCTGAAAGCTGGCCAGAAACTGAAGACCACGTGTGGCTTCCCCGCGGTTGCCATTCAACATCATCTCCCCCGCTGCGTGAATCTTGTCCCAGGCCTGCCAGCGGTAGACCCAGTCAAGCCCCGGGCCCTTGATGTTCTGCATGCCGAGTATGCGGTTGGTGTAGCCCGGCGGGGTCTGATCGCAGATCAGGTTGACCAGCTGCTCACCGGTCACGAAGGGCGAGCGCACGATCTCGATGCGGCGTCTGAACCACGTCCAGAGCAGGTCTCGAACCTGATTGTCGAGGGCCTCCGAAGGAGCAGGCTCCTGGGCGATGCGGAGCTCAAGTTCGCTGAACATCTGCCATTCCCGATAACAGGTCAGATGATGAGCAAGAATCGTCTCGAGATGGCGGGATAGCGAGCCTCCCCCCCGGCCGTGCGCATTTTCTAGCTCGGGCTCCTGCTTTGCGAGGCCTTTCAGGTAGTCACCGGGGTCAGCAAGGTGGTCTGCAAGCACCTGAGTGTCATGGGCCAGCCCCAGGCCTTCTAGCATGGCCGAAAGCCTACCCAACACCGCTTCTTCGGTGACGCAAACCCGTAGGTGCCTGGCAAGGCGATGCCATTCAACAGACGGATCGGGGGTGTCCTGGGAGCGCGGCCAAAGCGTCGTTTCTTCTCGGCGTTCCTGCCAGGACTCCTCGATGTAGCCCATCAGGCCCTCGAGATTGGTGCCGATGAGAAAGTGACGATCCGCGCTGATGTCATTGACCAGGATGTCGGCGAACACCCGCGAGCGAGCCACCCGATCGGCCCGGTTATTGATCACCGTCGAGACCCAGACACCCGGCTCGGCCTCCGGGTCCTGCTTGTCGAATCCCAGCCGGTTCCAGTTGCCCAGCGCCCCCAGGCGCTCATTGGCCGACATGCCATTGGTGAACTGCAACTTGCGCCCCCGAGCATGGGCCAGTGGATAGACCTTGAGCACACCGAGATCGAGAATCACGTGGTCGGCCATGGCCTTGAGCGCAAATAGATGGGGAATATCGAACTCGTCGGCCATTCGCAGCACCAGCGCGATATTGGTGGGATGCTCCTCGTAGGGAAAACGGGAAAGGGTGTCGCCGGGCAAGAGCTCGGATTCGATCCAGCCAATGTGGTAACACTTCGTGCCGAGTTTCCAAGCGGCCTGCTGCAGAATAGGCAGCATCTCCGCCTCGCTGGTGATCAGGGTGGAGTTTCGAGGGATGAACTCGGTCATGACAATCGGGATATCGATGCCCGCCGGGCCCTGGATATCCTCGTGGTCGGGGTAGGTATTGGTGATGGTGGATATATCGTCGCGCATCCACTGCTTCTGGAGGATGCGCACATAGGAGGGCGTCAGCCCCATGCACTCCCAGAGAAACACGTCAGCGTCGAGTTTTCTGGACAGCTTCACCAGGTCCGCCTGCTCCCAGATAGTCGCCTTGTCATAAGGCCGGAACAGGAACATCTCCTGAAGATCGCGGTGACTGTAGCCGTGCAAAAACATTGCCTCGCACCCCGTGGTCTTGGAGATCACATGAAAGCCGAGACCGTTAAACAGAGCGGCCTTGAGGCGTTCGGTGCCCGATTTTCCCCGGGTTCCCCAACCGCCGATCACCAATGGCAACTGATTGCGGGCACGACGCGTGGTCAGGTTGACATAGACATGCCGCCCGACGAACAAGGCCAGCATGCCGGCCAGAAAGACACTCAACTGACGAAGGGTATTCTGGTATACGGAAACGAAGTAGTCCGTGTACTCCTGCCACCAGCTGAGGAGCAGGGGCGGGAAGACAATAGCGGGAAAGAACCGCTGCACCGCCGGGTCGGCGGGCAATGGCCTGGCCTCAGGGTCGGTATGGGTGCGAAAACCAACCTGGAAACCCAGCGCCTGAAGCGCCGTCATGTAGCCATTCGGGGCCCCGCCGCTGTCGGCTTCCCAGTTGCGCAGCCGGGCGTACTGGGCAAACCGGAAGGTGAGCTTGAGTCGCGCGCGCAGGCGAGAGAAAAGCCCGCTTGGAGGCGTGATTTCGGTCACACCCTCGCTCGTGTAGAGCTTCATTGGCCGAGTCGGCCAGGACTGATCCAGGCTGGATATCACCTGGTCCACCAGGGGCAGGTAGGGGCGCCACCCGTCCTCGTCGCTCATGTGCAGGGGCTCCCCGGGCACTTTGGTGGGACTCAGCTCCGACATCCTCGCAGAGGGCACCTGCAAGAGGCCATAGTAGACTCGCCCGATGGTGTGATGGCCTGCCTGGCGCTTGTCTGGCGAGGAATGCATGAGCTCATACCAGGCCCGCCAGAGCCGAAAACGAAATCGCTCCCAGCGCTGAAACGAGAGCTTGCCAGAGCTACGACTGGCATCCAGGCCGAAATTGTCTTGCGTGAGCGCGCTCAATACGCGACCCAGGCGGTCATCGTCCACCTCATCAGACACTTCAAGACGTCGGCGCTTGCGCACCGGGGCCTTTTCAAGCCGGATACGCAGCGCCTGGTGAAGGCGTCGCGCCTCGGGGTCAGCCATGCACCAGAGGGTTTCGCGTGCCTGAGCTGCCCAGCGCCTCACGCGCAGGTCGTCAGCCTCGGTATGCAGCGCCGTGAGAACCGCAAAGCCGACCTTTGACCACTGCTCGAGTGCCGCCTCCTCGTTTTTCTCAAGCAGGATGGCCGCGATGGCCGGAATACTGTGGCAATACAGGCGCAGGGTAATGGGCTTGCTTTCATTGCGGGCGCCACGCTGGACAAGCTCCCGACTGAAACCAAGGTAGGCAACATCGCTCTCGACCAGCCGGATCAGCGCATGGACGCTATAACCGCGAACTTCCCTGGCAGTATCCTCCAGAGCAAGGGCCAGCAGATGACGCTCAAGCGAAACCGGGCGCAGCTTGACCAGCAGGTCAATCAGTGCCTGGCGCACCGTAGGGCTGGGGTCATGCAGAACCGACTCAAGCAGAGCCTCGAGTCGCGGATCATCAGGATGTTCGCCAAGCAACTGCACCGCATGCTGACGGACGAAGAAGTCATCACCCTCGGCCGCACGAGTCAGGCGACGCTGGATGATGTCCACAACCGCGGGGTACCCCAGTACGCTCAGCAGCGACAGTGCCTCGGTCTGGAGCCAGACCGGCTGGCGGTGATCCATCGCCAGCCGATAGCAGTAATTCAGGGTGCTGTCGCCCAGGTAGCGGCCTCGGCCTTCGGCAGGCAGCGCTCGGGCAACGCGGGACAGACCATGAAACGCAGCAAGGCGAACGCGAAGATCACCGTCGTAGGCAAGAAGGTCGCCGATGCCCGTCTCAAGATCGAGCTGGCGCCAGCGCTGGATGCCCTCCTCCGGTGCCACCGATTCAGCACCCATGTAGATCGACCCCAACACCCCCAGTCGCTCCAGGCTGAAGCTAAGGTGGCGTTCGCAATCGGCGAACTGTTTCTGGTAGCGCTCGCTGACAGCATCAGGGCCAAACCAGCGACCGAAGGCGCGACGATCCCCCAGCAGCTGGCGCCGTCCGGCTCCCAGGGTGCGGGCATAGTCGAGCACATGCCCGCGGATCTCGTCTTCCGAGCCGGCACTGGCGAGCCTGGCCGTGAACTCATGATGATTGGCATGCAGACGGACTATCTCCCGCCGCTGCGCCTCGATCCAGTCCAACAGGGTACCCAGAAGCGCGCGGCACAAGGCGTCAAGGTCATCCTTGGGCAGGCGACGATCGCTTTGGCGACAAAAGCTGAGGATGGCGGCGATCTGGCGTCGATTCACACGTTGCCAGGGAGCGGAGAGCCCCTCGGTCAAAAGGGCTTCAGGCTGGAGATTGGCATTAAACTTCATGGGTAGACCGGATCCAGACGGTTGGTTTCGACAAGCGCTCGCTGCTGGGCGCGTCGAAGGGGCAGAAAGTCGAGTTCATCCGGGCGTCTGGCCGGACTCAGGCGCCCCGCATTGGCCTCGTAACCCACTCTCAGTCGCCAGCCGACGTCACTGCGATCGATATCGTAGTTGGCCTCGGCGCGCAGGGTCAGGGCATTGGCGCCAGCATCAAAGCTCAGCAGGTTGCCGCCCAAGAAGATCCGTTTGCGATCAAGGCTCGAGATACGGTCATCGTCGTTGAAGTAACGGCGCCAGCGCATGCCCGCCTCCCCCACCACGGAACCGAACAGCTGCCTCGCGGCTGCAGTAACCTCCAGATGGTCAGGATCGAAGGGATTGAGCGACGCGTTGCTGACCAGGGCCCCCTCGAGATAGACGCGCTGATCCAGATGGGGTGTCCAGGTAAGGCGATCGGCAAGCACGAGACTTCGCTGATGATCGCGTTTGTAAGGGGAAAAGACATCCGGATCCAGCGCCGACAAGGCCGTCGCGGGTACCGAATCCAGACTCAGCCAGCGCTGATTCAGGGTAATGCCAGGTTCGTGTCTGAGCCGGGGCGAGAGTTGATAGGTCCGTTCGAGGCTTGTCTGGACCCGTGCCGACCAGTGATTCTCACCATCCAGGTCCTCGACATTCCCGGGCTGAAGATACGCCTCGCCGAAGAATCCGAGCTGCCAATCGCTTTCCGCAGGGTAGACATCCACCCACTGCCTTACGCCCAGAACGTCCTGACCCTCGAATCGGCGCAGGAGCACGTCGCTGCGACTGAAGAGCCGCCTGTGCTGCTGTCGGAATCGGTAGCTGACACCGACCTCCATCGCACTTGCTCCCTGGGCGGGCATCAGGTCCTCTTCGCTAGCACTGACGCGTTCGACAAGGTCCAGGTAGCCCCCCCAGCTGCTCAGGTCTGTACCGGCGGGGTAGCGATCTTCCGGCTTCCATGCCACGGGTTCGAGAGGTGCCGAGGGCGATGAAGGCCCCGTGGCAGGAGCGGCAAGGCTTGCCTTGGTCATTCCCGGCTCGAGTGGCCTGGCCTCCGGTATCTGACGCAAGACATGCAGGCGATAGTAGCGATCTTCGCTATCCCCTGCTTCAAAAGTCAGGGCCTGCCAGCCCGCGTTCACATATCGATACTGTGTCGAGCCAGTGTCCGAGCGATTGTCTGGCTGCCACTCATCCACCCTTACCCAGGCAGGCCCCTGGACATAAAAGCTCGCTGGTTGGTCCGGCGCGGCAATGTGGTAGGTACGCGTCTCGTCCTCGAGCAGCGGTGCCAAGCCCTCAGTCCGAGAAATTCGAGCGGTAACGAATTGCTGCTGTCGAGGCTCTCTGAGCCACAGCCGCAGGGCGTGCTCTCCTGCCTCAAGGCGAAGTCGTGTCACTGACTCTCTTTCCGACAGGCGGACCATTTGGGGCTGGCGGTCATCCACCTGAATCATCACCTCGGCCGGAATCCTCGCCTCGTGGGGCAACACGCGCTGCGCCAGGCGAATCTCGATAGCCAGTGGATCAGGGGTAAAGAGCTCCACCCCCTCGGTGCCTCTGCCGCTCAACAGCATGGCCGATGCCGGCAATTGGGGTAGCAGGGCCTGGCGCACGCGCCGGAAAGGGGAGTGCATCTCCTGCTGCAGGGGTAACTGACGCACCCCGGCACTCTCGAAACTGCTGCTGATGGGTTCCCAGCCGTAGCCTTGAAGCAGCCGATCGGCTAGCCGGCGGATAGCCGGCACTTCGCTATGCGCCCCGGCCAACTGAGCCAGACGTGCGGTAACCCGTTCGCTGAGATCAGGGTTCTGCTCAAGCTGCCAAAGCAGCGCCACGGCAATGGCATGTGCTGCAGCAGGTGATTCAGGCACGCCGGTATTGGTCGCGATACCTTCCACCTGCACGGCATGGCTTCCCTCGGGCCAACTTCCCGGGCCCACTGCCTGGTCAGGAAATTCAAGTGTTTCAAGAACAGCCTTGAAAGAAAAAGCGTTCAGGGGAACAAGATCAAGGGTATGCAGCCGCGCGAAAGGCAAGACAGCCAACGGCTGGAGTTTTTCGTCGCGCACCCGATGAAACGTCGGCACCGACGCAGATAGAAAGCCCGTCCTGTCATCAGGCTCCTGCAGCAGATCCTTCAAGGCCAGCGGCGTCAGCGGTGGAAGCACCGCCCAATGTTGGGTTGGCTGCCATTGCCACAGTTGAGTCAAATAGTCGTGGTCCTGGGGCCGTAGGCGAACATGGTGCAGGCCGGCGGGTATCTCGATCAGGATGTCATCGCCGGTGGCAGTGTTGATGCCTTGATTGATCAGCGTAAGGTAAGGATTTTCTGCACGGCTGAGAATCGGCGCCTTTAGCCTGGTCATCTGGCCCGAAGCGTTGACGAGTTCAGCGACAAGCCAATCCATCTCTCCCGCCTCCCGGGATACCCTTGCCACTTGACGAAGTTGGACACGCATTACCGTTGGCCCCACCACGTCGAGTTCCAGTGGTGCGTCAGCGTTGGCATGCGGTAAGGCGAGGGGCTTTCGCGTAATTTCACTGAACAACGTCGAGAAGCCTTGGCTACTCTCGAGACGGTTGCCGAGAGACACCCAGTCGAAGTCCTGCTGAGGCGACAGCGACCAGGCAATCCAGCGCTGGATTCCCGCCAGGCGACGCTTACTATCCGGGCTTTCGAGGTCGCGAGCGATATCCTCGGCCTCGCGTATACGGTTGATTCGTGAAAGGCCTGCTTCCCCGGCTCTCTGCCAGTGCTGCATGGCCTGGGCGGTATCTCCCTGGCGCGCCGCCAGATCGCCGTTGCGAAGCGCCTGGTCTGGCCCCCTCTGCGCCGTATCCAACCAGCCGGCTTCGTGTGCCGCCCCCTGCAGCCAGTCTGGCATCGGCGATTGGTGAGCGACCAGCAGGCCAAGCTGAGTTGCCCATAGGGAATCGCCGGCGCGATGCAGTGCCTTGCCGAGAGGATCGAGAAGCGCCCTGTCGCCTTCATGCAAAAAGCGTGCGGCCAGCAGACTAACCTGACTTCCCCAGCGCTGGGTCCTGGCGTAATCCGTCAAAAGGTCATCGCTTGCCAGGTTTCTAGTGCTTGCATCAGACGCAAAGACGGCCGTTGCTAGACGCTGGCGCTGCGCCAGGTAATGCTCACCCAGGTTTTCCAGGGCATTCTGTGACAGCCGATAGGCCTCTGGATCCTGACCGTAACCCGCCCTGCCGAGGGCCTCCAGCACGCCGATCCAGTCCGCGCGTTGCGCCTGTGCTCGAGCTCGCTTCAAGCGCTGGTCCAGATTGGCCACTGCCGGCTCAGGACGCTTCGGACTCAGGTCATCCAGATAGGCGGCCTGGGCGGCGTGAAGATAGCGCAGCATCGGATACCACTGATTCTCGAGAGCGTGCGCCGACGACAAGGCAAGGGAAAGCGGCGTCGTTCCGGGATTCGGGGCCACTTCAAGTGCCTGATGCAGGCGAGCGACAATGGAACGGGAAGGCGTCTCTTCCAGGAGAGTGCGATAGGCCCTCTCGTCGGCCTCATAGGGTTGGCTTGCCCGGTACTGAAGCGACACCGGAAGCGTAGCGTCGCTCCAGACACGCACCTCGTCGACATCAGCAGGCAGAGGCAACATCACGGTGGCCGTCGGCCAGTAATGGCCGGCCTCGCGTTGTGCCGTGAAATTACCCCCGAGGGTCGGATGCACCAACGACGTACCTTGCACGTGGCCTTGTGAATGAGCGTGTGCCCGAACCTGCGATAGCACAGCATCCTCGGGTGTAGGCAGATCACTCCGCAATGCAGAGTTTGTGAGTCTGAGCCGTTGCGGTATTGCATCGTCATATTGAACCCACAACTCCACAGCTTTCACGGGGCTAAGACGTGCGACGGAAAGGCGTAGGCGTGAAGGCCCGAAGCGAGCCGGCAGCGGGTAGCTCAGAGGTTCTTTCGCCAATTCGACGAAGAGGCCACGGCCCAGACGGTCGAGCACGTTTTCACCCAGGTAGTAGTCCTCATCGGCCTCGAGTTCCAGCGGGCTTGTCGTGGCGAACCAGGCGGTGTCTAACGCCAGAGGTTCAGTACCAGCGTCGGGGAATAGATTGCGAAAAAAGCGCTGGCTTCGCTCAATGTCATCAGCAAGAGCCTGCCTTGCCGGCTGCCGCCTGGCACCGGGCCAGGCCGGCGAGTCCTGCTCGAGATAGCCCTGTTCTAGAAAGCCCTGTTCTAGAAAGCCCAGGGCGATATCCGCGGCACCGTCGAGATGATTCGACTGACGCAGGGCGTCCACTTCCTCGAGGGTCTTGCCAGTTGCCCTGAGAGGTTCGTCGAGTAACGCCTGGGTAAGATCGGCAGTCGTCGGTTCGGGTTCGTTAAAAGTCAGAAAGTAGCCCCCTTCGGCCTGCTCGATTCTTGCCAGCAGCGCCAGGGATGCCTTGAGTCTGAGGCGGTGCTCACCCTCGGGAATTGTCAGATAGCGCCGGTCCATGCCGCCATGCAGCTCAGACGTACCTACTTCCTGATAGAGGGTGCTGACCTGCGTTCGCTCGATGCTGATCTGCTTCCAATGGGTCCCATCCAGGCTCCAGCTCAGAGAATACTGCTGCTGATGTTCCACACCTTCGGCCGGCCGACTGACAAGCGCGAGCACCACCGGGCCTTCGACGTCCAACTCGAGAACCTCGTCTCGCCCAAGGCGTTGAACAGCCAGCCGATCGCTACTCTCAGCGGTGAGCTCTAGCTGCTCGAGCCCTCGCTGGCTGCCGTCTTCCCGATAGGGATCTGGTGCATCCACAGGATCGAGCGCAGCGACAAGCAGCCGGCCGCTGAAGGCTGTCTCGGCCTCCAGGCGAGCAAGCAGCGGCGATGGCTTGTCCTTAACATGAAACCACTCATGGCGTTCGGTACCCGGGGTCCAGGATGCCTGCCACCAAAGCTCGCCATCACGGGACAGCCATAGCAAGGGTGGCGCCTGGTCATCATTCAGTTGCAGGCGGAGGTGGCTTTGTTCATCAAGTTCAAAGGTGGCTTCTTCACCGGCATCCAGCACCAGGCGCCTTTTCTCTCTTGAGACCCAGCTTGCAGAATCATCCAACCGCTGCGCCGCCTCCCAGAACAGCCGCGGCGACTGACGTTCGCGCTCGAGTTCAGTGAGCGGGTCTGCCAAGTAAGGATAGGAAGCGGAATCGGGCAGGTCGTCACCGACGGTGGTGAGGGGCAGCGCAGAAGCCAGAATCACGGCAAGCCATCTCATAGGCGAGTCTCCGTTACGCACTGGATGAGGGTATTTCTGGCATCAACGTCTCCGACCAGACGCTTGCGAAGGTCGCTGTCAAGTTCCAGATGCACGAAGCCATCGAAGCCCCGGTTGCGCAGATCGGCAGCCAGGGTGTTGGTGGTGGCGCCCAGTTCCCGGACGTCTCGGGGATAAAGCAGCGCCCGAATATCCAGGCGCTTGGACAGGCAATCCGCCAGCCGGGCCAAGGCCTTGGATGGCTTGCGGCTGCCGTTACTGAGAATGGCATCGGCTTCGCGTCCGGCCCGACTCTTGCGCTTGGCGCGGCTGAAACCGTGCAACTGGAGTATCCGCCCTTCGGTATGCACCTCGGCAAAGGCGCGACTCAGCGCATGAAGGTAGCTGTCGGGTATATGTACCAGGTCGCTGTCATCGCCGTGGTAGCGATGGGTGGTGTTCCATGCCGCCGCCATGGCATTGCTTTCCAGAAAGAGCTGGCGGGCGATGGTGCCGGTGCGCAGATCGTAATACTGGTGTGGCGCCTGAATCAGAACCGGCTCACCGCCCTGGATACGAGCGGCATAGAGGCCGCGGCCAAGGCGCTCGCCCTCTTTTTCGGTCAGCACGACGACATCAGGTTGAGACAAGGCAACCGGCTCGAAGCCAGGAACATTAAGGACAGTGGTCGCGAAACCACGTGCCGCCTCTAGGCGGTCATCCGCGGCTAGCCAGTATCCAAAACCCTTCTGAGCCTGAACGATAGTCTGCGTCTCCGGCACGGCGTAGTCCTCGCTTCGGGATTGCTCCAGCAATGTATCGAGAGTCGTAGCCGACGCGGAGCCCATTGTCATCACGCAGGAAATCAGCAACAACGCTGCCAGCATCGGCATTTTCTTACTCATCAAGACTCCTTCAATCACTCTTCCCCCTCGCGAAAGCTGCGTGTCCGCTCGTAGTCCCCAGGCAGGACTTCGTGGAAAACCAGGTAGCCCGGGACTCCGCTCTCAAGCGAAAACTCTACCGCCACAGGACCATCGGGCAGATCGGTGCCCAGATCGATCAGGATCGGCTGACCATGGGCAAGACGCTCGCGTTGTTGATCGAGCACATATCCGACTCCCGCCTCCTTGTCGGTGGGCGTTATCTGATAGAGACGCTCGAGATGCGTCCACTCCTTGGTGGGCCCTCCTTTTGGGGCAGCGGCAATGATACGCACGCGAACCGTGCTTGCGGCCCCTGATTCGCCGAGCGAATAGAAACGTGCCCCCACAAGCTGACCGTCTTGACGCTTGTCGACGGGATAACGCAGTGATTCCCCATCCAGGCGAAAGGCCATTCGTCGCAGATAGCCCGCTTCATCGGGATAGCGGTAGTTCATCAGCCAGGTTCCCGAGGTACTGGCATCAAGCACGACCTCATGCAGGCCCGGCGAGACCGGCGGCAGGTTGATATAACCGCGCCTGCCGATCAGCTCTTGTCGCACCGTTCTTCCGTCGATCGCAACGCGCAAGGTGAAGGGGGTTGAGTCGTCGCGTAAATAAATCAGCTGGGGCTCGAGCCGGCGAGAAACGCCGGGAGCGGCGATTTCCACCGTCTGGGTGCCTGGCTGTAGAGGCTGGAAGTAGGCGGGAAGCCCGCTGGGACGAAGCCGTTCCTCGCCGCGCAACGGAACCAGGAGACGGGCGCCGCGAGCAGCGAGCTGGGGCTCGAGAGCCTCCCACTGGTAGCGCCCGGCCAGAAGCTCGGGGTCGCGTTCGGGGGGACGTGACTGGATATGCAGCACCAGGCTGGTTTCTGGCGAAGTGTTCCCTGATGGCTCTTTTTTGTCTGAAGGCTCTTCTTGCGCTGAGCCCTCCAGTGGTGCCTCAGCCTCGAGCGGCTGCAGGATAAACCAGCTCGGCTGGCCCGAATCGCCACGCCAGGCGTAGTAGTCCACGGGCACCCTAGTGCGGTGAGGCAAGTTGTCGGGACGCGTATAGGCATTGGCAAGCAGGCGCTGCTGGCTGGTCAACTCGAGCCGTACTGCTTCGGGAGGCAGACGCAAAAAGAAGCTGGCCGGCTCGGAAAGATCCGCTATGGGCTGAGTATCGGCCACCCGATCAATCATCGATGGCAACACGTTGGCCTCGAGCGCTCCCTGATCCACTGTCCTGCCCTGGTCATCAAGTACCCGGTATTCGGCCTGAAGGGCCTTCTCCACCAGCAAAGGCTCACCGTCCCCGTAGGCGCGCAGGTCAAGACGCAGGGAAGTGCGAACTTCGTCCCCGGGCAGGATCTGGAAACGTACCGGAAAGTCAGAACCTATACGCCAAGTACGAAGATAGCGAATCTCGGGTAGTGAGCTTTGCTCTGGTTTTTCGACTGGCCGGATATCGAGCATGCCTGGCTGATTCGGGATGACAACCAGCAGCCCCGGAGAAAGGCTCAGTTCACTTGACGGTGGCTCTCCTGTGAGTACGGCATGTTCCTCTCGGGGTTCCTCCAACAGCTCGGTAACATGACGCAGGGCAAGTTCGGGCGTCAGGTCATCGTTTATTAAAAGCGGCGTGAACTGGATGCGGTAGCTGCCTGCCGCTTCGATGGGCAGAACACCCAGTCGCTGCGGCCCTGCATAGAGCCCGGGGGCGCGGGGCATCCGCTCAGGGTCCATAAGGGCCTCGGCCCCCTGGATGCTGAACAGGCTGCCCTGGGCCGGATTGGTGCCCAGCGGCCCTACTGGCTGCCACTGGCGCTCCAAGAGGTTCAGCTGCTCCTGGCGGGTCAAGAGTTCAGGTGGGTAAATAGCGCCCTGCGCCAAGCGCAGCTTTTGAGTCTGGCTCAGCCGCTCCCAGGCAACGTTCGCTCGCCTCTCGCTCATGCGCTCCTCGTAGTAGACGCGCACGGCGACATTCCCGAGCGGTGGCCTGAGCGGTTTGAGGCGCAGACGGATATAGGCCGTTCCTGGCAACGCATCCAGCTGCAAGTTAAAGGATTGACCAGTCGCCACGGCAAGGTCCCGGTCAGTATAGAGGTTGGGTGATACCGCCACCCCATCCTTGATAAGTGGCTGGGGCAGATGTGATTCCTGGGTATAGACTCCCACATGCAGAGGGTTTCTGTTGCCGTCCAGAAGCTCATATTCCAGCGCATAGCGCAGGGGGACTTCCCGCTCGGTATCGGGGTCGGCACCGGCATGGGTTAGAATCCGCAAACGCTCGGCCTGGCCGATGATGGGGAAGGTCAGCCACTCGTTCTCTGGAAGGAAGTAGACCGTCGAAGAGCGAGCGGTCAAGTCGAGCTGCTCCACAATGGCAGGTGCCGGAGGCGGCACTTGAAACAGCGAGCGTAAAGGCTGGTAGAGAAAGGAGGCCGCGACGGCGAACAACAGCAAAAACAGTAGACGACCTAGAATTCTCATTCCCCGCCTCCCGGACGTATAAGAAAGGCTCGGCGGGCGATGAAGTCTTCGAGCTCATCGCCCAAGCGTCCTGGGGCCAACTCGATAATGTCGCGACTCAGCGGATTCAGGTTGGCAATGGCCAGAATGGATCGGGCATCGTCCGCTTCCGTTACCAGCAGAAAAGCCTGGCGGGAGTCGGGATCCAGCACGCGATAGAGGCGGTACCCCTTATGTTGCAGAGATCGCAGGGCAACGATATCGCTGGTCTCCACATGATGCTCAAGCAGAGACTGAATGCCTTCGGGAAGCGGCATCTGTGCCAGACCATGCCGCTCGACCTGCTTGGCCAGTGGTTCGCTCAGGGTATCTATTTCAAGAGCCTGAAACTTTAGCTGCTGCTGGCGATCGTCGGATGGCAACTCGAACGCACGCCGGGCGGAAGGCGCGATCCAGGCGGTGGCGAAATCCGTGTTGCGGGTGGCCGCAAGGTAGCGGGTCTGGGCGCTGGTCCCCACCTCGTAGCCGGCTGTCTCCTCCTCGCCGAGCACTTCCTCGGGGGCTAGCCCCATGGTCTCTAAAGAATCGCGCAGACGTTCACGCAATGGCAGTGGCGCGGCGTCGGGACGCAGGCCATCCTCGAAGGCCAGAAGGCTCGGCGCCCGAGTGCTGGCCTGCTCGCCCATGCCACGTACCTGAGTGATCAGTAGAGGCGCTCCCTCTGCTTCACGCACAAAGACCTGATGAAAGAGATTGAACAGGCTGCGCGGGTTGCGGGGATTCAGCACATCGGAGCCTACTGCGGCATCAAGGAAAGGGTGACTGCCGGCGATAAGAAGCGCGCCAGCGTCGAGTGTCTGGAACAGCAAAGTACCCGCCTCCAGAGTATTTTTCTCGTAACGTGGCCGAGGTATCTGGACAAGATGGGACGACGTCAAGCCGGGGCCTATCACGAACGTGCCCCAGGGCTGGGAAGGGGTCGCGTCCTGGGTATTTTCCAAAATCAGGTAGTCCTGATCCCGTGACCTGTCATGAAAGCGGGAAACACGATAGCCAAGGCCACGAGCAAGATCATTGAGATAGCGCAGCTCATTCAGCGCATCCTCGGACCAGGCTAGCTGGGGTCCGCTCACAGCAAGCTCGAGCAGCGGGCTAAGCACCTCGAGATCGAGAAACAGCAATTCGTTGAGATTGGGCTGGCGAAAGCCAAGGCCTGCGGTTTCGCGGGTCACAGCAGTTCGTTCAAGCAGGTAGTCGCTCAGGGCACCTTCCTGAGACACCAGGGGGCTCGGGGTCGCCCCTTGGCTGTGGCTGCGGGCCAGTAAGGGGCGCAGTGAGTCCGGATTCAGATAGAGCTCGGCAAAGCCACTGCGTGTTCGCTCGCGCTGTACATTAGGAATGGCGGGCGAATCCCAGCGCAGGACCACATCCCCAAGAAGCCTTTCTAGGGACTGCAGCTTAAGGTCTGCCGGTAACTGATGCTTTACCAGCAGTTGGCTTTGCATGGCGAGAAGATTCGAGGTCTCGGGTACGCGACCACCGAGAAGCTCGCGTGCTGCCAGCCGGGTGATTAACCGCACCTGGAGCGCATTGCGCGAGCCGAATGTCTGGTGGAACTGGTGAAAGAAGGTCCCGGGGTTGCGCGTGACGTCAATGCTGCCGGCGGTGCTTTCGCGCAGGCGCACGCTGCTAACGGCGAGGGCTGCAGCCTGCTGATCACGAAATAACGCCAGCCCCGCCTCGGTAATGCCTCGCTCGCCGATGGCCGCGGGTATCTCGACCACCAGACGACTTTCGGGCCGGGTGTCGATGACGAAGGTGCCCCAACCCCGGGGTTCTCCCCTCTCACTAAGGACGAGGTAGCGATCCTCGGCGCGAGAAATAACATAGTTGAGAAGACTGAGCCCGCGCTGGGCCTGCTCGAGCTGCTCTGGCTCTCCTTCGTCTCGGTAATGCTCGAGGGCCGCAAGAGCTTCCTGAAAGCGGGCAAGTTGTGAGCCGCTAGGTTGCGGCAGGTTTTCCCGACCGACCACACCGTAGTCGATCACACGCTGACGCAACAGCACATCATCGAGCGTCGCCTGAGTCTGTGGCGGGGGCACCCGACGCTCGGTCTCGGTGGCATCATCGATCAGCTGTGCCGGTATGAAACTCAACGCAAAGCCCACCACGCTTGCCACCACCACGGCAGTCAGAGAGGTCTGCAGGGTAGCGCGGGTGACGCGGATACCGATGTCCTTGTCGTGAATCTTGAGCGCGAGAAGCGTCGAGATAAGATAGCCGAAGGCAAAGAAGTCGGTGACCTTTATCCAAGGCGCGAAAAACTCGAAGCCGTAGCCTAGCAGCAGCTTGTAAACAAAGCCGACGCTAAAGAAAAAGAACAGCTTTCGGGCTCCGGAAAGGTTGATATTGCCAAAGAAAGGCAGCTTGAGCAGCAGGTGTACCGCTAGCAAGATCACACCCACTTCAGCAAAGGTCAGAAGTAGCTTGCTCGGCTGATACCACTGCAAAGCCAGCAGCGAGGGAATCAATATGCCATTGAACTCCCAGGCATAGTGCAGGTTCATCCGAGAGGCGATGAAGGCCGTGGTCAACAGGATGATGTAGGCTTTAGGGCTTGCGAGGATAGAGCTCGCTATATCCTCGTAGAGGTAGTTCAGGTTGCTGACCGAAAAGTTGGTCAATTCCATCAAGCCAAAACGCACCAGCACGAACGTAGCCCCAAGGGTCACCAGCAACCAGAAGGTGCCGCGCACTAGACCTGGCTTCCAGAAGTTGTTGGCGATCAGCGCCACGATGATGAGGCCGAAGCTGTGAAGGTTATTGGCGTAGTCGAAATCCAGGCCGAAGTTCGCATCGACCCAGGCGCCAAGGCCAGGCAGCCAATAGGCATCGAACACGACCCGCACGATGATGCTTGTCAGCACCAGGGCGAAGAAGCGGTCACGGCCGAAGAAATCGGCAAGGCCCAGATAGCGTCCGCCGAGGGTCGAGACGGCTTGCACCACCAGATAGGTAACCATTCCCTCGCCGATGATCACCGCCACACTCCATGGCTTGATCAGGAGTAATGGCACCAGATAACCGGGGACGACAAGCCCGGCCAGACTCCAGCCGAAACGCAGATTGAAGAAGGCGACTACCGCCACCCCCACCCACACCGTGGTGATGACGGAACTGGCAAGACTGCCCTCAGGAAAGAGGTGAAAAGGCAGTAGATCCCAATTCATTACGCCAGAAGCCCCCTGACCCGGGAGTCGAGAGCCTGGATATCGAGTGGCTTGTGCGCCACGTCATTGGCGCCTGCAGCCTTCAGTTCATCATCGAGCCCCGGGCGCACGGTACCGGTAAGCATCAGGATAGGCTGCTCGAGTTTCTGCTCTTTCCTGAGCCAACGCAGCAAGTATTCACCGTCGAGCTCCGGCATCCACAGATCCAAAATAAACAGGTCCGGCACATTTCCATTGGTCACTTCTTCCATGGCCAGTTTAGCACTGGGCGCATGTGTCACCTGGAAGCCCGCTCGGCGCAACACGACACCAAGAAGCTGCGCCACGTCAGCATCATCGTCAACGAGAAGGATGCGCTTAGGGGGCGTTTGCGAGTTCGTCATCTAATGAAAATCCCGGTAGTTGTATTTCGAAACGTATGCCCTGGCCGATGGCAGTTGTCGCGGTCATCTTGCCGCCCCACAAAGCCACCTGGTTCACGACCTGCCGCAGACGGTGCATGGCTGGAGTAGTGACACGGGCCGTGCCCTGCATGGCAGCCTGTAAACGCTCTTCAGGCATGCCGTAACCAGAATTCTCGAAGATGAAGGTGGTCCAGAAGATATCACCCGCCTGTCTTTCTTCTAGGCTCAGGCGTATCACACCCCCTGGACTTGCATCATCGGCAAGCACCACCACGACGGCATCCAGAGAATTCTCGATCTGTGTCACGTCCACTCGCACAAAAGCATTGAAGGGCGGCCTTTCAAGCTCGAAGGCAAGCTCCCGGGAAGCAAGTCTCGGCGCCCAACGCCTCGCCATATCCTCTGCTAGTACAGTGACGTTGACCGGAAAGTCAGACAACCGGCTGATGTCCTGGACGGAATTAATAATATTTTGAGAGCGAGTCAGGGTCCGCGACATCTGCTGCAGCTTGCGCTCGACCAGCTCACCGAATGCCGCCTTGTCCACTGCTGCCACATCCTCCATGCGACCAAGCTCAGCGGCCAGCAGGGCCGCCTCAAGCTGATTGCGAAGCTCTGCATTGACCTTGTTGCCAAGTTCATCCTTTAGTCTCTCGAGACGGACAAGGTGAGTGACGTCCACCAGCTCAAGCAGAAAGCCGTGTATTCGAAAGGGGATCGCGAACTGGCCCGCGGACTGAACTTCGGGGCTCTTCAAGGGACGAACATTGAGCGAGAAAGCACCCTCCACGCCAGGCAGATTCGCGGCAAAGGTCAGGCTCTCGTCGGTCAGGATCATATGCTGAAGATGTTCTCGAGCCACCGAAAGGGGCATTCCGCCGAGTGTCGATATGGCATCGGCGGCCGTCATGGTAAATACGGAAAGTCCTGAACGCCTGATCAACTCTTCCATCTTGCGATTGACCTGCATCACCTGGCCAAAAAGATCGTAGAGGATAGTGCTGGTGTGCAGGGAGTTGAAAACGTTTTCGAGAAGCGAGAGGCGGCGCTCGAACAACTGTGACACCTCACTCAGAGAATCGTATTCTGACTCAACCGAATCGAGCCGCATCAACCGTCTCCATTGGCTGGCATCGCTGCGCTGGCGGGCTTGCAAAAGTCGACGATGGTAGAGAAGTTCCCCGATCTGATTACTGAAATCCCGCAACAAAGGGAGATACATCGGATTATTCTCGAGAATTTCTTCTGCCACCTCTCCGCATAAAAAGCCCAGCAATTGGCCATTGAATGCTAGCGGAACAATGAACTGGCGACTGCCCGTTAAGGGATCCTTCAAGAACGTCTTGGAAAGCACAATGGGGCCACCCTCTTCCACGGCGGTGGAATACGGTGAGCGCTCCAGATCACGGCGGCGCTCATCGATGTCTTCGATCGAGCAGCGATATGCCTTCACCTCACGCAGATATTTGGCAGAGCCCTGACGCTCGAGCAGGATGGCCCGGTCGAGATTCAGAATCTGGGTGGTCAGCAGAATGATCTGCCCCCAGGGATCCTGGCTTGCATTGAAGTCTGAAGGCAGCAAGCGATCATGCATGCGGCTGCTGCTGGCACGCAGCAACTTTCGAACGGTCGCCGACTCGAGCCGCTGCTCGCGCCGGGAGAGCAGATACCAGAGCAGCAGGTGGAAAGCGATCAGCTCCGCTACCGGCAACACAATGCCAAGTAGATGCAGGCACAACCATCCGGCCACAAGCAAAGTCGTTACGCTACCAATGGCAATACCGAGTGAGCGGCGCACCCCCAGGCGGAAGTACAATATTGCCGCCACCCCCACCACAGCAAATGACAGCAACAGATTCTGCCACCAGTTCGTATGGCGCAGCGGCAATTCCCGCAGCAGGGTATCCACCGTATAGCCTGCATACGCAAGCCGGGAGATATTGGCCTCCTCCGGCAGGGGGGTGAGAAGCGGCGGGTTGGTCGGGTCGAGGCTTCGCCCCACCAGCACCACGCGACCACTGATCAGATCCCGAGTAAGATCACCGCGCAGCACGCGCTCAGCCTGGATCACCGGAAGATAATTCATGCCCGGGCGAAAATCGATCATGAAGGTGTTTTCCGCCACCGCTGCGCCCTGGGCACGGCTGGCGACGGCCGCCTCGGTAGAGAGATAGCGCTCACCCTCATCGATGGCCTGAGGTCTGTGCATGCCCAGGCGATCCAAGGTCTGGGAAGGCGGCAGCGTAAGGACCGAGTTCCCCCCGGATGCCTGCGCGGATGTCTGGCCGATCACCACGCCGGCCTCGAGCAACTTTTCGAGGTTCGTATCGGAAATCTCGGCGGGCTGGTGGAGAAAGCCAATACTGGCGGGTTCGAACTGCTCCAGCCGCTCAACAAGCTCAAACCATTCCGCTTGCTGGCGCTGCTCGAAATCAGCTTCCACCAAGAGCACCTGGGGTGTGGGCCTGTCCACCGGATTGAGGCGGTGGAACTGCCAGTATGCCCAGGCATCGGCGAGCTGGAAGGCGCCCAAGGCACTTGCCAGCCAGATGGCAGCAAGGCTGATCAGGACAATCCAGGGGCCAGCAAGACGCCAGCGATTCAAGGGAGCCAAAAGCATATGCATCAAACCGAAATAAGAGGGTACTGACTCTACTCCGCCAGCAAACGAAATCGTAGGGCGTAAACTCACCAAAAAATGTCATAACTCAAACAATGACTTATTTGACGTTGTTCAAACAGCTCAATTTCAACCCCCGATTGGGGAAATGCCTTCTCCTGCGATACAGTTGCGAACATGCCGCCGGCCCCGATGCAGGGTCAGTTCGATGAGCAGCCAATGGAATACTGTGATGCAGAAGCCCAGCCTGCCCGCCAATGAAGCCGCGCGACTTTCCAGTCTTGCCGATCATTACATCCTCGATACGCCAAGCGAGCCGGTGTTCGACAACATCACGACGCTGGCGGCGAAGATCTGCGACACGCCCTACGCTTTCATTGCACTGCTCGATTCCCGCCGTCAATGGTTCAAGTCTACCTTCGGAATGAACTTACAAGAGTCTGACCGTGAGGAGAGCTTCTGCGGCCACGCCATTCTCGGCGAGGACCTCATGGAAGTTCCCGACGCAAGCCAGGACCCGCGCTTTCACGACAATCCCTTTGTCGTCGGCGACTTCCATGGCCGTTTCTATGCCGGCAAGCCCATTCACAGCAAAGAAGGCCAAGCTCTTGGCACCCTCTGCGTGATGGATCGCAAACCGCGTCAGCTCGAACCGGAGCAGAAGGCAGCCATCGATGCCCTGGCTCAACTGGTTGAGACGCTGCTCAGTACGCGCCGCCAGCAGGCCAAGTTGGCCTGGTTAGGCTCAATACTCGACGCGATATCAGAAGAAGTGGCACTTTTGGACATGACCAGCCTGCGCTACGTCTATGCCAACGCCAGTGCCCTCGAGGAGCTTGATCTCGATATCGATACCTTGATGGAGTTGACGCCCGTCGATCTGATGCCCGAACTCGATCGAGAAGCCTTTGAGGCACTCCTCGACCCCCTTCGCCGGGGGGAAAAGGAGGTGATCATCAGCGAGCAGATGCGCCAGCGCAAGGGAGGCGGGTTGTACCCGGTGGAAATCCGGATCCAAATCATACAAACCGCCGTGCCGGTGTTCGCAAGCGTGGTGCGCGACATCAGCGAGCGCAAGGCTATCGAGCGTGCCCAGCGTGAGCTTATCTCCACGGTAAGTCATGAGCTGCGAACCCCCCTCGGCTCCATCGACGGCGCCCTTTCGGTGATCACCTCTGGCATGGCGGGGCCGGTTCCAGAGCCGGTGGCCGAGATGGCCAACCTGGCCCAGCGCAACAGCCAACGACTGGTGAGATTGGTGACGGAGTTTCTTGATCTCGAGAAGGCGGAACTGGGGAAGGTCGACTTCAGAATAAAGCCGCTTGATCTTGCCAGCGTTGTGAACGATGCCGTGTCTACTAACCAGGGCTTCGCCCACAAGCACGGAGTCGAGCTGCAGGCGGCTGAAATACCCCGGGCGACGATACTTGCCGACCCCGACCGCCTCCAACAGGTTCTGACCAATCTGCTGTCCAACGCGATCACGTTCTCACCCGCCGACGAAATTGTGACCCTCGAGGCCTGTCGACTCGAGGATAGCGATGACGGTGTAAAACGAGTAAGAATCAGCGTCATCGACCGAGGCCCCGGCATTCCCGAGGAGTTCAAGCCCTACCTCTTCGAGAAATTCAGTCAGGCGCAGAACAGCGACAAAAATAGGCCAGGAACCGGGCTCGGGCTCGCCTTGGTGAAAGCCTATATCGAGGGGATGCAAGGCCGAATCGACTTCGACTCTCAAGCGCAGAAGGGGACAACGTTTCATATCGACCTGCCAATACCGGGCGCAGAATAAGTTAGCCCCTCCTAAGTTAGCCCCTGCTAAGTTAGCCCCTGCGAGGCGACGAGCCTCGACGGTAACCCACGACGCGTTGACGCAACTCGACGCGTCGGGCGTATGATGCAAGGACGCCCATGGACGGCCAGGCCGATGACCTCTTCCACTCCACCGCGCTCCTCGCGTCACCTCGCCGTCACCCTGCTACCGCTGGTGTGCCGCTTCCTGTGGCGGGTCATTACCGCCTTCCTGCGTAACCGGGGCATCCTGCTAGCAGGCGGGGTGGGCTATAACATCCTGCTTTCCATTGTGCCGCTGTTTGCGCTTCTGGTGGTGCTGCTGGCCCGGGTGGTGGACGAGACGCACCTGCTGGGGGTGCTGAGCATCCAGGCCCAGCACCTGGCCCCGGCCCACGCCGAGGTGCTGCTGGAGGCGGTGCGCGCCCTGCTCGACACCCGCGAGGTCATCGGCATCCTCGGCTTTCCGGTGCTGCTGCTGTTCAGCTCCTTCGCCTTCCGCATGCTGGAAGACGCCCTGGCGCTGATCTTCCACGCCCCGGACATACACCAGGCGGGGCGCAGCGCCTGGGTCTCGGTGCTGTTGCCCTATGCCTTCATGGTGGTGCTGGGAGCGGGGCTGATGGCACTGACCCTGCTGGTGACCCTGGCCAGCTCCCTCAACGACCTTTGGCTGGCGCTGTTCGACCGGGAACTGCCGATGGCCGGGCTTTCCGAGCCGGTACTCAACCTGGCCAGCTTCCTCGGCGTCTTCCTGCTGTTCAGCGCCATCTACAAGGTGCTGCCGGTGGTGCGAGTCGCGCTGCGCCGGGCGGTCATCGGCGGCCTGGTCGCCGCGCTGCTGTGGGAGGGAGTGCGACTGATACTGGTTTACTACTTTGCCAACATCTCCTTCGTCAATGCCGTCTATGGGTCGCTGGCCACCTTGATCGTAATGCTGCTGAGCCTGGAGGTGGGCGCCATCATCCTGCTGCTCGGTGCCCAGGTGATCGCCGAGCTGGAGCACAATGCTCGCCAGGGGCTACCGTGGTACATCGACCCCCGCCGTCAGGCGATAACTCGCTTGAAGTGATGACGTTGAAACGCTCAGCGCCTGGTGGTTCTGGCGTCGTCTCGGCCCAGCCTGCGAATCAGACCCATCAGCCCCTTGCCGCTGACCATCCCCAGCAGGTAGATCACTATCAGCAGCAGCGCCAGGGGCAACGAAAGACTCCAGGTCAGAAAGCGGACCTCCACCATAGCGATGTTCTGCACGATAAGAATCAGCACCAGCGCCGTGATGATCAGCTTCACGGCCAGTAGCAGCTTGTCCATGCCCAGTCTCCCCCTCGAATTTGCCCTTCCAAGCTGGCCGGCCACCCGGCGACTGTCAAGCAGTAAGCGACTGGAAGATTGAGTGCCAGCACTCGTCAGAAAGTAGAGAGCCCGCTGGCCTCCATGATCCTATATCGCAGCCGCTGCCAGGTCGTTGTGTCGTCATAGGCCTCGAAAGGCATGCTGGTGATGCGTTCTGGTGAGCTGTGCCAGCGCCGCTCGAAAAAGGCCCCGGCCTGGCCCAGGGCCGACGAATCAGCCCTGCCCAACAGCCGGATACTGGTCTCCAGGTTGAGGTTGTCGAGGTTGCGCCGGGTGAAGTTGGCCGAGCCGAGAATCATCTCCGCGTCACCCCCGTCCACGGGCCGACGCAGCAGCAGCTTGGTGTGGCACTGCTCGCCTCGAGTGGCACACCAGCGCACCGCGATACCGGACTCGACAAGTTCGCGTCCCACCGGCCGATTGGGAATGCCCCCCTTCTCAAGGCCAAAGGCATCGCGATTGAGATCCAGCAGCGCGCGCACTTCAACGCCACGGGCGCTGGCCGCCTTGAGCGCCTCGATGACACCGCGGTGAGAGAGGTAGAAGACCGCCAGGTCGAGGCGGTCGCCCTCCCCGCTGGCCTTGATGGCCGCCAGCAGGGCGTCGCGGATCGCCCCCTCGGTCAGCAGCTGCAGCCGCGCGCCATCGTCGTTCGACAAAGCCGGCAATGGCCCTGGGCTCGGCAGGCCGACGCCTGACCAGGCCGCTATCGTGCGCTCGGAGGCCAGCAGGTCCAGGGCCGCGGCACCCTCGAAGCGCAGGGCGACGTTGCCGTGGAGGCTACTGGCATCATGGGGATTGGCCGAGGTGACAAGCCCCGCCCAGCCCTCCCCCCGATCTACCACCAGGGTCTTGCGATGGTTGGCATTGAAATTGAGCAGCGCCAGGTAGCTGCGCAGGGTAACCCGCCCGGGGCCCAGGGCATTGGGCAGCCACCCGGCCTGAGCGCTGTTGCCAAGCCAGCGCGGCCCCAGGTGCCATAGCCCCGACCATAGGGGGTTGGACGCGCGCAACCGATTAAGATCTGTCAGCACCACGATAATGCCGGCGCGGCGCAGGGCCTCTAGGTGGTCGAGCTCGAGCCCGCCATAGAAGGTATTGAGCGGATCGCTGATCACCACCGCCTCAAGCCCGGGATGGCGTCGTTTCTGCTCGATCAGGGCGTCGGTGAGTTCCGCCGTGAGGGGCCGAAACTCACCCGCCTCGCTGCCGCCGGCAAAATCGTTGAACAGGAACATGTCCAGCACCACCAGGCGGCGGGCATCGCCGATCAGCGCCAGCATCTCGTCGAAGATGGCCTGGTCGAGATGCCGCCCTCCCTGCGCATCGAACCAGGATTCATCCGCCAGGAACCCGACCTCCTCGACCGGGCGCTCCGGCCAGGCCTGTCCAAGATCCTCCGGGAGCGGCTTGTTGCGCTGCCAGACGCCCATGGCGATCCACGCCACCAGCACCGCCGTCACGATCCATGGCCACATGCGTCGCCTCCTCGTTTTCTCCACGATCTACCCCTTGTCCTGTCACGGCGCCTCGGCCCATTGGACCAAAGTTTACGTTTACGTAAGGTGGCGATAAAACACATGTCATGTCGACAACGATATCGACATATGACGGTTTTTTAGCGTCAATAGCCCGTCTTTTCGTGATTTTTCGGCATGCTCGCTCCGCAATTGTCGACACTCGGTGCAGCCCCGAGATGGAGCACCTCGTTACAAGGTCGAATGTTCCCTTGGGGTCGCCCCAAGTACAAACCTCACAGCCAAGAACAACAACAGCCAACGAGGAATGCCCATGAACAACCAGAACCGCTGAGGTTAACGACGTGCTACTCAAACGTAAGTATGGTGAGGAACAACCCTACTGGCCGGTGGGGCCCTTCAAGGTCCGCCTTCCCTTCATCCACTTCCCCTGGGCCATCCCGGAGACCATCCAGGCCCTGGTGATGTTCGTCATCTCCCTGGGCATGATTCCGCTCCTGGAGCAGTATCTCGGCATTCCCTACGAAGTGGCGCTGGCCTTCGTGGTGGTTTGCGGCATCGGCTTTATTCTGCCGCCGCTACTGGGAATTCCCTTTATCGCCGGTTGGATCACCCCGGCTATCCCCGTGGTGCTGCTGTTCATTGGCCAGTATGAACCCGGCCCTGATGCCCTCAAGGCGATGATCGCCCTGCAGCTGATGGTCTCCGCCATCTTTCTTTTCATGGCCGTCACGCGCCTGGGTACCAAGCTGGTCGACAACGTCCCCGACTCCATCAAGGCAGGGATTCTGTTGGGCGCCGGCATCGCCGCCATCAGCGGCGAAATCAGCGTGGGTGGCCGACTCTACAATACCCCGATTTCTCTGGGCATCGGCGGCCTGATCACTCTCTATGTGTTGTTCTCGCTCTCCTTCCGCGATCTGGCCGAGAAATACCGCTGGGCGCGCAATATCGTGGCCTATGGCATGGTGCCAGGTATGCTGATCACCATGGCCATCGGCTGGGGCGTGGGCGAGTACCCGCTACCAACGGTGGAGTGGGGCATCGCCATTCCGGACTTCGGCGGTCTCTGGGCCTATTTGCCCTTCTCGATCGGCGCGCCCGGCCCCGAACTGATGATCGCCGCGATTCCCACCGCCATCATCGCCTATATCATTGCCTTCGGTGACATCATCGTCGGCCAGACCCTGATCAAGCGCGTCGACCACCTGCGACCCGACGAGAAGATCGAGGTCGACGTCGACCGCGTGCACCTGATCACCGGGCTGCGCAACCTGATGCACTCTCTGCTGGCCCCCTACCCCGGCCTTGCCGGCCCGCTGTTTACCGGCGCCATGGCCACCGTCACCGAGCGCTACCGCTATGGCCGTAAGGCCATGGAAAGCATCTACTCCGGCACCGCTGTGTTCTGGATCGTCGGCTTCTTCGCGCTGTTTATGCTGCCGCTGGTCACCGCCTTCCGTCCGGTGCTACCCATCGCCCTCTCCATCACTTTGCTGATCACCGGCTATCTGTGTATCGCCGTGGCCGTGGAACAGATCAAGAACGCCACCGCCATGGGCGTAGCAGGCATCATGGGTGTCGTCCTGGCGACCCACGGGGCTGCCTGGGGCCTGGGCATCGGCCTTATTCTCTACTTCCTGATCGAGCACCGCGCGCGCAGCGCACGCGAAGCCGAGGACGAGGAGCCCATCCACGTCGAGGACGACATGGTGGTTGAACAAGATGACGGCCGCGACGAGGTCACCCAGGCCACTCGCTGAGACAGCGCCTGATCTCAGGCGACATGCCAGCAGCCAGCAAACGGGCCGCCCCTTGGGGCGGCCCGACTGCATTGACGCGCGTCGAGGACTCAGCCGTCGTGGGGAAGATGGCCCTCAAAGCAGGAGGGGTCGTCGCTGATCACGCTGGACACGCCCCAGTCCCACTGGTGGGCGAAGGCTGCCGGATCGTTGGCGGTGTAGCAAAGCAGCGGATAGCCCGCCTCACTGACCGCCAAGGCACCGCGACGACTAAGGCGCTTCCAGTCGGCGTGTACGCTATAGATCTCCAGCGCCTCGCAGCGCTGCCGCCAGTCGTCGGGAATCCCCTCGAACAGCGCGCCCAGGGCCAGCCGCGCGGCGGGGGCCAGGTCCCGGGCACAGGACAGCGCCTCGGCGTTGAAGGAGGAGACAATCAGTCGCTCGGAGGACAGCCTATCCAGCGCCGCGGGTATCGCTTCTTCCACCAGAGCCGCGGCACTGCGACCGCGGTTCACCTTGAGCTCCAGGTTCAGTCCGAGCCCCAGGGCATCGATCAGTCCGAGCATTTCAGAAAGCGTGGCGATGCGCTCGCCGCGAAACTCATCGCCGAACCAGCCGCCCACGTCCAACCGGCGGGCACGGGGCAGATCCAGATCCTTGAGCCTTGCGCGACCATCCGAGCAGCGCTTGACGGTGGCGTCATGCCAGATCACCGGCGTACCGTCGCCGAGCAGCTGTACGTCCAGCTCGACCCAGTGGCAGTCGGCCGCATGGGCGGCGCGTACCGCAGAGAGGGTATTTTCGGGGGCTCTGGCCGACAGTCCCCGATGGGCGATCAGGCGTGGCAGGGTAATGGCGGGATGGGACATGCAGTGGACTCGGCTCCGTTAAGATGAAGAATGACAGCGTCGGCGCCCTTCATGACAGCGAATGGTCGATAGCATAGCGGCCGCGTGGCGCCACGCCCAGCGTCTTGCCCGCAGCCGGAGTGTGCTAGGCTTCGCGCGATCACGTCATGCGAACGGGGAGAAGCAATGAAGGTGGTGAGTTTCGAGGCCGGTGCCAGGCGCGATGCCTGTCTGGCAAGACTGTGCGCGGCGGTTCATGGCACCCAGGCGGGGCTCGCTCCGCTGGTCGACTTCAGCGGCACCCGTCACCTGCTGTTTCCCGCCGAGGCCGCTCGCCTCTGGGCCCTGCTTGATGACAGGGGCCACCCCCTGGCGCTGGCACTGCTGGTCATGGATGAAAGCGGCGAAGGGATGGCCCTCAGGCTCGCCGCCTCCCTCGAGGAGAGCCGAGAGCCCCTGCGGCGGCTGATCCGCGACCTGGCCCTCAACGCGCCCCTCTGCGCAACGCCGACCGAGACCCTCGACGAGGCGTTCCTGCATGAGTGTGGGCTCACCCGCTGGATCGAGGACGGCCAGGGACAGCGGGTCGGTCTTGCCTTCCAGCACCCGGCCGCGCTGGCGACACCGCTGACCTTCGACGATCAGGCCGTGCTGCGCCGTTTCAAGCACGAACGCACCTTCTTCGAGGCGGAGAAGCGCGCCTTCGTCGAGGGGCTCGACACAGTCTGAGCCCGCCGCCGGCGATACCGGCTTGACCGGACGGGCAATCGGCGTTTGGATGTTTCCCGTATGCCGACTGTCACTCATCCCGTACAGCTTTCATTAAAACAAGGACTTATCGACATGGCCAAGCGTATCCAGTTTGCCCACACCGGCGGCTCCGAGGTGCTCGAACTCGTCGAGGCCTCCCCCGGCGAGCCGGGCCCGGGCGACGTGCGGGTCGCCAACCGCGCCATCGGCCTCAACTTCATCGACATCTATTTTCGCACCGGACTCTATCCGGCGCCGTCTCTGCCCTCCGGCCTCGGCACCGAAGGCGCGGGCGTCGTCGACGCCGTGGGCGAAGGGGTCACCCACCTCTCGCCTGGCGACCGCGTGGCCTATGCCCAGGGCCCCCTGGGCGCCTACGCCGAGCTTCACACCCTGCCCGCCGAAAAGCTGGTGGCGCTGCCCGAGTCCATCGACTTCGAGACCGCCGCGGCCAGCATGCTCAAGGGCCTGACCGTGCAGTATCTGATGCGCCAGACCTTCGCGCTCAAGGGGGGCGAGACGATCCTCTGGCACGCCGCCGCCGGCGGCGTGGGCTCCATCGCCTGCCAGTGGGCCAGGGCCCTGGGCGTGAAGCTGATCGGCACCGTGAGTTCCCCCGAAAAGGCGGCGCTGGCCGAGAAGAACGGTGCCTGGGCCACCATCGACTATACGAAGGAGGACGTGGTGGCCCGGGTGCGCGAGCTGACCGATGGCGCCATGTGTGACGTGGTCTATGACTCGGTGGGCAAGGACACCTGGGAGACCTCGCTGGACTGCCTCAAGCCGCGTTCGCTGATGGTCAGCTTCGGCAACGCCTCCGGGGCCGTGGAGGGCGTCAATATCGGCATCCTCAACCAGAAGGGCTCGTTGTTCGTCACCCGTCCCAGCCTCAACGGCTATGCCGATACCCCCGAGCGGCTGCAGGGCATGGCCGACGAGCTCTTCGCCATGCTGGAGAGCGGCAAGCTCAAGGTCGAAGTCTCGCACCGCTATCCCCTCAGCGAGGCCGGCAAGGCCCAGGACGCCCTGCAGGGTCGCCAGACTACCGGCTCCACCATCCTGCTGCCCTGAGACAGCGACCGACTCGATAGACGCAGATCGCCCGGCCACTGGCCGGGCGATCTGCGTTGGGGCCAGGCCCTGGACCAGCCGACGCTCAGTGCTGCCGCTGCAGCCGGCGTTGTCGAAGCGCCCGCCGAGCCAGCGGCACCAGCGCCGCCAGGCCAAGCACCGAGATGGCAAGCACCACCAGCAGCAGCGGATTGCCGGTGTAGGCATGCACCGTGGGAGCGTCATGGCCGGGATGGGCGTGGGCCACTCCGGCCAGCAGCAAGGTTGCGGTGGTCAGAGCGATACGCGCCGTGAGAGTAGAGGGGTGCATCATGGTAGCGTCCTCCTAACGGACAGGGTCAATGATCAAGGGCATCAGGCGGTGACGGCAGCGGTGAGGCGCTCAGGCGGCCGGCGCTCCGGGAGCATGCCGCGGTCGAGAATGAACTGGATGATCGTCTCGAGCCCCACGCCGTCGTAGAGGTTGGTGAAGACGAATGGGCGCTCCCCGCGCATCATCTTCGAGTCGCGCTCCATCACCGCAAGCGAGGCGTGCACCTGCTCGGCGATATCGATCTTGTTGATGATCAGCAGGTCCGATTTAGTGATCCCCGGCCCGCCCTTGCGCGGAATCTTGTCGCCGGCGGAGACGTCGATCACGTAGAGGGTCAGGTCCGAGAGTTCGGGGCTGAAGGTGGCCGAGAGGTTGTCGCCGCCGGACTCGACCAGAACCAGTTCCAGTCCCGGGTGGCGTTCCTGAAGCTCATCGATGGCCGCCAGGTTCATGGAGGCGTCCTCCCGGATGGCGGTGTGGGGGCAACCGCCGGTCTCCACGCCGAGGATGCGATCCGCGGCCAGCGCCTCGTGTTTGAGCAGGAAGTCGGCATCCTCGCGGGTGTAGATGTCATTGGTGACCACGGCGATATCGTAGTGGTCACGCAGGGCCAGGCAGAGCTGCTTGAGCAGGGCCGTCTTGCCGGAGCCCACCGGGCCACCGACGCCTATCCGCAGGCAATGGGTCATGGTCTTTCCTCCTGGTTTTACGCACTAACTTCGAAATAGCCGCGAATACTGTGTCTCATGCAGGGCGCTCCCCAACGCCAGACCGGGCAGCACCGGGCCGAGGTCGTCGTCATGCATCCCAAGCGCCTCGTCCACCGCAGAGACCAGCGCCGGACGCAGCCGCTCCACCAGCCGCTGGGCGGCGGTATGCCCCAGCGGCAGGGCCTTGCAGGCGACGGCCAGCTGGTTCTCCAGCCAGGCCCAGGCGAAGCCGAGCAGCGCCTGGCGCACCGGCACCCCGCGGACATGGGCCGTCCAGGCGAAAACCGTGACGTAGCCGGCTCCCGTCGGCAGAGCCGACGCCCCACGCGCCGTGCTGGCAGGCAGCAGCTCAAGGCTGCCCAGCAGGCGAGTGAGCGACGCCCCGAGACGGGCGTCCTCGGCGGCGAGCTCGGCGGTCTCGCGGTTGGCGGCAAGCCACTGGTCCCACTCGGCCACCGCCTCGACGTCGCCCGCCGCCCAGGCCGACTGAAGGCGCGCAAGCGCCGGCAGCTCGCAGCGCATCAGGCCATCGTCGAGCACCCCTTCGAGCCAGTCGCCGAGGCTCGCCTCGTCCGCGACCCAGCCAAGCTCGAAGGCACTCTCCAGCCCCTGGGAGAAGGCGAAGGCGCCGATGGGAAGCGCGGGGCTGACCAACTGCAGCAGCCCCAGCAGCGCCAGGTCGTCGCCCTGCCCCGCCGCCGTCGTCATGGCGGCCTCAGTGGGCATGGGGGTGGCCTGGGTCATGATCGTGATGGTGAGCCTCGTGGCCGTGGTCACGGGGGTGCGAATGGCCGCCCGCCTGCTGGTAGGCACCGGGCTCGGGGTCGAAGGTGGCCTCATGGTGCTCAAGCACCGCCCCGAGCCGTTCGGCAAGCGCTTCCAGTACATGGTCGGGCGGAAAGCGCACGAAACCGCCCCGCGCATCTTCCCCCAGCGCCAGCTGCACATGGCGGTTGCCCAGATGGTAGGCGAGCCGCGCCAGGGGCAAACCGGACGCAACGCGTGCGGTGACCACCGGCTCGACCGCGGCACGAATGTGCACTACCTCACCCCCCTCGGCGCGCAGCCCCTCGCCGTCACGCAGCACGGGGCCGCGATCCAGGAACAGGCCCAGCTCACGCCCGCTGTCGCTCACCGCCTTGAGGCGTCCCAGCACGCGCCGCTCATAGGGTAGTGTCAGGCTATCGCTGGCCCGTTCCGCGGCGATGACTCCCAGACGTTCTGTCAGTGTCAGCATATCGGCTCCTAGAAGAGGTGGTAGCGCTGAGCCAGAGGCAGCTCGGTGGCGGGCTCGCAGGTCAACAGCTCGCCGTCGCAGTGCACCTCGTAGGTCTGCGGGTCCACGGTGAGTTCGGGGCAGGCGTCGTTGAGCTTCATATCGCCCTTGCGCACGCCGCGCACATCGCGGCACGCGGAGAGCTCGCTATTGAGCCCCAGCCGCTCTTTGATGCCGGCGTCCAGCGCCGCCTGGCAGACGAAGGTCAGGCGCGTCTGGCTAGCGGCGCGCCCCAGGGCACCGAACATGGTGCGGTAGTGCACCGGCTGGGGCGTAGGGATCGAGGCGTTGGGGTCGCCCATGGGGGCGGCAGCGATCATTCCACCCTTGATGATCATGGCGGGCTTGGTGCCGAAGAAGGCCGGCTTCCAGAGCACCAGATCGGCCAGTTTGCCCACCTCCACGGAGCCCACCTCGTGGCTGATCCCGTGGGTGATCGCCTGGTTGATGGTGTACTTGGCGATGTAGCGCTTGGCCCGAAAGTTGTCGGCGCCAAGCGCCTCGTCTTCGGGCAGCAGGCCGCGCTGGACCTTCATCTTATGGGCGGTCTGCCAGGTCCGGCAGATCGACTCGCCGACCCGGCCCATGGCCTGGGAGTCGGACGCGATCATCGAGATCACCCCCAGGTCGTGGAGGATATCCTCGGCGGCGATGGTCTCGCGCCGGATGCGAGAATCGGCGAAGGCCACGTCCTCAGGAATGTTCGGGTCGAGGTGGTGACACACCATCAGCATGTCCAGGTGCTCATCGATGGTGTTGACCGTGTAGGGCCGCGTCGGATTGGTGGAGGACGGCAGCACATAGGGCTTCGAGCAGGCGGTGATAATGTCCGGTGCGTGGCCGCCCCCGGCCCCTTCGGTGTGGTAGGTGTGAATCCCGCGCTCCTTGAAGGCCGCCAGGGTGTCTTCCACAAAGCCCGACTCGTTCAGGGTGTCGGTGTGAATGGCAATCTGGACGTCATAACGCTCGGCGACGGCGAGGCAGTTGTCGATGGCCGCCGGCGTGGTGCCCCAGTCCTCGTGGAGCTTGAGGCCCATGGCGCCGGCCTCGAGCTGGGCCTCGAGTGCCTCGGGCAGGCTGGCATTGCCCTTGCCCAGAAAGCCAATGTTCATCGGCAGATCGTCCACCGCCTGGAGCATCTTGCCAAGGTGCCACTCCCCCGGGGTGCAGGTGGTGGCATTGGTGCCGGTCGCCGGTCCGGTGCCGCCGCCCAGCATGGTGGTGATGCCGCTCATCAGCGCCTCTTCCACCAGCTGGGGGCAGACGAAGTGGATGTGGGCGTCCAGGCCGCCGGCGGTCAGGATCTTGCCCTCGCCGGCGATGATCTCGGTGCCGGGGCCGATGACGATCGTCACGTCGGGCTGGGTGTCGGGATTGCCCGCCTTGCCGATAGCAGCGATGCGACCCTGCTGGAGACCCACGTCGGCCTTGACGATGCCCCACCAGTCGAGGATCAGGGCGTTGGTGATCACCGTGTCCATCACCGTGGCATCGTGGCGCTGGCTCTGGCCCATGCCGTCGCGGATCACCTTGCCGCCGCCGAACTTCACCTCCTCGCCATAGTGGGTGGCATCGCGCTCCACCTCGATCCACAGATCGGTGTCGCCGAGGCGAACCCGATCGCCCACCGTGGGGCCGTACATGTCGGCATAGGCCTGGCGGCTGATGGTATTGGGAGAGCTCATGACTGTCCTCCTTCAAGCTGCCCCATGACCTCACCGCGAAAGCCGTAGACATGGCGCCGACCGGCGTAGGGGATCAGCGTCACCTCGCGGGTCTGGCCCGGCTCGAAGCGGATCGCCGTGCCGGCGGCCACATCGAGACGATGGCCACGGGCCTTGACGCGATCGAAGGTGAGCGCCGGGTTGGCCTCGGCGAAGTGGTAGTGGGAGCCAATCTGGATCGGACGGTCGCCGGTGTTGGCAACCTCGACGGTGATCCGCTCACGCCCTTCGCAGAGCGCGATCTCGCCGTCCATCAACTGGTACTCACCTGGAATCATCGGACCGGACATCATCGCGGGCTCCTTAGACAATGGGGGTGTGGACGGTGACCAGCTTGGTGCCGTCAGGGAAGGTGGCCTCGACCTGCACCTCGTCGACCATCTCTGCCACCCCCTCCATGACGTCGTCGCGGGAGAGGATCTCGCGGCCGGCGCTCATCAGATCGGCCACCGTGCGTCCATCGCGAGCGCCCTCCAGGATCTCGAAGCTGATCAGCGCCACGGCCTCGGGGTAGTTGAGCTTCAACCCTCGGGCGCGGCGACGTTCGGCCAGTTGGGCCGCCATGAAGAGCAGCAGCTTGTCCTTGTCGCGGGGGGTCAGTTCCATGTCGGGTCTCCGTGGAAGATGGGTATCAGGTTCGCCAGATGCGCGGCGCGTGGGCCTCGAGGTCCAGCAGCCTGGGACGCAGGACCCGCCAGGCGTCCTCGCACAGCCCCCAGGCCTCGCGACACTCCTGGCCCAGGTAACGCACCAGCAGCACACCGTGACGCACGGTGACCGCCCAGCGGGTCGAGGCGCCTAGCGCCACGCGCAGTGCCTCGACGGCCTCAGGTTCATCGGGCAGGCCCACCGCCCAGAGCGTGGCCTGAACGGTGGCGCCGCCCTGCCCCCAGCGCCCAAGGAAGCGGGGATGAGATGGATCCAGGGGCTGACGCTCGATCCATAGCGGTTTGCCGTCGCGAGTGAGCCGGAAGCGCTGGTCGATGCGACCCGACACATAGGGCAGCTCGCTGGCGGGACGACCCAATGCCAACACCTCCCAGCCCAGGCATCGGGCACTGCCGGCAAGCGCCAGGGTGGTGGCCTGCTCGCCCCGGGCCCCGTTGAAGGCGATGGTCTCCTGGGGGAGCCACTCGAGACTGGCGCCCTCCTCCACGCGCAGGCGAACCTGCTGATGCGCGGCGACGCCTTGGCTGTCGGCCCGATAGAGCTTGCTGGCGGCCGGCGTGGTCAAGAGGGCATGAGCCCCGGCTTCCACTCCGACATCGATACTCAGGGCGTCGCCGCTGACCAGCCCACCCGGGGGGTGCAGGAGATAGACATGACAGGCGCCCATGGCCCCTTCCGGATAGAAGGGACGCTGCACCCGCAGCGGCCCGCGATGTCGCGCGCGAACCAGGCGGGTCACGTTCTGGCGGGAGGCGAAGCCCAGATTCAGGGAAGCCTCCCAGCGGCGTGCGGCATCGAAGCGATGGCCGGAGTCCGTCGGCGGTGTGGCATCCCGGCATGTCTCGAAAGCGGTCATGGGCGGCTCGTGATCCAGCGTATCTGCACAGTTATGAGCAAGCGGCGTACCAGAAGAGGGAAAAGGATATTTTCTTAATGTTATTCAGAAGCTTGTACTTTCTCTCGAGCACAGTTCGCATTCCCAGTGCCTTATTGAGGTGCGCCAATGCGAGGGGTAAATGCACCCCTTGGGGGCGTAGAGACGGGCAGGCTAGCTATAAAGGTGCAAGGTGCGTCGGCTCGCCGATCAAGACGCCTGGCAACCTGCTGCCCGGCGCTGGGTGTTCCGGGCTCCAGGGCCTATACCGTCAGATGCGCCTTGATCAGCGCATCGGTCAGCTCGCCGATCGGCCCCAGGGCCACCGGCCGCCCGCGATCCATGATCACGAAGCGGTCGGCGAACTTGCGGGCAAAGGGGAGCTTCTGCTCCACCAGCAGAACGGTCAGGCCGTCCTCCTTGATCAGCCGGCGGATCACCTCGCCGATCAGGGTGACGATATTGGGCTGGATGCCCTCCCCCGGCTCGTCCAGGATCAGCAGACGCGGCTCGATCACCAGCGCCCGGCCGATGGCCAGCTGCTGCTGCTGGCCGCCGGAGAGGTCACCGCCACGGCGGTGCTTCATCTCCTCGAGCACTGGGAAGAGCTCGAAGATGCGGGAGGGAATGGTGCGGCGGCCGTCGCTGCGTGCGGCGAGGCCGGTGCGCAGGTTCTCCTCCACGGTGAGCAGCGGAAAGATCTGCCGACCCTGGGGCACATAGCCGATGCCCAAACGCGAGCGCTCCTCCACGCGCTTGCGGGTCAGCTCCACGTCATCGGCGTAGCGAATGCTGCCGTCGGAGACAGCCACCTCGCCCATGATTGCCTTCATCAAGGTGGTCTTGCCCACCCCATTGCGCCCCATCACGCAGGTGCACTCGCCCCGTGGTACCCCGAGGTCGAGATCCCACAGGGTGTGGCTCTCGCCGTAGTACTGGTTGAGCTTGTCGATGGTCAGCATTACGCCTCCTCGCCAGGACCTTCCGAACCCAAGTAGACTTCGATCACCTTCGGGTCATTGGACACCTGGTCCATACTCCCCTCGGCCAGCACGCTGCCCTGGTGCAGCACCGTCACCTGGCGTGCAATGGAGCGAACGAAGCCCATGTCATGCTCGACGACGACAACGGACTGTTTCCCCGCCAGCCCCGTCAGGAGCTCTGCGGTACGCTCCATCTCCTGCTCGGTCATGCCGGCCACCGGCTCGTCCACCAGCAGCAGCCGGGGCCGCTGCATCAGCAGCATGCCGATCTCCAGCCACTGCTTCTGGCCGTGTGAGAGTATCCCGGCCGGACGGCCATGCAGCTCAACCAGGCCAATGGTGCCGAGCACCTCCTCGATGCGATCGCGGATCTCGCCGCTCATGCGCGCTGTCAACGTGGGCAGGATGCGCTTGTCGGCGGCCATGGCCAGTTCCAGGTTCTCGAACACCGAGAGTGCTTCGAACACCGTGGGCTTCTGGAACTTGCGGCCGATGCCCAGGCTGGCGATCTCAGGCTCGTTCATGGCCAGCAGGTCGTGGCGGCTGCCGAACCACACCGAGCCGCAGTCGGGGCGGGTCTTGCCGGTGATGATATCCATCATGGTGGTCTTGCCGGCGCCGTTGGGACCGATGATGCAGCGCAACTCGCCGTCGTCGACGGTCAGGTTCAAATTGTTGATGGCCTTGAAGCCATCGAAGCTCACCGTGACGTCCTCCAGATAGAGGATGGGGCCGTGGCGCACGTCCACCGGCGAGATGGCGGGCACCAGGAAGTCGAAGACGCGATCGCGGTCGGCGAAGGATCTCAGCAGGCTCATGGAGTTACCTCCCTGCCCGTCGCGCCATCGTCATCCGGCCGTCGGCGACGCTTCAGACGATAGGCGAGCAGGCCGGCGACGCCCCTGGGCAAAAATACCGTGACCAGCACGAAGAGCCCGCCAAGGGCGAACAGCCAGGCGTCGGGCATCACTCCGGTGAACACCGTCTTAGCGTAGTTGACGAGTATCGCCCCGATCACGGCGCCGTAGAGGGTCGCACGCCCCCCCAGCGCGACCCACAGCACGATCTCGATGGAGAACAGCGGCGAGAACTCGCTGGGGTTGATGATCCCGACCTGGGGCACGTAGAGGGCGCCGGCCAGGCCCGCCAGCATGGCCGAGACCACGAAGACGAACAGTTGGAACCGCTCGACTCGGTAACCGAGAAAGCGGGTGCGGGCTTCGGCATCGCGGGTGGCGATGCAGACCCGGCCGAGCTTGCTGCCGACGATCGCCCGGCACAGCAGGTAGCCCAGGGCCAGCGCCACGCCGGTGGCCAGGAAGAGCCCGAGGCGGGTCTCGTTGCTGCGCAAATTGAAGCCGAGGATGTCGCGGAAGTCGGTCAGCCCGTTGTTGCCGCCGAAGCCCATCTCGTTGCGGAAGAAGGCCAGCATCAACGCAAACGTCAGCGCCTGGGTGATGATCGACAGGTAGACCCCGGTGACCCGGGAGCGGAAGGCCAGGAAGCCGAATACCAGCGCCAGAGCCCCCGGCGCCAGCAGCACCATCAGGAAGGCGAACCAGGCCATGTCGAAGCCGGCCCAGTACCAGGGCAGGCTATCCCAGCTGAGGAACACCATGAAGTCCGGCAGCTCCGGGTGGCCATAGACCCCGCGGTCGCCGATCCGGCGCATCAGGTACATGCCCATGGCGTAGCCGCCCAGGGCGAAGAAGGCACCGTGGCCCAGGCTCAGGATGCCCAGGTAGCCCCACACCAGGTCCACCGCCACGGCGAGCAGCGCATAGCTCAGGTACTTGCCGAACAGGTTGACGGTATAGGCGTTGACGTGCAGCGCATGGCCCTGGGGCACTACCACGTGAAGCAGGGTCACCAGGGTCATGGCGGCCAGCAGCACGGCCAGGAACAGCTGTGTCGAGCGCTCCGCGAAGGGGCGCGTCAGCCAGAATCTCGAAGCCAGCATGGATCAGCCCTCCGCCGCACGGCCCTTCTGCGGAAAGAGTCCGCGGGGGCGCTTCTGGATGAACAGGATGATGAAGACGAGCACGATGATCTTGGCCAGCACGGCCCCGGCCCAGGGCTCCAGCACCTGGTTGATCACGCCCAGCGAGAGGCCCGCCACCAGGGTGCCCCAGAGATTCCCCACGCCGCCGAACACCACCACCATGAAGGAGTCGATGATGTAGTTCTGGCCCAGGTTGGGCCCGACGTTGGTGAGCTGGGAGAGCGCCACCCCGGCCAGGCCCGCGACCCCGGAGCCCAGGGCGAAGGTCAGAATATCGACCCGGGTCGCGCGGATGCCCATGGAGCGTGCCATGGCCCGGTTCTGGGTCACCGCCCGCACCTCGAGCCCCAGCCGGGTGCGGCGCATGATCAGCATCAGGCCGGCGAATACCAGCAGGGCAAAGCCGATCACCACCAGCCGATTGAGCGTCAGCGACAGGGCGTCGTTGATGGCGATGGAACCGCTCATCCACTCCGGCGAGATCACGGTGCGGTTCTGCGGTGAGATCACCGTTCGCACCAGCTGCTGGAGGATCAGGCTGATGCCGAAGGTGGCCAGCAGGGTCTCGAGCGGCCTGCCCTTGAGAAACTGGATCACGCCGCGTTCGATGGCGATGCCGGCCAGGGCCGCCACCAGGAAGCCGGCGGGGACCGACAGGACCAGCGCCAGGCCAGGCTGGCCCGGCAACAGCTGCTGCACGGCCCAGGTGGTATAGGCGCCGAGCATGATCAGCTCGCCGTGGGCCATGTTGATGACCCCCATCACACCGAAGGTGATGGCCAGGCCGATGGCCGCCAGCACCAGCACCGAGCCCAGCGAGAGGCCGAAGTAGAGGGTCTCCACGGCCCGATTGACCTTGAGCAGCTGCTCGATGTCGTTCAGCGCGCTGCGTGCCGCATCGGCCAGCACCGCGTCGTCACCATTGGCAGCGCTGCCCTCTATCGCGCCCGACGCCGCGCGGTTGAGCGCCACGCGGACCCGCGGATGCAGGCTGCCCTGAAGATCGCCGACGGCGGCCACCTCGCCCTGCTCCAGGCGATGAATGGCCAGCGCTTGAACCAGACGGCTGCGCACCTGCGCATCCTGCTCGCCCTCGATCACCTTGGCCAGGGGGCTGGCCAGGTCGGCGTCCACCTCGCCCAGCAGCCGCTCGGCGGAGGCACGCCGCAGGTCGAGATTCGGAGAATAGAGATCCACCACGGCAATGGCGCTTCGCAACTGGTTGCGCAGTGCATTGTTGATGCCGATGCGGTCGAGGTCTCGGCGTGACATCTCCCCCAGCGGCTCGCCCGTCAGGGCGTCCTCTACCGGCCAGTCGCGGCCGCGGTTCTCGAGCACCACCACGAAGCGGCCGTCATCGCTGCGCTGCAGGCGCCCGTCAAGCAGCGACTGCAGCCAATAACGGGCGCGAGGGTCGTCGCTCTGGACAATGACGTCGATGGCGCGAGCCTTTTCGTCGAAGGAGCGTACGTCGAGGGACTCGAGCAGTGCCCGGGCGTTGGCTTCCTCAGGCTGGGCTTGGGCGACCGAGGGCATCAGCATCAGCAGCAGAAGCAGAAGCAGAAGCAGGAGTGTCAGCAGCCAGGCCAGCGGGGCACGACCGGTTCGTGTCCTGGCCAAACCGGGCCATGACGGCGGGAAGTTCCTCATCGGGAGTTCCTCTGGAATCGGGAGCGGTAAGGCGTCGAGAAGGCGTGCTCCCCCGCCGGGCGGCGGGGGATGGGTCAGGCTTACTCGGCCAAAGCTGCCTCGGCCTCCTCGGCCGCGGTGCTGCCGCCACAGGAGCCAGTGGCGACATTGAAGTTGCCGCAGCGCATCGGGGCACGCCAATCTGCGATCAGGTCGCGGGAGCCCGGCAGGAAATCGGACCAGGCATCGCCAACCACGGTGGACGGGGTCTGCCAGACGATATCGAACTGGCCGTTGTCCTGGATCTCACCGATCAGCACCGGCTTGGTGATGTGGTGATTGGGCATCATGGCCGCATAGCCGCCGGTAAGGTTGGGGACGGCTACGCCGATGATGGCGTCTTTGACGGCATCCACGTCGGTGGTGCCAGCCTTGCGAACCGCCTCGGCCCACATGTTGAAACCGATGTAGTGGGCCTCCATCGGGTCGTTGGTCACCGCCCCCTCGTCGCCGGTCCAGTCAATCCAGGCGTCGATGAAGTCATAGTTCGCATCGGTATCAACGCTCATGAAGTAGTTCCAGGCGGCCAGGTGGCCGACCAGCGGACCGGTATCAATACCGGTGAGTTCTTGCTCGCCCACCGAGAAGGCCACTACCGGGATGTCCGCAGCGTCGATGCCCTGGTTGGCCAGTTCACGATAGAAAGGCACATTGGCATCGCCGTTGATGGTCGAGACCACCGCGGTCTTCTTGCCCTCTGAGCCGAACCGACGGATCTCGGCGACGATGTTCTGCCAGTCCGAGTGGCCGAAGGGGGTGTAGTTCACCAGGATATCTGCCTCGGCCACTCCAAACTCCTCCTGGAGATACGCCTCGAGGATGCGGTTGGTGGTGCGCGGATAGACATAGTCGGTGCCCGCCAGCACCCAGCGCTCCACCCCGACCTGATCATGCAGGTAGTTCACCGCCGGGATGGCCTGCTGATTGGGCGCCGCCCCGGTATAGAAGACGTTTTCGGAGGACTCCTCTCCCTCGTACTGCACCGGGTAGAAGAGCAGGCCGTTGAGCTCCTCGAACACCGGCAGCACCGCCTTGCGCGACACTGAGGTCCAGTTGCCGAAGACCACGTCTACCTCGTGCTGGGCCAGCAACTCGCGAGCGCGCTCTGCGAACAACGGCCAGTTGGAGGCCGGGTCCACTACCACCGCCTCGAGCTGACGGCCCAGCAGACCGCCCTCCTGATTCTGCTTTTCGACGAGCATCTCCACGGTGTCCTTGAGCACCGTCTCGCTGATCGCCATGGTGCCCGAGAGCGAGTGCAGGATGCCGATCTTGATGGGGTCTTCCTGGGCCAGGGCCTGGGCGCCGGGCCCCAGCAGGGAGGCGGCCAGCAGCGCAGCGGTCAGAGGACGCAGCGGCAGCGTCTTGCGATGGGATAGGGTCATGAGAATCTCCATGCTCACAAGGGTTGTTGTTGTGTAGCAAGAAGACGTTGCAAGGGATGCGCCAGCAGGCGACATTCCCAGAAAAGATAAACCATTACAATTAATTGCCGGATCAACATCACATGCCCAAAGGGCCCGATTGCACTCTGTAGGTGCATTGTTCAGCTCATAGGACGTCTGCACGGCATCCTCCCATGCTTGCCGCCGGTGTCTCCGCACCCAAACGGTGCGGGTGCCTGCACGAGACCATCTACGTCGTGATCGTCCAGCCCGGTACAACATGAAACATGGACCATCAAAGGCGCGTACCGGTATCCCAGCCCTTGGCGTCGGCACGGGCGGCATCGAACCAGGCGAGACGGTCGTGGAGCGATACAACGCCACCGATGATGATCAGGGTGGGCGGCTGAAGGCGTTTGCCTCGCAACACCGCCGGCATATCGGTCAGGGTGCCGCAGTGCACGCGCTGCCGAGCCGTGCTGCCCTGCTCGATCAGGGCCACCGGCGTATCGGCAGCCAGGCCGCTGGCCACCAGCTGCCGGCAGATCTCGGGCAGACCGTGAAGCCCCATGTAGAAGACCAGAGTCTGACCAGGGCTGGCCAGGGCCGGCCAGTCGAGGTCGGCGCTGCCGTTCTTGAGATGGCCGGTGATGAAGCGCACCGACTGTGCGTGATCGCGGTGAGTCAGAGGGATGCCGGCATAGGCCGCACAGCCCGAAGCCGCGGTGATGCCGGGAATCACCTCGAAGTCGATGCCCGCCTCCGCCAGGGTCTCGAGCTCTTCTCCACCGCGCCCGAAAATGAAAGGATCCCCGCCCTTCAGGCGAACCACCCGCTTGCCTGCCCTGGCCCAGTCGACCAGAGCCCGGTTGATATCCTGCTGGGGCAGGCTGTGATCGGAGCGCGCCTTGCCGACATAGAGCCGCCAGGCGTCGGGGTTGGCCAGGGCGAGTACCTCCTGGCTGACCAGGCGGTCATGCAGTATCACCTCGGCCGCCTGCAAACGACGCAGCGCCTTGAGGGTCAACAGTTCCGGATCACCGGGTCCGGCACCTACCAGGCTGACCCGGCCGGAGGGCATGGCCGACTCGGGTGGCAGGTCGCCGGGCATATCATCCTCTGAAGGGTATCGCTGCGAATCGCGCCGCATATTCCAAAAACCTCAAAAATTACCTATTCGTTATTCGCCAAGGTAATTTAAGCGAGGCGTATTTTCCACCCGCCTCTGGTCACAAGGATATAACGCTCGCCCCTGCGACAGGGGGCAGAAAAGCTTCAATGGAATCGACTAGCGCATGAGGGTCTCTACGCTGGCCACCTTATCGTCCATGTGCTGCTCCCGATCGGTGCGGGTACCCAGCTTGAGCGTGGAAGTGATGCGCGGTGCGCCCATCTCGTGCACCACCTCGTGGCAACGCTTGACCACGGCCATCACCTCGTCCCAGGGCCCCTCGATGTTGGTTCCGTAGGCATGCATGCGATGTTCGAGACCGGAGGCCCGGATCACCCTCTGGCAGGCGGCGATCTGCGGCGACACCGAGACCCCCACTCCCAGGGGGACGACACAGAGATCGATGATGACGTGCATGGCATTGACTCCTCGTTATAAAGCCTCGGGTTTCCGATGAGGGGGCGATCCCCACCGGCTTTTCCTGCTGGTCTATGCTCAAGGCTACCGGACAGGAAAATGAGCGTAACCTCCGGCGCCGCCGCCAGCGACAAGTATTACGTCACACCTGCTGGACTAGGAGGACTCCATGACCAGCGACACCAGCATCGGACCCATCGTTCTTCCCGACACCCGTGCCCGCCACATAGTCGAACAGTTGCTCAAGAATTCTGGCGTTGCGCTCAACGGTAATGCCCCCCAGGACCTGCGGGTCTATCACCCGGATTTTTTCTCGCGGTTGCTGCATCAGGGCACCCTGGGGCTGGGCGAGGCCTACATGGACGGATGGTGGAAGTGCGATCGGATCGACGAGATGGCCTACCGGCTGCTGCAGCACGGCCTGGGCGAACGCGCCCACACCCCCTCCGAACGCCTGATGTACCGGCTCCAGGCCGGTTTCTTCAACCTGCAGAGCAGGGCCCGCGCCTACATCGTCGGCGAGGCTCACTACGACCTCGGCAACGACCTGTTCGAACGGATGCTCGACCCCACGATGTGCTACTCCTGCGGTTACTGGAAAGAAGCCAGCACCCTTCACGAGGCTCAGCAGGCCAAGCTGGAGCTCGCCTGCCGCAAGCTCCAGCTCGAACCGGGCATGCGCGTGCTGGACATCGGCTGCGGCTGGGGGAGCTTCGCCGAGCACGCTGCGCGCCATCACGGTGTCGAGGTCACCGGCATTACCATCTCGCGAGAGCAGGCTGAGCTCGCCCGGCAGCGCTGCCAGGATCTTCCTGTGACCATAGAGCTCAAGGATTATCGCGACCTCGAGGGACGCTACGACCGCATCGTCTCCATCGGCATGTTCGAGCACGTGGGCCACCGCAACTACCCGACCTACTTCGAGACCGTGGCACAGCAGCTGGTTCCCGAGGGGCTCTTCCTGCTCCACACCATCGGCTCCAACAATTCTGAGATCAGCGCCGACCCCTGGATCAACAAGTACATCTTCCCTAACGGCGTGCTGCCCTCGGCCATGCATATCGCTCGGACCAGCGAGGATCATCTGCTGCTGGAGGACTGGCAGAACTTCGGCCCCGACTACGATCCGACCCTGATGGCCTGGCTCGAGAACTTCGACACCCACTGGAATGAGGTAGCGGCGAACTACAACGAGCGCACCAGGCGGATGTTCCGCTATTACCTTGCCGTCTGCGCCGGCGCCTTCCGGGCACGCCACCTGCAGCTGTGGCAGGTCGTGTTCTCCCGCTATCGCCCAAGGCGCTACGACGCTCCGAGGTAGTCACCGGCCCCTGAGCGCCACGAATCGTCTATACTGTACACCCATACATAAACAGGGTGACCAGGGAATGGCGGCATGATCGAGCAGACACTTCGGCAGGTTTTCGGCTACAGCGACTTTCGCCCCGGCCAGCGGCCGGTGATCGAAGCCGTGGTGGCCGGCCGTTCGGCGGCCGCCATCTTTCCCACCGGCTCCGGCAAGTCACTCTGCTACCAGTTGCCCGCCCTGCATCTGCCCCACCTCACGCTGGTGATCTCGCCGCTGCTGGCGCTGATGCAGGATCAGCTTGCCTTCCTCAAGCGTCACGGGATAGCCGCCGCCAGCATCGACTCCAGCCAGAGCCGCGAAGAGGCCGCCGCGGTCATGAACGGGGTCGAACGCGGCGAGATCCGCATCCTGATGGTGTCCGTGGAACGCCTGAAGAACGAGCGTTTCCGCGCCTTCATTGGTCGGATACCGATCTCGCTGATGGTGGTGGATGAAGCCCACTGCATCTCCGAGTGGGGCCACAATTTCCGCCCCGACTACCTGAAACTTCCCGACTACCAGCGCGAGTTCGGCATTTCCCAGGCGCTGCTGCTCACCGCCACGGCCACGCCACGAGTCATCGAGGACATGCGCCAGCGCTTTGCCATCGAGGATTCCGACGTCACCGCCACCGGCTTCTACCGCTCCAACCTGGACCTGACGGTTTCGCCGGTGGCCGCCGAGTCACGACCCCGAGCCTTGACGACCTGGCTGCAAGCCCGTCAGGGCGGTGAGTCCGCCTTCCCCACCATCGTCTATGTCACCCTGCAGCAGACCGCCGAGCGGCTGGCCGCCTATCTGAGCAAGGCCGGCATTGCTGCCACGGCCTACCACGCCGGGCTCGAGGGCGAGCGCCGCGAGGCGATCCAGCGCGACTTCATGGCCGGCGATATCTCCTGCATCGTCGCCACCATCGCCTTCGGCATGGGCATCGACAAGGCCGACATTCGCGCCGTTGTGCACTTTGATCTGCCCAAGTCGATCGAGAACTACAGCCAGGAGATCGGCCGCGCGGGTCGTGACGGCCAGCCGTCGGAGTGCCTGATGCTGGCGGGCCGGGACACTCTCGGCGTGCTTGAGACCTTCGTCTATGGCGATACCCCGGAGCGTCACGGCATCGGCCAGGTGATCGATGCACTGGTCGACGCCGCCGAACGCCACGGCGGTGACTGGGAGCTCACCCTGGCTTCACTCTCACGGGAGAGCGATATCCGCCCGCTCCCCCTAAAGACACTGCTGGTGCAGTTGGAGCTGCGCGGCATCATCGCTCCGCGCCATAGCTATTTCGCCGACTACCGTTTTCGTCTCCATGGAGAGGCCGGCGCCCTGATCGACCGCTTTCAGGACGAGCGGCGCGACTTCGTGCAGGCCCTCCTCGATGCCGCCCCCAGGGCGCGCACCTGGCACGCCCTGGACTTCGCGACCCTGGAACGGCTGGGCACCGAGCGCGGGCTGAACGTCCAGCGTGGCCGGGTGCTCACCGCCCTGGAGTACTTCGTCGAGAAGGGGTGGATGATCCTCGAGAGCAAGCAGCTCACCGAGGTCTACCGGGTGCTCGACGCGCCCCGCGACCCCGGCGCCCTCGGCGACGAGCTCCACGCCTACTTTCGCGACAAGGAGCAGGCTGAGGTGGACCGCCTGCACGCCATGCTGGCGCTGTTCGAGTCAGACGACTGCCTTACCCAACGCCTGGCCGACTGGTTCGGTGACGCCGAGGCCCCGACCCACTGCGGCCACTGCTCCGCCTGCCGTGGCGAGCCCGCCCGACTGCCGGCGCCGCCGCCACTCGCTCCACTGGAGACCCGTGAGATCGCAGCGCACCTCGAGGCCCTGCGCCCTCGGCTGGCCGAGGATGCCGATGGTGGCCCCGCCACGGCGGACTTGCTGACGCGCTTCCTGTGCGGCATCGCCACGCCTCGCCTCACCCGGCTCAAGGCACGCGGCCTGCCCGGCTTCGGCGCGCTGGCGGCCTATCCCTACGCCGAGGTGCGCGCGAAGGCTGCGGCGCTGAAAGGGGCCTGAGCGGCGCCGGCTCAGGACAGGCCCGACAGCCGGCCGCGTCGCTGCTGCCAGCGGGTCAGCAGGTGCACCGGCAGGTAGATCAAAAGCGGCCAGATCACCATTAGCGCCCCCAGGTAGACGAGCGGCGGGAGCCACTCCTGATGCTGACCGAAGGGGCCATGGACCCAGTTGATATTGCGCTCTGGCTCGGTCAACAGATAGGTCAGCGGCACCACCACCAACGTCAGTAGGCTCTGCCACACCAAGGCGTCGCGAGCATAGCCCAGTTTGGCGACGCCGAGACCCGCCACCAGCGGCAGAATCACATGGTAAAGCGACATGGCGCGGGCCATGGGCGGATGTTCGGCGTCGAACATGTATTCGGTGCCGCCGATGGGGTGCATGCCGGTCAGCGCCGCCACGGCGACATCGAGACTCCATAGCCCCCCGACCAGTGCCACCGCCAGCCACTGCATCGACATCAGAGTGCGTCGTTCGCTCCACAGCGCGACCAACAGCAGAAAGCTAGCCAGATTACACAGCCAGAAGAAATTCTGGGCGCCGAGAAGCACCACGTAACTCGGCGCCCAGACGATAATCCAAACGGTGAAGGCACACTTGAGCCAGAGGGGAATTGCCGCGTAGGGTGTCTGCACCGAAGAGAATGCTGGCATTTTCTCCTCCAGGACAAGCCCTCGGGTTCGAGGGCAGAATTCCAATTGGCATCGGCTTGACGTCCCGGCCGAGCTGCACGACCTTTCGTGATGAACTCACCATCCCAGGAGGATGTACCATGAGCAAGCTTTCCCAACAGACATGTGAAGCCTGCAGTATCGACGCCCCGCGAGTCACCGACGCCGAGATGACCGAGTACCGTCAGGAGGTGCCCGAGTGGCAGATTGTCGAGCGCGATGGCATCATGCAACTTGAACGAACCTTCACGTTCAAGGATTTCGTGCAGGCCCTCGACTTTACCCAGCGAGTCGGCGACATCGCCGAACAGGCCGACCACCATCCCGCGATCCTCACCGAATATGGCAAGGTGACCGTGACCTGGTGGTCTCACAAGATCAAGGGCCTGCACAGGAACGACTTCATTCTTGCCGCCAGAACCGACGAGGTAGCGAAATAAATGTTCGAACACATTGAGCGGGTTCCCGGGGATGCCATCCTCGGTCTGATCGAGGCCTTCAAGAAGGACACCAACCCCCAGAAGGTCGATCTCGGCGTCGGCGTCTACAAGGACGACCAGGGCAACACTCCGGTGATGCGCGCCGTCAAGGAAGCCGAGGCCCTGCTGCTCAAGAACGAGACCACCAAGACCTACATCGGCTCACACGGCGCGCCCGAGTACGCAGCGGTGATTCTGCCCATGGTGCTGGGCGAAGGCTCGCCGGTGCTGGAAGCGGGCCGCGCCAGCGCCACCCAGTCACCGGGGGGCACCGGCGCCCTGCGCCTGGCGGCAGACTTCATCGCCAAGCATCTGCCCGGCAAGGGCATCTGGGTTTCGGATCCGACCTGGCCCAATCATCTTGGCATCTTCACTGCCGCCGACATCGAGCTGCACAAGTATCCCTACGTGGACGCCGAGAACCGCCTCGACTTCGACGGCATGCTCGCCGCCCTGAAGCAGATTCCGGAGGGCGACGTGGTAGTGCTGCACGCCTGCTGCCACAACCCCACCGGCTTCGACCTGTCCCGCGAGCAGTGGCAGACCGTGCTCGAGGTAGTGCGTGAGCGCCGGCTTCTGCCGCTGGTCGACTTCGCCTATCAGGGCTTCGGCGAGGGCCTCGACGAGGACGCCTACGGCGTTCGCCTGCTGGCCGAAAGCCTCGACGAAGTCATCATCACCAGTTCCTGCTCCAAGAACTTCGGCATCTATTGCGAGCGTACCGGCTGCCTGATCATGGTGGCGAAAAACGCCGAGCAGATGGAAAACGTCCGCTCGCAGATTGCCATCGTGGCCCGGGAGAACTACTCCAACCCGCCGGCCCACGGCGGCTCCATCGTCAGCGAGATCCTGCACTCCGCCGAGCTCGCCGCCCTCTGGCGCGAGGAGCTCACCGAGATGCGCGACCGGATCAACACCCTGCGCAGCGACTTCGTCGAGTCACTCAAGCCCTACGACCTGGACCAGAAGTACGCCTGTGTCGCCGAGCAACGCGGTATGTTCTCCTACACCGGCCTAACACCGGAGCAGGTCGACCGCCTGCGCGACGAGTTTGGCATCTACATGGTGCGATCCGGCCGCGCCAATGTGGCCGGTTTCTCCCACGAGAACCTGCCCTACCTGGCCAAGGCCATCGCCGCGGTCAACTGATCGCCGCCATCACACCGGCTGCGCCCAGGCCCTGCCCGGGCGTCGTCGTTCAACGCAGTGCGCCCCGCCAATGGCGGGGCGCACTGCGTTGAGGGCAGCGATAAAGCTACTTCCAGAAATCACGAATCGAAGCAATTCCCTGGGCACCTACCGCGCGGGCGTGGTTGGCGTCAAAGCGAGTCATGCCGCCCAGGGCGAATACCGGCATAGCAGCACGCTCCACCATCTGTTGAAAGTCGTGCCAGCCCATAGGCGGAACTTCCGGGTGGGAAGGCGTGGTGCGCAGCGGTGAGAGCGTCACGAAGTCGCAGCCCAGCTTGCCGGCCCGCAAAAGCTGCTGGCGGTCATGGGTAGAGGCAGCGAGCCACTTGCCCTCGGTGATGGGGCGCCGTTCCAGCCGCATCAGTCGTTCGCTGGTGAGGTGGATGCCGTCAGCATCGACCCGCTCGAGCAGGGAAGGCTCGGCGTTGAGCAGCAGACGTGCGCCATGCTTTCGGCACAGCGCCAGGGCAGCCTCGGCGCGAGCCAGGTAGTCCGCGTCGTCGAGTTGCTTAGCGCGTAGTTGCACCAGACGGGCGCGATCCTCGACCAGCGCGCGCTCCAGCCGCTGCAGGAAAAGGCTCTCCTCTTCCTCCTCTGCTGTAATCAGGTACTCGGTGGGTAGCGCAACCGCCCTCAGAATCGGCAGATTGGCGGCAGGGAAAGGGTATTTGACCAAGTCTTTCATGGGCACCCAGCGCACTGCCTGTCCTTCGCGGCCAAAGGGTTCCCCCGAGAAACCGTGCACCTGCCAGACGTCGAGCAAGATATGCTTGTCGGGGTATTCATGATGAATGCGGATCAGCGGCTGTGCCCGCTGGATCTCTACCCCCAGCTCTTCATGGAGTTCGCGCTTGAGCCCACCCAAGCCGGTCTCATAAGGCGCTAGCTTGCCACCAGGAAACTCCCACAGCCCGCCATGATCGACGTTGCTAGGCCGGCGAGCAATCAGCACTTGATCACCGTCGGCGCTGATGATGGCGGCAGCCGCCACATGCACCCTTCTCTTCACCATTGCGTTCATTCACCTTTCCAACTGGCCCGCCCCCGAGGGCGCGGGTTTCTTTGTACGGCGGTTGACCGATCGCTCAGCTGCGATAGTCGGCGTTGATGGTTATGTAGTCGTGGGAGAGGTCGGTAGTCCATACCGTGGCACTCTGCTCCCCTCGTCCGAGATCGATACGAATGGGGATTTCCTCTCTAGCCATCACCGTGCTGCCGGCCTCTTCGGTGTAGCAGGGGGCACGGCCACCTTTCTCTACCAGGCGTATCTCACCGAGGTCGATGGTCACCTTGGTAACGTCGAAGTCCGTTACCGGAGCCCGTCCCACCGCAGCAAGTATCCGCCCCCAGTTGGCATCGGAGGCGTACAACGCGGTCTTGACCAGTGGCGAGTGAGCCACGGTGAAGGCCACGTCCAGAGCCTCCTGGCGGGTGGTGGCACCGTTCACCTGCAGGGTGACGAACTTGGTCGCGCCTTCACCGTCTCGGATGATGGCCTGGGCAAGATCGGTCATGACCCGCTGCAGACCGTTACGGAAGATAGCGATGGCCTCATCACCGACCACCGCGGGACCGCGCTGGGTGCTGATCAGCACGCAGGCGTCGTTGGTGGACGTGTCCCCGTCCACGGTGATGCAATTGAAAGATCGATCCGCCGTTTCGCGCAGCAACTCCTCAAGCAGCGCTTGGTCGAGGGTTGCATCGGTGGCCACGAAGCCCAGCATGGTCGCCATGTTGGGCTGGATCATGCCCGACCCCTTCGCGATGCCGTTGATGGTTACCGTGGCATCCCCCAACTCCAGAGTCACGCTCGCGCCCTTGGGTCGCGTATCGGTAGTCAGGATCCCCTCTCCGGCCTGATGCCAGGAATCGCTGCCTTCGCCCAGAGTCTCCAGCGCCGCGGGCAGGCCCGCCAGCAGGCGCTCCATGGGCAGCGGCTCGCCGATCACCCCGGTGGAAAACGGCATCACCGCTTCGGCGGCAACCCCGGTGAGCCGTGCCAGCTCGGCGCAGGTGGCGTGCGCATCGCGCAGCCCTTCATCGCCAGTACCAGCATTAGCGTTACCGGTGTTGATCACCAGATAGCGGGCCTCCTGCTCGGTCGCTAGATGCTCGCGGGCCACCGTCACTGGCGCCGCACAGAAGGCGTTACGGGTAAAGACCCCTGCGATCCGGGCGCCTGCAGGCGCCTGGATAACTACCAGATCGCGGCGGTTTGCCTTCTTGATACCTGCCATGGCAGTTCCCAGGCGCACACCGGGTATCGCCGGCATCTGAGGAAAGCTTGCGTCACCCACTGCCATTGTTTCGTCTCCTGTCTGGTTGGCCCAAGGCCCGATTCAGCTAAGCTTGCCACAGCACTGCTTATACTTCTTACCGGAACCGCAGGGACAGGCGTCGTTTCGCCCCACCTTGGGCCCCTCGCGGCGCACCGGGCGTCCGTCGGCACCCGGCAGGGATGCCGGCAGCGGTGCCGCCTGGGCCTCGGCCGGATCAGGATCCTCGTGGCGACTGGCCGCCGTCGACGTTTCACGCTCGAGCGCCTCACGACGCTGGCGCTCCAGTTCGTCAACCTCCTCGGGCCGGCGCACCTGTACATGGCTGAGAATCCGGGTCACGTCGGCCTTGATATTGGCCAGCAGGCTCTGGAACAGCTCGAATGACTCTCGCTTGTACTCCTGCTTGGGATTCTTCTGGGCGTAGCCGCGCAGGTGGATACCCCGGCGCAGGTGGTCCATGGACTGCAGGTGTTCCTTCCAGCGGGTATCGAGCACCTGCAGCATCACCTGCTTTTCGAACCGGCGCATCAAGGCCTCACCAGCCTCGGCCACCTTGGCCTGATACGTCTCGAGATGCAGGGCCTGAAGGCGCTCACGAAGCTGCTCCTCGTGAAACCGCTCATCTTCTTCGGCCCACCTCACCACCGGCGCCTCGAGGTTGAACTCTACCTTGAGGTGGTCCTGAAGACCGGGAAGATCCCACTGCTCAGGGAGGCTTTGGGGCGGCACAAAATCACTGATGGCCTCATCCAGCACCTCCTGGCGGATGCCCGCGACGGCCTCGGCGACCTCCTCGGCGGCCAGAATCTCGTTGCGTTGCTCGTAGATCACACGACGCTGGTCGTTGGCCACGTCATCGTATTCGAGCAGTTGCTTGCGCATATCGAAGTTGCGACTTTCGACCTTCTTCTGGGCGCGTTCCACCGCGTTGGAGACCATCTTGTGCTCGATCGCCTCGCCCCGCTCAAGGCCCAGCGCCTTCATCATCCGCTGCACCCGGTCGGAGCCGAACAGGCGCATCAGGCTGTCCTCCAGAGACAGGAAGAAACGGGTTGAGCCCGGATCGCCCTGGCGGCCGGCGCGACCGCGCAGCTGGTTATCGATGCGCCGCGATTCGTGGCGCTCGGAGCCGACAACGTGCAGGCCCCCGGCGGCGAGCACGGCATCATGACGCGCCTGCCACTCGGCCTTGAGGCGCTCAAGCTGCTCGGAACTCGGGTTATCGAGCTTGGCTGCCTCGGCCTCCCAGTTGCCGCCCAGCACGATATCGGTGCCGCGACCGGCCATGTTGGTAGCGATAGTGATCGCCCCGGCCCGACCCGCCTGGGCGATGATCTCCGCTTCGCTCTGGTGCTGTTTAGCATTGAGCACGCTGAACGCCATCCCGGCCTGTTTCATCAGTCCGGCCAGATACTCGGAGGTCTCGATGGAGGCGGTACCCACCAGCACCGGGCGACCGGCCTCGGTCTCGGTCTGGACGTCCTTGATAATCGCCTCGAACTTCTCTTCAGCGGTAAGGTAGACCAGGTCGTTCAGGTCGAGCCGAATCAGCGGCTTGTTGGTGGGAATCACCACCACGTCGAGCCCGTAGATCTGGCGGAACTCGAAGGCCTCGGTATCGGCGGTGCCGGTCATGCCGGACAGCTTGTCGTAGAGTCGGAAGTAATTCTGGAAGGTGGTCGAGGCCAGCGTCTGGCTCTCACGCTGCACCTCCACTCCTTCCTTGGCTTCTACCGCCTGATGCAGTCCCTCAGACCAGCGGCGGCCAGGCATGGTGCGACCGGTGTGCTCGTCGACGATCACCACTTGGCCCTCAGCGACGATATAGTCCACGTCGCGGAGGTAGAGATGGCGGGCCCGCAGTGCCGAGTGCATATGGTGAAGCAGGTTGAGGTTCTGGGCGGCGTAGAGCGAGTCCTCTTCGCCCAGCAGGCCCTCTGCCCGCATCAGTTCCTCGACCTTGGTGTGGCCGGTCTCGGTGATTTCCACCTGCTTGTGCTTTTCGTCCAGCAAGAAGTCTCCGCTGGCCGGCTCCTCGGGATCCTCGCAGGCCGTCAGATGGGTCGCCAGGCGGTCGACGATCTTGTAGAGCTCGGTATTCTCGTCCACGGCACCGGAGATAATCAGCGGCGTTCTCGCCTCGTCGATCAAGATGGAATCGACTTCATCTACGATGGCGAAATTGAGCCCACGCTGCACCTTGTCCTCGAGGGAGAAGGCCATGTTGTCGCGCAGGTAGTCGAAGCCAAATTCGTTGTTGGTGCCGTAGGTGATATCGCAGGCATAGGCGGCACGTTTTTCCTCGCCAGTCTGACCCGCGTGGATGGTGCCGACGGCGAGACCCAGGTATTCGTAGAGCGGGCGCATCCATTCGGCATCGCGCCTCGCCAGGTATTCGTTCACCGTGACCACGTGCACGCCCTTGCCCGACAGGGCGTTGAGGTAGACGGCAAGTGTTGCCACCAGGGTCTTGCCCTCACCGGTCTTCATCTCGGCGATGCGGCCGTTGTGCAGGGTCACGCCGCCGACCATCTGGACGTCGAAATGGCGCATGCCCATCACGCGCTTGCTTGCCTCTCGCACGGTGGCAAAAGCCTCGGGGAGCAGGTCATCGAGAGTTTCGCCGGCGTCGAGACGACTCCGGAACGTCTCGGTGCGCGCCTTGAGAGCGCTATCGTCCAGAGCCTCCAGTTCCGACTCGAGGACGGTGACACGCTCGGCCTGACGGCCCATGCGCTTGACTTCACGGTCGTTCTTGGAGCCGACGACCTTGCGTAACAGAGAATTGATCATGAGGGGGTCCAATCTTTGCGTGTGGCATCTTGCCGGCCGCCAGAGGGCAGCCGACCAGGATCAGAGTGCTAGCGTGCCCACGCAGCGGGCGGCCCCCGGCGGGTCAGAACATCATGGGCGGCGGTGGTGCGACACGGACATGGCAACGGCCAGCGTGAGCACTGCGGAAACAGGGTGCGCAAGGACCTGGCCACCGGCCAGGCGCGATATGCACGCCTTCTGGCTCGCAGGCGTGAGCTGGCCCGGATCAGCGCTGGCGCAAGAATGCACACCTGCACCAGGCGCTCGGCCTGACGTAGCGGCACGCCTTGGACAAGCCCAGCCGGCAACAGGCAACCCACCAGCAAACCGGCCAGCCACCAACGCGCCGGGCGCCGCCGCGTCATGGCGTCGCGCCTCTCTGCATCATGGGGCTGGGTGCGGGGTGGCATGCTGACGATGAACTCCCGAGCGTGCTAGGGTGTTGGGCCATACGGCCCACCGATGAACGAGACCTTCTGACCGGTCGAGCCGGCAGAAAGCACCGAGAAACAAGCCCATGAGTATAAAGGCTAAGCGCTTCCGCGCCCAGCCCATGACCCGCCTGCTCGAAGGTCACGGCGAACTTGGCTCGCTGATGCGCATGGCGAGATTGATCGACCGAGCTCAGCAGCACCTTCGCGACAACCTGCCCGCCGAGGTGGCCGCCCACTTGCACGTAGGCGGCTTTCGTGACGGGCGCCTTACGCTGATCACCGATCGCGCGGCCTGGCTTACCCGGCTGCGCTATGAGCAGTCCCGTCTGCTGGAGCTGGTCCATGAGCTCCCTGGCTTTGAGGCAGTCAGCGGTTTCACCTTCAAGGTGCGCCCTGTGCGTCCGGTCAAAGTTCCCCTTCGCCAGGTCCGCCACCTGACGGCCGGAGCGGCCGACGAACTCTCCAGCTGCGCCGAGGACGTCAGCGACCCGCGCCTCAAGGCGGCGCTCCAGCGCCTCGCCGCCCATGCCGAGCGCGAGACATAAGCGGGAAACTGGCGAATCGCATCGGCGTGTCGCCACGACACCAAACAGCCCCGGCAGCAAGGCTGCAGGGGCTGTTGTTACTGATGTTACTGATGTTACTTAACGCTAAAGAGTCATCGCTCAAGCCGTCTGGAGACTCGCTCAGGCCATGGCAGGCGCAGCATAGGAGATGGGTGCCGCAGCCGCCTCCCCCTCGAAGGTAACGACCTCAAACGCCTCGGGCTGGGCGAGCAGAGCACGACACAGTTGGTTGTTGAGCGCGTGGCCCGATTTCACCCCGCGGAACTCGCCAATCAGGCTGTGACCAAGCTGGTAGAGATCGCCGATGGCGTCAAGCACCTTGTGTTTGACGAACTCGTCGTCGTAGCGCAAGCCACCTTCATTCACGATGCGATAATCATCAACCACAATGGCGTTGTCGAGGCTACCACCCAGCGCCAGGTTGTTTGAGCGCAGGTATTCGAGATCGCGCATAAAACCGAAGGTGCGAGCCCGAGATACCTCCTTAACAAAAGACGTCGTGGAAAAATTCACCATGGCAGTCTGGGACTGCTCGTCGAAAGCCGGATGGTCGAAGTCAATGGAGAAGGTGACCTTGAAGCCCTGATGGGGACGGAAGGTGGCTTCCTTGTCGCCGTCGCGCACCGTGATTTCACGTTTGACCCGGATAAATTTCTTGGGCGCATTCTGCTCGCTGATACCTGCAGACTGAATCAGGAACACGAAGGGACCGGCACTACCATCCATGATAGGCACTTCGGGAGCGCTGAGATCGACATAGGCGTTGTCGATGCCCAGCCCTGCCAGTGCCGACATCAGATGCTCAACGGTGGCCACTTTTGCACCACCGGTGGAGAGCGCCGTGCACAGGGTGGTATCGGTGACATTGTCGGCCTGAGCCCGGATCTGAACCTCAGGTTCCAGATCAGTGCGCACAAAGATGATGCCGGTATCCACTGGCGCCGGTCGCAAGGTCATATAAACCTTTTTGCCGGAATGCAGGCCCACACCGGTGGCGCGGATGACGTTCTTCAAGGTGCGTTGTCTGATCATGAGCGAAAGCCAGGCTGTTGTCGGGTTATCAAACACTGTTCACTATAACACCGAACGGGCGTTTCAACCAAGAAACCTCGACTCACACGCCCAGCGGTGACCACAGTGCGACTCAATCGGCCTGGCGGCGCAGGAAGGCCGGGATATCGAGATAGTCGTCGAGTTCCTGAGAGCGACGCTTCTCAGTACGCGGCTTGGCCGTCTCCTCAGGCTCGGCACTGCGCGCGGCGGCAGGCTGACGCATCGCTGCGGCCGGTGACGCCTGGCGCTTGCGATACTCAGAGCCGACCTCGCTTCGCTTGACAGACTCGCGACTCGCCGACTTCTGCTGCTGACCGCCGTCAAGACCGGCAGCCACCACTGTGACGCGCAGCTCGTCGGTCATTTCCATGTCGATGGAAGTGCCCACTACGATGGTGGCATCCTGAGAGGCGAACTCCTGGACCGTAGCGCCCACATCGTTGAACTCGCCGATCGAGAGATCCGGGCCAGCGGTGATGTTGACCAGAATGCCGCGCGCACCGTGAAGATCGATGTCCTCGAGCAGCGGGCTTCTGATCGCCTTCTCGGCAGCCTCGCGAGCGCGGTTTTCTCCCGTGGCGCCGCCTGTACCCATCATCGCCATCCCCATCTCGGACATCACGGTGCGCACGTCGGCGAAGTCGACGTTGATAATACCGGGGCTGGTGATCAGCTCAGCGATGCCTTGAACGGCGCCGAGCAGCACATCATTGGCGGCGCTAAAGGCGGTCAACAGGCTGGCGCTCTTGCCCAGCACCGAGAGCAGTTTCTCATTAGGGATGGTGATCAGCGAATCGACATGCTCGGAGAGCTCCCTCATACCCTCCTCGGCGGCGCGCATGCGCTTGGGACCTTCGAAGGGGAAGGGGCGCGTGACCACCGCTACGGTGAGAATGCCCAGCTCTTTGGCGACCTGGGCGACCACCGGGGCGCCGCCGGTGCCGGTACCGCCGCCCATGCCCGCGGTAATGAACACCATATCGGCGCCTTGAAGAAGCTCGGCGATACGCTCGCGGTCTTCCATGGCCGCCTGGCGTCCCACCTCGGGATTGGCGCCAGCGCCAAGTCCCTTGGTGATCTCGCTGCCGAGCTGAAGCACAGTCTTGGCGGACACTCGCTTAAGTGCCTGGGCATCGGTGTTAAGGCAGATGAACTCCACGCCTTCGATGTTGCTCTCGACCATGTGATTGACGGCGTTTCCGCCGCCTCCACCGACACCAACCACCTTGATGACCGCGCTGCTTGAGGGTGCGCTATCTACCAGTTCAAACATTTGCCCCGTCTCCTGGATCGCTACCGCGACCCTGTCAGAAATTTCCTTTCAACCAGCCCTTGAGCCTTGCCAGCGCTGGCATGTCTTCCTTATCGCCGCGCCGGCCGGCGTCCTCACGCCGCGCCTGGGTCGGTATCACCCTGCCCTGTGCCTGTCGACCATGTCCCTGACGGTTTTCTTGTAGAGCGTAATGTAGCAAACCGACTCCGGTCGAATAAATCGGGTTGCGCACCACATCGGCCAGCCCGCGAACATTCTGTGGACAGGCGATGCGTACCGGCATATGGAAGATTTCCTCAGCCAGTTCGACCACCCCCTCCATGCGCGAGGTGCCACCGGTCAATACCACTCCGGCGGCAACCATATCCTCGTAGCCGCTGCGACGAAGTTCATCGCGAACCAGAGTGAAAAGTTCCTCGTAACGCGGCTCTACCACTTCGGCCAGAGCCTGGCGCGAGAGATCCCTGGCCGGACGATCACCGACGCTGGGTACCTTGATCAGTTCGTCACTGGAAGCAAGCTGTGTCAGCGCACAGGCATATTTGACCTTGATTTCCTCGGCATGCTGAGTCGGGGTTCGCAGCGCCATGGCGATATCGTTGGTGACCTGATCACCGGCGATGGGAATGACGGAAGTATGACGAATGGCCCCTTCGGTAAACACGGCAATATCGGTGGTACCGCCACCAATATCTACCATGCAGACCCCCAGTTCGCGCTCATCTTCCGTGAGCACTGCCATGCTCGAGGCGAGCTGTTCAAGGATGATCGCGTCGACTTCAAGGCCACAGCGACGCACACACTTTTCGATGTTCTGCACGGCGTTCATGGCGGCTGTCACCAGGTGGACTCTAGCCTCCAGTCGAACCCCCGACATTCCCAGCGGCTCGCGTATGCCGCCCTGTGTATCGATGGAGAATTCCTGGGGAAGGACGTGAAGTACCCGCTGCCCCTCGGAGATAGCGCGAGCTCGAGCGGAATCGATGACACGATCGATATCGGAGGGCGTGACCTCGCGCTCCTTGATCGCCACCACACCGTCGGAATTCATCGAACTGATATGACTGCCGGCGACACCGACATAGACCGAATGAATATCGCACCCGGCCATCAGCTCGGCTTCTTCCACGGCGCGCTGGATGGACAGCACCGTGGATTCGATGTTGATGACGACCCCTTTCTTCATGCCGCGAGAAGGGTGCGAGCCGATACCGGCGATCTCGATGCCGCCATCATCGGTGGGCTGCCCCACGATCGCCACGACCTTGGACGTTCCGATATCCAGCCCGACTACCATATTGGACGCGTTGGAAGGACCTGCCATGAGTCGTGAACTCTCCTCGAACCTGGCCCGCATTGCGGGGCCTGCATCATATAAAATTAGCCTGAGTCCAATTATAGGAACAACTGGAGGTTATCCTCCACCCCGGCAAGCAAATCACCTTTCACGATACGGCGATTTTGAAGGAAAAGAAACAAGCGGATACCTTTGGGCATGCGCCTTTCACCAGAAAAAGGGGTCAGCCCTCCTCTGTTCCTTCACCCTGTGCCGGGTCGGTTTCTCCATGCCAGGCAACCGCGACACCATTGGGGTATCGCAAGTCGATGTAGCGGATATGCGACGATTGAGAACCCAGCTGACGCTGCCAGGCCGCGGACAACCTTCCCAGCCGCGCCTCGCGATCATTTCGCCCGAGCATGACCCAGACGCCATCATCGAGCTGAAAGCGCCAGGCGCCGCGGGGTTCAAGGCGTAGCTGAGAGAGCTCGAGGCCCATGGCGCCGAAGCGCACGGCAAGACGCTCATGATAGGCCAGCACTTCAGCGCCGCTGCCAGCAGGGCCGGCGAGGTCCGGTAAGTCGCCGGGCGGCGACACCGAGCCGAAGGCGAAGGGCTCGCCAGCGGGATTGAGAAGATAGTCATCGTGCCAGCGCGCCACCGGTATCTGTTCCACCAGTTCGAAGGTCAACGCATTGGGCCATTCCCGCGTGACACGCACCTCGTGGATCCAGTCGATGCTCAGCGCATCCTTTCTGAGTTCGGCCACGCTCACCGACAGCCAGGTACGGCCGCGAATCAGTGGCGCCAGCTGATCGCGCAGGTAGTCGGCGTTGACGTGGGTGAATTCACCCGCAATGGAGACCCTTTCGATGGGCCGGTCAAGCCAGAGCCACAGGGCACGTCCGCCGGCGCCGAACAGCACCAGCAACAACACCACCCCGAGCAGCCCTCCGCGCCGCGTCATACCCTGTGCACCTCCAGGGTGGCGGCGAGGATGCGCAGCACCAGGGCCTCGAAGTCGATGCCAGCGTAGGCTGCCGACTGAGGCACAAGGCTATGATCAGTCATACCTGGCGAGGTGTTGACCTCGATCAACCAGAAACCACCCGCGGCGTCACGCATCACATCGACCCGACCCCACCCCTCGGCGCCGACCGCATCGAAGGCCCGGCGGCAGAGCTCGCCAAGCTCGGCCTCCTCCACGTCGCTGAGCCCGCAGGGAAGGTGATAGCGCGTCTCATCGGAGAGGTACTTGGCCTCGTAGTCGTAGAATCCACCGGGCACCTCGACGCGAATCGCCGGCAACACCATGTCACCGAGAAGCGACACTGTGAATTCGTCTCCCTTGATGAAGCGCTCGGCCATCACCCGGGCATCGAAGCGAGCCGCCTCTCGATAGGCCTCCGCCAGGGCCTCGGCACTTTCGACGATGCTGATACCCAGGGTCGAGCCCTCATGAACAGGTTTGACGATCAGCGGCAGGCCCAGACGTGCCACCACCGCTGCCCAGTCGGCATTCGCCTCGAGCATGACCGATTCAGGCGTAGGTAGGCACAAGGCCTGCCACACCAGCTTGGTGCGCTGCTTGTCCATACCCAATGCCGAAGCCAACACGCCGCTGCCGGTGTAAGGGATGCCGAGGAGTTCCAGCGCCCCCTGCAGGGTACCGTCCTCGCCGCCGCGGCCGTGCAGGGCGATAAAGACCCGATCGGGGTTCAGGGCTTCGAGCCCCACCAGACCACCCTCGGCGGGATCATAGCCAATAGCGTCCACACCGGCGCGCTGCAGAGCCACCAGCACCGCCGCGCCGCTCTTCAGGGAAACTTCCCGCTCGGCGGAGCTGCCGCCATAGATCACGGCCACGCGTCCCAGGTCGTTCACCAGGCTCATAGGGTCACCTCGTCGAGGGCCAGGGCGGCCTCGGCAAAAGCCTGGGAGATCCCGCCCACGTCACCGGCGCCCTGGGTAATCAGGATGTCACCGGGGCGCAGTACCCTGGCAAGCAGGCCGGGCAACTCCCCCTTCTCCTGGACAAAGAGGGGATCCACCTCGCCACGCTGGCGGATGGAGCCGGCGAGGGTGCGACCCTCGGCGCCGGGGATCATCGCCTCGCCGGCGCTGTAGACATCCAGCAGCAGGAGGGTATCGACACCGGAGAGCACCCGCACGAAATCCTCGTAGAGGTCCCGGGTGCGAGAGTACCGATGGGGCTGGTAGAGCATCACCAGCCGCCGTTCGGGCCAGCCGGCACGCACCGCCCGGATCACCATCTCCACCTCCCGGGGGTGGTGGCCATAATCATCCACCAGCATCACCTCACCCTTCCCCCCCGGTGCCGGGAAGTCTCCCAGCATCTGGAAGCGGCGTCCCACTCCCTGGAAGCCTGCCAAACCGCGCAAGATAGCCTCGTCGGCGACCCCCGCATCGCTGGCCACGGCGATGGCCGCCAGGGCGTTCAAGGCGTTGTGGCGCCCGGGCATGGCCAGTCGGATCTCAAGCGGCGAAAGCCCGCCGGGGCGATGGGCGGTGAAGTGGATCTCGCCGGCCTGCTGGATAAAATCGGCGATACGGTAGTCGGCATCGTCGCTAAAACCATAGGTAATGAACTGGCGATGCACCCGATCCAACAGGCCACGCATGTTGTCGTCGTCGATGCACAGGATCGCCAGACCGTAGAACGGCAGGTTGTGTAAAAACTCCAGGAAGGTGGCTTTTAGCTTCTCGAAATCGCCGCCATAGGTGGCCATATGGTCAGCATCGATGTTGGTGACGATGGAGACCATGGGCTGCAGGTGGAGGAAAGAGGCATCGGACTCGTCCGCCTCAGCCACCAGGTAGTCACCCTCCCCCAGCCGCGCGTTGGTCCCTGCGCTGGTCAGCCGGCCGCCGATCACGAAGGTGGGATCAAGCCCACCCTCGCCGAGCAGCGTGGCGGTCAGACTGGTAGTGGTGGTCTTGCCATGGGTGCCCGCCACGGCAATGCCGTGGCGGAAGCGCATCAGCTCGGCAAGCATCTCGGCCCGCCGTACCACCGGCACCCGATGGTCGTGGGCCCAGCGAATCTCGGGATTGCTTTCATCCACCGCGGTGGAGACAACCAGCACATCGGCGCCTGCCACGTTGTCCTCGGCGTGCCCGATGGCCACCTCGATGCCGCACTGGCGGAGTCTGGTTACTACTGCGGATTCCCGCAGGTCGCTGCCGCTGACGGTATAGCCCTGATTGGCCAGAACCTCGGCGATGCCACACATGCCGGCACCGCCGATGCCCACGAAATGGATATGCCGGATGCGACGCATGCCCAGGCCGCGGCCATTGCGCATTGGCAGGGATTGGCCGGGTACCGGCCGTGTTGTGCTATCGCTCAAAACCTGTCTCCATGCAGCCGTCCACCAGGCGCTCGACGGCGTCGAGATGCGCGCAGGCTCGCGCTCGCGCGGCCATGGTGGCGAGAGTGTCGGGGTCGAGCAGCGCCGCCAGCCGATTGGCCAGCGTCGCCGCGCTGAGTTCTGGCTGGGGCAGCAGTTCGGCGGCCTCCTGTTCCACCAGTGCCCTGGCATTGGCCGTTTGGTGGTCATCTACCGCAAAGGGGAATGGCACGAACAGCGCCGGCTTGGCCGCGGCAGCGAGTTCCGCCACGGTCAGCGCACCGGCCCGGCATACCACCAGGTCGGCCCAGCCATAGGCCTCGGCCATGTCATCGATGAAGGGGGTCACCTCAGCGTTCACAGCCTGCTCGGCGTAGGCCTGACGGGTAGTGGCCTCCTTGTCGCGCCCCGCCTGATGGCGCACCTCGGGGCGCGCGACCTCGGGTAGTCGCGCCAACGCCTCGGGAAGACGCTCGTTGAGCACCTGGGCTCCCAGCGAGCCTCCCACCACCAGCAGACGCAGGCGCCTGCCGCGCATGGCCTCGGCCGTACGCGGCGTCTCACCCAGGGCGGCGATCTCCTCGCGCACCGGATTGCCGATCACCTCGCCGCGCTCACCAAAGGCCTGGGGGAATGCCGCATAGACGCGCCGCGCCAGCCGCGAGAGCGCCCTATTGGTCAGCCCGGCCACGGCATTCTGCTCGTGAATCACCAGCGGGCGGCGTGACAGCCAGGCGGCCAGCCCCCCGGGGCCACTGGCGAAACCACCGAGCCCCACCACCAGTTGGGGATCGAAGCGGCGAATCACCCGCCACGCCTGCCACACGGCCCGGGTCAGGTTGAACGGTGCCAGCAGCCAGCCGGCCGCGCCATTGCCCCGCAGCCCGGCCACCGCAATACGATGCAGGGGAAACTTCGCCTCCGGCACCAGACGATTCTCGATGCCGCGGGGACTACCCAGCCAGGCCACTTCCACCCCCTCGGCGGCTAGCCCCCGAGCCAGGGAGAGGGCTGGAATAACGTGACCCCCGGTGCCCCCGGCCATGATCAGGGCGCGACGTCCAGGTCGCTTACTCACTTGGTGGCTCCTTGTCGTTTAGCTTCTCGTTGAGAGAGTGGCTGAAAAGGTGGACCTGAGGTAGGGCCCGAGGCGTCACGGCGTTCGTCGGCACGCGGCGCCGCGGGGCTCGCCCGTCGCCGAGCCTGGCGGGTCTCGATATCGGCGCGCAACAGCAGCGCCATCATCACCGCGCTGACCAGCAGGCTTGAACCGCCATAGCTGAGCAGCGGCAAGGTCAGGCCCTTGGTGGGCAGCATGCCGCTGCTCACCGCAATGTTGATAAAAGCCTGGGCGCCGATCACCAGGGCAATGCCATAGCTGAGGTAGGCGGCGAAGGGCTGGCGGGCCAGTTCGGCGCGCCGTCCCACCGCCATGGCCCGCCAGATCAGGAGGGCGAAAAGACCCACCACTCCCACGGCACCAAACAGACCGAGCTCCTCGGCCAGCACAGCGAAGACGAAGTCGGTGTGGGCCTCGGGCAGATAGAAGAGTTTCTGCACGCTGTTGCCAAGCCCCATGCCAAGCCAGCTACCCCGACCAAAGGCGATCAGCGCCTGGGTCAGCTGGTAGCCGCTGGCGAACTGGTCGGCCCAGGGATCGGCGAAGCTGGTCAAGCGCGCCAGACGGTAGGGCTCGGCCACGGCCAGGAACGCACCACCCGCCACCACCACCAGCGCAAGCAGCAGGAAACGCCCCCAGGGGGCCCCGGCCATCAGCAGCATGCCCATCACACAGGCAGTCATGACGACCACAGCGCCGTAGTCGGGCTCCAGGATCAGCAGCACCCCGATAACGGCGAGCACCAGTAGCGGCCGCAGGAAGGCACCCCACTGCCGACGGACCTGGGGCAGGAAACGCTCCAGATAGCCGGCCATGTAGGCGATCAGGCACAGCTTGGCGACCTCCGAGGCCTGCAGGTTGAAGGGCACCCCGGGGATCGAGAGCCAACGCTTGCTGCCGTTGATCTCTCGCCCCACCATCAGCACCAGCACCAGCAGTGCGATGCCCACCAGCAGCAGCAACGGGCCGTTGACCTTCCACCAGGCCAGAGGCATGCGCAGCACGAAGGCCGCCACGATCAACGCCACAACCAGGAAGAAGCCGTGGCGGATGCTGAAATACCAGGGGTTGCCGGTGAGGCTCGCCGCCACTTCAGACGACGCCGAGGTCACCATCACCCAGCCGATCAGCATCAGCGACAGCGTCGCAATCACCAACCATCCGTCGAAGGGCTGATCCCGGGTGGAGAGCCGCTCGCGGAGCCTGGTCAGTCGGAACGGTGGCTTCATGACCTCCCCTCCGTCAGCTGACGATGCACCCAGCGCCGGAATACCTCGCCGCGCTCCTGATAGTTAGCAAACTGATCGAGACTGGCACAGGCCGGTGAGAGCAGCACGCAGTCGCCGGGCTCGGCGATCTGGGCGGCGCGCCCCATCGCCGCCTGCAGGTCCTCCACCACGGTGACGGGCAGCCGACCGCGAATGGCGCGCTCCAGGCGCTCGGCGTCCAGGCCGAAGAGGATCGCCTCGCGGCCGAAACGCCCCAGGGGGTCTGCCAGAGGGGTGAAGTCCGCCCCCTTGCCGACCCCGCCCGCCAGTAGGATCAGCTTGCCCTCGAGGGTCGGGCCGAGCCCAGCGATGGCGGCCAGGGTGGCGCCCACGTTGGTGCCCTTGGAGTCGTTGATCCAGCGCACGCCGCCTGCCTCGGCCACCAGCTCACCGCGGTGGGGCAGGCCCGGAAAGCGGCGCAGCACGCGGCACATCGCCTCCAACGGCAAACCCAGCCGATGTCCCATGGCCAGCGCTGCCAGGGCGTTAGCCTGGTTGTGGCGCCCAGCCAGGCGAACCTGGGCGGCGGGCATCAGGAGGCTCTCCCCATGCATCAGCCAGTCACTGCCGTGGTGACGGCCGATGCCCCACTCGCCGGCCTGGGGCGGGCGCGTGGTAAAGCGGTCCTGAGCCGGAAGCCGTGCCTCGGGCCATGTGTTCGCATCATCGGCGTTGACCACGCCGTGGCGGGCACCGCGAAAGATGCCGAGCTTGGCAGCACGGTAGCCGGCCATGTTGCCGTGGCGGTCAAGGTGGTCCTCGGAGAGATTGAGGAAAGCCACGGTCTCCGCCCCCAGCCGAGGCGTGGTCTCGAGCTGAAAGCTGGAAAGCTCCAGCACATAGAAGTCGGCATCGGGCTCATCGGCCAGCAGGTCCAGGGCCGGGGTGCCCAGGTTGCCCCCCACCGCCACCCGGCGACCGGCCTCGATGGCCATCTCACCGACCAGGGTGGTCACGGTGGACTTGGCGTTGGAGCCGGTGATGGCAACGATGGGGGCCCTGGCCGAACGTACGAACAGCGCGATCTCGCCCACCACCATCGGTTCACCGGTGGCCTCGCGTACCCGGCCGGAGAGCTCGGCCAGTCCCGGGGTCTGGGGATCGACGCCCGGGCTCACCACCACCTCCTCCACCCCGGCGAGATCGAGTTCGGTGAGCTGACCGCAGTGGATCACGACGCTGGGGTGGGCGGCATGGAAATCGTCCATGCCCGGTGGCGCTGCACGGGTGTCGGCCACCATGTAGGGAACCCGCTGGCGCTCAAGATGACGGCAGATGGCGCGGCCGGAGATTCCGAGCCCGACCACCAGAGTGACACCTGTCGGCACCTTGAACATATCCTGCTCCTTGACCGCGTGAAAGCCTTCGCTCAGCGCACCTTGAGGGTGGCCAACCCGATCAGCACCAGCACCACGGTGATGATCCAGAAGCGAACGATGACTCGAGGCTCGGGCCAGCCCTTCAACTCATAGTGGTGGTGCAGAGGAGCCATGCGGAAGATGCGCCGTCCGGTAAGCTTGTAGGAGCCCACCTGCAGGATCACCGATACGGTCTCCATGACGAAGATGCCGCCCATGATGAACAGCACGATCTCCTGGCGCACGATCACCGCCACCACGCCCAGCGCAGCCCCCAGCGCCAGCGCCCCCACGTCGCCCATGAACACCTGGGCAGGATAGGTGTTGAACCACAGGAAACCCAACCCCGCGCCGGCGATAGTGGCGCAGAATACCGCCAGCTCGCCAGCCCCGGGAATGAAGGGAATCTGCAGGTAGTTGGCGAACACCGTGTTGCCGCTGGCGTAGGCAAACACCGCCAGGCCCATGGCCACCAGCACGGTGGGCATGATGGCCAGGCCATCCAGGCCGTCGGTGAGGTTCACCGCGTTGGAGCTGCCGACGATCACGAAGTAGGTCAGCACGATGAAGAACCACCCCATCGGCAGCACCACGTCCTTGAACAGCGGCACGATCAGGCTGGTCTCCACCGGCGAGGCCGCGGTCACGTAGAGGAGCACCGCGGCGACCAGGCCGACCACCGACTGCCACAGGTACTTCCAGCGCGCCGGCAGGCCGCGGGGATTTTTTTCCACCACTTTGCGGTAGTCGTCCACCCAGCCGATGGCGCCGAAGCCGAGGGTCACGCCCAGCACGATCCACACGTAGTGGTTGGCGAGATCGCCCCACAGCAGGGTGCTGACGGCGATGGCCATCAGGATCATGGCACCGCCCATGGTGGGCGTGCCAGCCTTGGAGAGATGGGATTGGGGGCCATCATCGCGCACCGCTTGGCCAATCTGACGTTCGACCAGCCGGCGGATCATCACCGGGCCCAGCCACAGGCAGAGCACTAGGGCCGTGATGGTACCCAGAATCATGCGCAGGGTCAGATAGATGAAGACATTGAAGGCGCTGAAGTATGGCGCCAGAAACTCAGCCAGATAGAGCAGCATGTATCGCGTTCACCTTGATCGATCCTGGCGCAATGCCGTCACCACCTGCTCCATGGCGGCACTGCGCGATCCCTTTACCAGCACGCTGGCGCCGGGAGGAAGATGGTCGAGGGCGTGACGCACCAGCGCCTCGCGCTCTTGGAAGTGGCACCCGCCTGCGCCAAAGGCGCGGGAGGCAGCTCTAGCCGCCTCGCCACAGGTACCGAGGAAATCAATTTCCAGTTTCCGTGCGTGATCTCCGATCTCGGCATGCAGCCGTTCGGAGGCCTCCCCCAGCTCCCCCATGGCGCCCAGCAGGCACCAGTGTGGGCCCGGCAGCGTGACCAGCAGGTCGAGCGCCGCCTTTACGGCGCCGGGATTGGCGTTATAGGTATCATCCAGCAGTCGCGAGCCGTTGACGCCAACAGTGACCGATAGCCGCCCGGCCATGGGCATGACGTCGCCCAGGCCGGTCACCACATCATCAGCTGCCAGGCCCAGAGCCAGGGCAGCAGCGGCGGCGGCCAACGCGTTGGCCACGTTGTGGCGCCCGAGCAGGCCTAACTGAACTCGTCCCAGTTCGGCACCGTCCGCGACAAGCGTGAAAGCATAGCGCCCCAGGGCATCGCAGGCCAGCGCGGTGGCAGTGACCCGCGCCTGAGGGTCGAGGCCGAAGTCGCGCACCTCGCGGGGGGCGGCGAGGCGCTCCCAGATGGCGAAGTAGGCGTCGTCGCGGTTGAGAACCGCCACGCCGTCGAGCGGCAAGCCGGCGAGGATCTCCGCCTTGGCCTGGGCAATGCGCCCCATGCCGCCGAACTCGCCGACATGGGCACCGGTGACATTCGTAATTACCGCCACCGTAGGCTCAGCCAGCACGCTGGTCCAGGCGATCTCCCCCAGGTGGTTGGCACCGAGCTCCACGACCGCCTGGCGGTGCACATCGTTGAGTTCGAGCAGGGTCAGCGGTGCGCCGAAGTCGTTGTTGAGGTTGCCGCGGGTGGCCAGCGTCGCCCCGCGCCGCGACAGCAAACAGGCCAGCAGCTCCTTGACGGTGGTCTTGCCGCTGTTGCCGGTCACTGCCACCAGAGGGCCGCCCCAGGCCCGGCGACGGGCGCGACCCAACAGCCCCAGGGCCAGGCGGGTATCGGCTACCTCGAGTGGGGCCAGGCCGTCGGGCACGGCGCTTCTGTCTGCCATGGCGCCGGCCTCGACCACGGCCGCGACGGCACCGGCCGCCTGCGCCTGGTCGAGGAAGTCATGGGCATCGAAACGCTCGCCCCTGAGTGCCACGAACAGGCTGCCCGGGGTCAACCGACGTGTATCGGTCGCGATATCGCCGATGGGCAGGTCTCCGGCCGGAGCAGGAAGCCCCAGCGCCTCAGCCACCTCGGCCAGAGTGGTCAACCCGCAGCGGCTCATGACAAGCCCTCACCCGCGTCCCCGTTACCGCTCCCCCCGCGGCGGGCGGCCAGCGCACGCTCGGCCTCCGCCAGATCGGAGAAGGGGTAACGCACGCCGGCGATCTCCTGATAGGCCTCGTGCCCCTTGCCGGCGATCAGCACGACATCCGCGGCGTCGGCCTCGGCCAGTACCCGGGCGATGGCCTCGCTGCGACCGTCGATCTCCAGTGCCTTCGCCCGCGCCGCCAGACCGGCAAGCACCTGGGCGCGAATCGCTGCCGGCTCCTCGCCACGTGGGTTGTCATCGGTGATCACCAGGCGGTCAGCGTGGCGGTCGGCGGCGGCGGCCATCAGCGGGCGCTTGCCGGAATCCCGATCGCCGCCGCAGCCGAACAGACACCACAGCTGCCCATCCACCGGCAGGTGGTCACGCAGGGCGGCCAGGGCGTTGTCCAGGGCATCCGGGGTGTGGGCGTAGTCGATGACCACGCTGGGCGCGCCGGGGCGCACCAGGGCCTCCATGCGCCCCGGCACCGGGGCGAGCCTCGCGGCGGCATCGAACAGCTCGCCGATGTCATGCCCCAGCCCGTAGAGGGTAGCCATGGCCAGCAGCACGTTATCGAGGTTGAAACGGCCGAGCAGCGACGTCTCCAACACTCGTTCCCCCTCGGGGGTAGCCACCAGCGCCCGCTGCCCCTCGGCATGGGGGTGCCAATCGACCACCCGGAAGGTCACCGCCTCATCCTGCCCGATGGCCAACACCCGCGCGCCCTTGCGCAGGCCGGCCAGCATCAATCTCGCCAGGGGATCGTCGGCATTGACCACGGCGAGTGTGAGCTCTTCACGACGAAACAGCTTCGCCTTGGCAGCGGCGTAGGCGGCCATGCTGCCATGGTAGTCCAGGTGGTCTCGGGTCAGGTTGGTGAACACCGCAGCGCTCAGCCGGCAGCCATCGAGACGACCCTGCTCCAAAGCATGAGAGGAGACCTCCATGGCCACTCTGCGCACGCCGGCGCCTGCCAACTCGGCGAGAGCCGCCTGCAGCGCCAGGGGCCCGGGCGTGGTCAGTCCGCCATCGTGCAGCGCCCCCGGCCGCCCATGGCCCAGGGTACCCACCAGGCCGGCCTCGGTGCCGAGGGCCTGGCTCAGCTCGGCAATGTAGTGGGTCACCGAGCTCTTGCCATTGGTGCCGGTCACGCCGATTAGCTCCAGGCTACCAGGCACAGAAAAGAGCTCGCGCCCCAGCTCGCCCAGGCGCTCGCGAAGGGCGGGCAGCGCCACTACCCGGGGATCGCCGGGACAGGAACGCTCATCGTCGACGTGGCAGAGCACCGCATCGGCCCCGGCGGCCAAGGCCGATGCGATGAAATCGCGACCGTCGGCGGCCACGCCGGGCACTGCCACAAACACTCCCCCCGGGGCGGCCTGGCGACTGTCAGTACACAGCCGGATCGACTCGCCGGCCAGGGTCGTCAGGGGGGCGGCGTCGGGCCAGAGGCGCCCTAGTGTCTCCACCAGACGTGATGACGTCACCTGCATGCGGGGCCTCGCGAGTCTCGAGAAACGGGGGGGATCGTCGACATGATGGGCCTCAGCGACTACGCAGATCGGGGGGCACGTCGAGGAGGCGCAGAGCGCTGCCAACAACGCGGGAGAAAACCGGTGCGGCCACGGCGCCGCCATAATAGCTGTCACCTCGGGGGTGATCGATCATCACCACGGTGACGATGCGCGGGTCCGACACCGGCGCAATGCCGGCGAACAGGCTGCGATAGGCATCCTGCACATAGCCACCGGCACCCGTCTTGCGAACCGTGCCGGACTTTCCGGCCACTCGATAGCCCGCCACCATGGCGCGCCTCGCCCCGGTGTTGGGCTGAACGGACTCCTCCATGACTCGCAGCAAATCGTGGGCCACGGCGCGGTCGATGGCCTGCTCACCCGACGGCGGCGCCGGCAGCCTGAGCAGCGAAGGCGGCAGGCGCATGCCGCCATTGGCCAGGGAAGTGTAGGCGCTGGCCAGCTGCAGCGCTGAGATCGACAGGCCATAGCCGTAGGAGAGAGCCGCCCACTGGCTGCTCGACCAGCGCACGGGTGCCGGCAGGGTGCCGGTGGACTCACCGGGGAAGCCGGTCTCGGGGCTCTGGCCAAAGCCGACCCGACGGTAGAGATCCGGCACCAGGGGATCATCGAGCGCCAGCACCAGCTTCGACATGCCGATGTTGGAGGACTTCTCGAGGATGCCAGCCAGGCTCAGCTCGCCGTAGTTGCGGATGTCGCGGATGGTAAATCGGTCGATGCGCATCCAGCCCGGCGAGGTGTCCACCACCACGTCGCGAGGAAACTGACCGCTCTCCATGACCGCCGCCATGGCCAGCGGCTTTACCACCGAACCGGGCTCGAAGACGTCGACGATGGCCTGGTTGCGAAGGCCGCGGGGGTCGAGACCCGCGCGATTGTTGGGGTTATAGGAGGGCTGATTGGCCATGGCCAGCACCTCGCCAGTACGGGCATCCATCATCACCACCACGCCGCCGTCGGCGTCGTGCTCGGCCACTGCCGTCTTCAGCTCACGGTAAGCCATATACTGCAGGCGCTGGTCGATGGACAGCGTCAACTCGCCACCGGGGCGCGCCTCGCGCAGCACTTCGAGGTCACGCACCAGGCGACCACGGCGGTCTTTTAGTACACGCCGCTGCCCCGGCTCTCCGGCCAGGTAGGGCTGATAGGCAAGCTCGAGGCCCTCCTGGCCCACGTCGTCGACGTTGGTGACACCGAGCAGCTGGGCGGCCACCTCGCCCGCCGGGTAGTAGCGCTTGTATTCATCCTGGCGGTAGACCCCGGGGATTCGCAGGTCCAGCACACGCTGGGCCGCCTCAGGCGTTAGCTGACGGCGCAGGTACATAAACTCCCGAGAGGCGAAGCGATCCAGACGTGCATCGAGATCATCAAGCGTCATACCCAGTGAACGGGCCAGCTGCAAGCGCTGGATGGGATCCTCGGGCACGTCCTGGGGGTTGGCCCACAGGGTCACCACCGGCGTGGAGATGGCCAGGGGCTCTCCGTTACGGTCGCTGATCATGCCGCGGTGGGCGGGAAGCGGGTCGGTGCGCAGGGTGCGAGCATCGCCCTGCCCCTGCAGGAAGGGGCGGTCGACCACGTGGAGGATAACGATACGCCCCACCAGCAGGCCCAGCCCCAGCAGCACGATGGAGAGCATGATGACGTAGCGCACCCCTCCCATGGGGGCCATGGGAGGTGGACGGCGGGGTGAAACGCCGCTGCGAACCTCGGTGCTCATGGCTGGATCACCTCGACCTCATCGACGTCAGGCAGGCGCATCTCCAGACGCTGCATGGCCAGGCGCTCGATGCGCGCCGGCGACGACCAGGCGCTCTCCTCGAGCAGTAGCTGACCCCACTCGGTCTGCAACTGGTTCTGCTCGCGCTCGAGCTGCTGCATGCGACCATACTGTTCACGAGTCAGATGGCTGGCAGTGATCACCGCCAGGGCACTGGCCAGACAGGCTATCAGCAGTGCCACTACCACCATCAGCGACAGACTGGGCCGCAGGTCCAGCGGCCAGCCAAAACCCGATGTCGAGGTTCGTCCCTGTGTCATGTCGCCTACCTCAATAACGCTTGCGAGCCGCTCGCATCACAGCGCTGCGCGCCCGGGGGTTCTCGTCCACCTCCTGGGGTCCCGCACGCTGGGCCTTGCCCAGCGCCTCCAGACGCCGCTCGAGCTGGTCGTCGGTAATCGGGATGCCCCGCGGCAGGTGGGTATCGCCACGCACATGATGCCGGATGAAACGCTTGACGCGGCGATCCTCAAGGGAGTGAAAGCTGATCACCACCAGGTGGCCACCGGGGGCAAGCGCCTCCAGAGCAGCCTCCAGAGCGGCATCAAGCTGTTCCAACTCGGCGTTGACGTGGATGCGCAGGGCCTGGAAGACCCGGGTGGCAGGGTGCTTGTGCTTCTCCCAGGCGGGGTGGGCAATCTTGACCACCTCGGCCAGATCCGCAGTGCGCTCGAAGGGCTGGTCGGCGCGTCGGGCGACAATGGCCCTGGCGAGCCGCCGAGCGTAGCGCTCCTCGCCATACTCCTTGAACACCCGGGTCAGCTCTGCCTCCCTTGCCTTGGCAATGAAGGCCGCGGCGCTTTCCCCCTGAGAGGGGTCCATGCGCATGTCCAGGGGGCCGTCGCGCATGAAGCTGAAGCCACGCTCGGGGTCGTCGAGCTGCGGTGAGGAGACGCCCACATCGAGCAGAATGCCGGCCAGGCGACCATGCACGCCATTCTTCTGGGCGATCTCGCCCAGGCGGGCGAACTCGGCACGTTCGATGGTGAAGCGGGAGTCATCGATGGAGGCCGCGTCGACGATGGCCTCGGGGTCGCGATCAATGGCGAGAAGCCGTCCGGCCGGCGACAGACGGGCGAGGATGGCCCTTGAGTGGCCACCACGGCCGAAGGTGCCGTCCAGATAGACCCCGTCGGCGTCATGCACCAGGGCCTCCACGGCGCCGTCGAGCAGCACGCTGGCATGGCGGAAGCTCCGCGGAGCTATATCAGGTGCGGATGACGACATGCGTTTCTCGATCATGGGCTGACGTGTCGGCAACAAGCCGCACGCTCAGGGATGGTAATCAGGAGGGAGTCAGCCGATAAGCCGGGTTCTGTCGTAGACAGTCATTCCTCTAGGGGGCGCGTCACCACGACCCTCAAGCAACCTACCCGAACCCGACGCGGGCCACGTCATGGGGTTCCTATTTGGTCTTGCTCCGAGTGGGGTTTACCTTGCCACGCACTGTTGCCAGGCGCGCGGTGCGCTCTTACCGCACCCTTTCACCCTTACCGGCCTCCCGGAGGAGACGTAGGCGGTCTACTCTCTGCTGCACTTTCCGTCGGCTCACGCCGCCCAGGCGTTACCTGGCACTCTGCCCTGTGGAGCCCGGACTTTCCTCCCCCGAATTGCTTCGGCGGCGACTGTCTGGCCGACTCCCGGCGCAAGGATACCAGTGCCCCGACACCCCCTCAACAACCGACTTCATCCGGGCAAGATTTGACAACGCTGGTTGGCTCGCCTCCGACGCGTCGGCGAGCCTCGCCTGGCGTTGCTATACGCTCATATCCTTCAGTGCCTGGGCGCGGGCATACCAGACCTTCTTGGCCCCGCCCAGCACTCGCGACGCCACCGCCGCGACCTGCTTGACGCCGACACCCTCGGCCAGCAACGCCGCCATCAGCGCTTCTCCCTCGACCACCGCGGCCTCATCTTCTTCCCGCGGCGGGGCGCCGGCCACCATCACCACGAATTCGCCCCGGACCTGGTCGGGATCGACTTCCATGCGGATAAGAAGCTCAGCGGCAGAGCCGTCCAGAAAGGTCTCAAAGGTCTTGGTCAGTTCCCGGGCGAGCACCAGCCGTCGCTCGCCCAGCACCGTCGCCAGGTCGGTCAGAGTGTCGCGGATGCGGTGGGGCGACTCGTAGAAGACCAGCGTCTCCTCACGGGCGGCCAGCAATTCCAGTCGACCGCGGCGCCCCGCTCCCTTGGCCGGCAAAAATCCCTGGAAGGTGAAGCGATCAGTGGGTAAACCCGCCGCGGATAGGGCCGCCACCAGAGCGCAGGCACCCGGCACCGGCACGATACGCCGCCCCCGGGCACGCAGCTCGCGAACCAGCACAAAGCCAGGGTCGCTGATCAGCGGTGTGCCCGCATCGCTGACGAGAGCAACGGACTCCCCGGCAACCAGCCTGGCGTCCAGCTGTTCAACCCGAGCCGCCTCGTTGTGTTCGTGCAGCGAGAGCATCGGCACCGACAGCCCCAGGTGGCGCAACAGTCGACCGGTATGACGGGTATCCTCGGCGGCTATCACCGCCACTTCACCCAGCAGCCGCGCCGCCCGCGAGCTAAGGTCCTCCAAATTCCCAATCGGAGTGGCGACCACGTACAATGAGGCTACGTTACCATTTGACACCTGCGGCTCCTCGGCAAAGTGGCCGACACAACGGACTTGAGGATGAATTCATGCGGATACCCACTCGCGGCCTGCTGGCCACCGCGCTCTGTGCGATGCTGCTGGCGAGCTGTGCCGTGCCGCCCGCCATCGTTGATCGCGTGACGGAAGATGACCCGGCACGCCTGCTCGAACAGGCTGGCCAGCAGCAGCCAGCCCAGGCGGCCAGGACACGCCTGGAAGCGGCAGACATCCTAGCACGACAGGGGGAGCGCACCCAGGCGCTGGAGATTGCAGCGGACATCGAGGATGGTCTGCTCGAGGGGTCCCAGCGCGCACGCTGGGCCGTGCTGCTAGCCGATCTCGGCGAAGCACTCGGTAATACTCAAGCGGTCATCCAGGCCACCCGCAACCTGAACGATCTGCCCTTGGACCCTGGCCAAGCCATGTCACTGCTTGAGCGAAGGGGGCTAGCGCTGCTGGCCGAGGATGAGCCGGCCGCTGCCGGCCGAGCGCTACTGCGCGTCCAGGCCGCAAGCAACGACGTCGCACTCAATGATTCAATCTGGGAGGCCCTTACCCGCATGAACCGCCAGGCGCTGGGCGACCTGGCACAGCAGACAGACCCCCTGACCCAGGGCTGGGTCGCGCTCGCCGATCTGTATCGCTCCAGCGGCGGCAATATCGATCGCTTCTTTGACCGCCTTGAGGAGTGGCGCGGACGCAACGGTCGCCATCCCGCCGCCCGCCATTTGCCCGCTTCCCTGATCACGCTGAATGAGCTGCGCGGCTTCGAAGTCCGTCATATTGCGGTATTCCTGCCGGAGTCCGGCCCCCTGGCACAGCCTGCCTCGGCCATCGCCGAGGGCATGCGCACGCAGCAGCGCAGCGCGGGCGACAGCATCCAGCTGAGCTTTTTCGACGCCGCTCGAGGCGACCTGGAAGCCCTCTACCGGGAGGCCGAAAACCGCGGCGCCCAGGTAGTGGTCGGTCCTCTGGACAAGGACCAGGTAGGCCAGTTGGAGTCCCTCGACCGAGTGGCACTACCCACTCTGGCGCTAAATTATGGAAACGCCGACCGCAACACCGCCGCCGGACTTTTCCAGTACGGGCTCTCCGCCGAAGATGAGGCCATACAGGCTGCCGCACGTGCCTGGCGCGACGGACACCGCAGGGTCGCCCTGCTGGTACCCGACAACGACTGGGGCCGCCGAGTGGGCGAGGCTTTCTGGAATGAGTGGCAGGCTCGCGGCGGCGAAGTCACCAACGCCGTGCGCTACAACCCCGGCGCCCCGGCCACCGACAGTACACGGCGCGCCATCAGCAACCCCCGCCCGGAAGCGCTGTTCCTGCTCGCTCTGCCCGACTATGCTCGCCAAGTGCCACCAACCCTGGATTATTACGGCGCCAGCCAGCTGCCGATCTACGCTACCTCGCAGCTCTTCGAGGGACGCCTTAACCCTCGTCTCGACCACGACCTGAACGACGTTCAGTTCCTGGATATCCCGTGGCAGATTCCCGAGGCCGCGGTGGGGGGCATCGAGGCGCTCCCCTTCCTGGAAAGTTATCAAGCATTGAGAGAGGGGGCGGACCCGCGGCTGTTCCGCCTGAATGCCATGGGGGTCGATGCCTTTGAGCTGGCCCGTCGCCTGCCCCAGCTGCAGGCCATTTCCGGTAGCGAACTGCAGGGCGCTACCGGCACGCTTCGCCCGGGCAGTGACGGACGCATCGAGCGCCAGCTGCCCTGGGCGAAGTTCGTTAACGGCGTTCCCCAACCGATCCTGATCCCCGGGGTATTCGGTGACGAACGGACCCCGTGACGCACGAGCTCGCGGCGAGGCCATCGAGCGCCTCGCCGCGACATGGCTCGCCGAACAAGGCTTGGTGCTGGTGGCAGCCAACCAGCATGCCAAGGGCGGCGAGCTGGACCTGGTGATGCGAGACGGCGATATGCTGGTATTCGTTGAAGTTCGCCATCGGGCCAATACCCGCCATGGCCATCCGTTAGAAACCGTCACCTTCACCAAGCAGCGTCGGCTGATCCGGGCTGCGCGTTTTTATCTCCAGCGCAACCGGCTATCATGTCCTTGCCGCTTCGATGTGCTGGCCGTTACCGGCCTGCCGCCCCACCTCGAGTATAATTGGGTCGCCAACGCCTTCGATGCGTACTGACCGGTCACGCCAAACTGCCAAAGGACCCGGACACCACATGGATTTCCAGCAGCGTATTCTCGGCCACTTTAACGCCAGCATCGACACCAAGACCTATGCCAGCGAAGTCCTGCCTCCATTTATCGAGGTGGCAAGCCAAATGATGGTCCAGTGCCTCGTCAATGAGGGCAAAATCCTGGCATGCGGCAACGGCGGCAGCGCCGGAGACAGCCAGCACTTCTCGTCGGAGCTGCTTAACCGATTCGAACGCGAGCGGCCCAGCCTACCGGCCCTGGCGCTCACTACCGACACCTCGACGCTAACGTCCATTGCCAACGACTACAGCTATAACGAAGTGTTCTCCAAGCAGATTCGCGCGCTCGGACAACCCGGCGATATTCTCTTGGCCATCTCTACCAGCGGCAACTCGGGCAACGTTATCCAGGCCATCCAGGCCGCCCACGATCGTGACATGAGCGTGGTGGCAATGACCGGTCGTGACGGCGGCAACATGGCCTCCCTGCTCGGCCAGGACGACTGCGAGATCCGCGTCCCGGCCACCTCAACGGCCCGCATTCAAGAGGTACACCTGCTGGTGATCCACTGCCTCTGTGACCTTATTGACGAACAACTCTTCGGTACAAGCGAGTGACCATGATAATCCGCAAACCCCTGCTCAGTTCTCTCCTGCTGGCCGCCGTCCTGGGCCTGACCGGCTGCACCACCGTCACCAGCGTCACTCACCAGGGCACCATCGACGAGAATTACGGCAAACGCACCGCCGGTGCCCAGGTCGAGGACCAGAGCATCGAGACCAAGGTCAGCCACAACATGCCTCGCATCGATGCCCGCCTGGGTGATGCTCGCATCAACGTGGACAGTTACAACGGCGTGGTACTGCTTACCGGCCAGGTGCCCAGCCAGGAGCTCAAGGATAAGGCCAGCGAAGTTGCTCATGAGGTTCGCAATGTGCGCGAAGTGCACAATGAGCTCTCGGTGGCCGCCAACCTGCCGGCCAGCCAGCGACTTTCAGACACCTGGCTCAACACACGCATCCGAACCAACCTGGCCGCCAACGACCGCATCGACTCGGGACGCATCCGCGTGATCACCGAAAACGCCAGCGTCTACCTGATGGGCATTGTCAGCCGAACCGAGGCCGACCGCATTGTTCAAGCTGTTTCAAACGTCGGTGGCATGCAGCGCATCGTCAAGGTGTTCGACTATATGGATTGAGCCACCCTTTCAGCAGCAGAATGCAAAACGGCAGGCCATAGGCCTGCCGTTTTGCATGTCGTGCATGACGCATTGACCTGGAGCGTCCAGGTGCTCGGCGACTTACTTGATCACCCTCAGAGAAGGCTTGCCTTTGCGTGGCGATGGCTCGTTTTTTCGTGGCGATGATTCGCCTTTGGGAGAGCCGTCGTCATCGGACGCGCTATCATCATCAGGCGCACCGTGTGACTCTCCATCGGCATCCACGCTGGCTAGACCCGGCCCTGGCTCCTTCCCTGCCTCCTCGCTGGCGAGTACCGGCTCATGGCCGAACACCATGCCGACGCCATTCTCGCGGGCGTAAATGGCCACCAGCGCCGAATTGGGAACCATCACCCGCATCGGCTGGCCGCCAAAGCGGGCGGAAAAACCCAGCGCCTCGTTCTCCATGAACAGGTCTCGTACCGCGCCGGGCGAGAGATTGAGCACGATCTGACCGTTCTGCACGAACTGTCGCGGCACTTCCACACCGGGCTGTTCGGCGTCGACCACGATATAGGGTGTCAGATCATTGTCCACAAGCCACTGATACAGAGCCCTGGCCAGGTAGGGACGGCTTGAGTAGGGGCGACTAGATGACATCGTCAGGCCCTCCGGATTGCGGCCCCCGATCAGGCCGGGGGCGGTGGTTTCAGCTGCGAATTTCGCGCTCGACTTCGCTCAGCGAGGCCTTGAACCCCTCGCGGTCGAAGACCCTCTCCATATAGGCCAGCAAGGGCTTGACCTGCTTCTCGGGCAGGTCGATACCCAATGCCGGTAGCCGCCAGAGAACCGGCGCGAGACAGCAGTCCACCAAGGTGAACTCCTCACTCATGAAGTAGGGCATATCCTCGAATATCGGCGAGATACCCACCAGACTCTCGCGCAGTTCCTTGCGCGCCTTGTCGGCTTCCTTCTTGGGTCCCTTCTCGATCTGCTCGACCAGCGGGCACCACTCACGCTCAATGCGGTGCATCCACAGTCGGCTCTGGGCACGCGCCACCGGGTAGACCGGCAGGAGGGGCGGATGAGGAAATCGCTCGTCCAGATACTCCATCATCACCTTGGACTCATACAGCACCAGCTCACGGTCCAGCAGAGTGGGCACGCTGTTGTAGGGGTTGAGGTCGGCAAGCTCCTCGGGGCGCTGCTCGTCGGTGACCTCGACGATGTCCACTGCCACGCCCTTCTCGGCGAGCACGATCCGCACGCGATGGCTAAAGTGATCTGCACCGCCCGAGTAGAAGGTCATCGACGACCGCTTGGCCACTACACCCATGTAAGATTCCTCGCATCAATTCGAATGGCAATCATACCACGACAGTCAACCCCGGGTGACTGAGCCACGCGACGTCCTGCCAACAGCATAGGGGGCGCATGGCCCACGGCCATGCGCCCCCATTCATCTACACCACAGTGGATCAGTGAACGTCGCGCCAGTACTCACGCTTCAGGAAATAGGCAATGACGCCAAAGATAAAGATAAAGATCAATACTTTAGGGGCCATTGCCTGGGCCTGCAACTTGGAGGGCTCACCCACATAGACCAGGAAGTTCGTCAAATCGTACACGGCCTCCTCGAACTCGTCCGGCTCCATGCTGCCGGGACGCGTCACCTGCAGCACATCACAGGACTGGTACTTGCCGGTCAGCGGGTCCAGCTCGGCACCCTCGATGGGACGATCACTTTGGCTGCACACACGCTCCTGCACGCCCTGCAGGGGCTCGAGCACGTTGGGCATTGCCACCAGCTCGAACACGGCGTTGTTGACCCCGGTAGGACGGCTCGGATCCTTGTAGAAAGTGAGCAGATAGGAGTAGATCCAGTCTTCGCCACGCACACGGGCACGAAGGCTAAGATCAGGAGCAGGAGCGCCAAACCAGTTAGCGCCATCCTCCGAGGTCATAGCATTGTGCATCTGGTCGTTGTATGCCTGCTGGCTGGAAAAGATCAGGTTCTGCTCCACCAGGTCCTGGGGGATACCAAAGTCCTCTGCGACCCGGGCAAAACGCTGGTGCTCCAGTGAGTGGCAACCCATGCAGTAATTGGTGTAAAGCTGCATGCCCCGCTGCACGGACGCCTCGTCGTTGAGATCCGGCGTCATCGAGAAGGGAACATCTGCCGCCGGCGCTGCCATCGCCGTGAAAGGCACCAGCGCGAAGAGCATTGCGAACAGTTGCTTTTTCATTAGCCAGTCACCCTTTCCGGAACGGGTTTGGTCTTCTCCAACCGAGTGTATATCGGCATCAAAAAGAAGAAGGCGAAGTAGATCACGGTGCACAGCTGGGATACCAGCGTGCGCAGCGGAGTCGTTGGCAGCGCACCAAGAATACCCAGGATCACGAAGCTGATAGCAAACAGCACCAGCATCGTCTTGGACATCCAACCCTTGTAGCGCATGGAGCGTACCGGACTACGATCTAGCCAGGGCAGCACAAAGAGCACCGCGATAGCCCCACCCATGCAGATTACGCCCAGTAACTTGGCATCAAGACCGAACAGGCTGAAGGTGATGGCACGCAGGATCGCGTAGAAGGGCGTGAAGTACCATACCGGCGCGATATGGTCCGGGGTCACCATGGGGTTCGCCGGCTCGAAATTGGGCTTCTCGAGGAAGTAACCGCCGCCCTCCGGGAAGTAGAAGATCACCACCGCGAACACGAACAGGAAGATCGAAATACCGACCAGATCCTTCACCGTGTAGTAAGGATGGAAGGGGATACCGTCCAGAGGTTTGCCAGCCTCGTCCTTCTTGGCCTTGATATCGATGCCGTCAGGATTGTTGGAACCAACTTCGTGCAGAGCGATGATGTGCAGAACCACCAACGCCAGAATCACGATGGGCAGCGCCACGACATGCAGGGCAAAGAAGCGATTGAGAGTAATCCCGGAAATAAGGAAGTCGCCGCGAATCCACTGGGTCAGGTCAGGCCCGATAACAGGGATCGCCGAGAACAGCGAGATGATGACCTGGGCCCCCCAGTAGGACATCTGGCCCCAGGGAAGCAGATAGCCCATGAACGCCTCGGCCATGAGCAGCAGATAGATGGTCATGCCGAAGATCCACACCAACTCACGAGGCGCCTTGTAGGACCCGTAGAGCAGGGCACGGAACATGTGCATGTAGATCACCACGAAGAAGGCTGTGGCGCCGGTAGAATGCATATAGCGTATCAGCCAGCCGTACTCCACATCCCGCATGATGTACTCGACCGACGCAAAGGCTCCTTCAGCGGAGGGGTTATAGCTCATGGTCAGCCAGACACCGGTAAGAATCTGGTTGACCAGTACCAGCAATGCCAATACGCCGAACAGGTAGAAAAAATTGAAGTTCTTTGGCGCGTAGTACTTGGTCAGGTGATCCTGAGCCATCTGAGTGGCGGGAAAACGGTCGTCGATCCAGCGCATGAGACCTTTTTCGGCCTTCGCCTTGTTCGGGTTAGCCATCAAGCAGTCTCCTCGTCTTCACCAACGATGATGATGTCGTCAGTCTCGAAGCGATACGGCGGCACCTCCAGATTGGTCGGTGCCGGCACGTTGCGGAATACTCGACCCGCCAGATCGAAATAGGAACCGTGACAGGGGCAGAAGAAGCCGCCCGGCCAATTGTCCATGTCCACCGCATCGGGCTCAGGTCTGAACAGGGGCGAACAACCCAAATGCGTGCAGATACCGATCAGAACGCCGATCTCGGGGCGGATGGAACGCAGTGGACCAGACACATAGCCGGGCTGCTGCGGCACCTCGGAATCAGGATCGGAAAGTCGCGAACCGTCGAAGCCCTCGGTGCGTTCGATCATCTCCGCGGTGCGATTGATGATCCATATCGGCCGACCGCGCCACTCAACGGTCATGCGCTGGCCAAGCTCGAGCTTGGACACATCCGCTCGAACCGGCGCACCCGCCGCTCTCGCCCTGGCACTGGGCTGCCAGGAAGCCACAAAGGGGACCGCTACCCCGACAGCACCCACCGCACCCACGACGGTGGTGGCACCTACGAGGAAACGGCGCCGACCCTTGTTTACGCCGTTGTCTGCCATTTCAAGATTTCTCCCATCAGCTTACCCGTTAATCCATCACGGGCGGAATCAGCATCCCGTGACTACGGATACCAAATGCGCTCTATAGTAAGAAAATGCGCCTCACCATACAAGGACAACGACCCTTGACGAAGGTGTAACACGCCTAACAACTCGTTGACCGAGAAACAAAAACGCCCGAGTCTTGGACCCGGGCGTGAGCGTTTGCAGCGCGATATTCGGCGCTTAACGCTTGGAGAACTGCGGACGACGACGCGCCTTGCGCAGACCGACCTTCTTACGCTCGACCTGGCGAGCATCGCGGGTCACGTAGCCGGCTTCACGCAGCTGACCGCGGAAATCCTCGTTGTACACCATAAGCGCACGGGTAATCCCGTGGCGAATAGCGCCGGCCTGGGACGAACCACCGCCACCCTTGACGGTGACGAAGACGTCAAACTGGCCCAGGGTGTCCGTCAGCTCGAGGGGCTGGCGAACCACCATGCGACCAGTGACTCGGCCGAAGTAATGATCCAGATCAAGGCTGTTGACGGTGATCTTGCCGGAGCCCGGCTTCATAAAAACGCGCGCGGTAGAGGTCTTGCGGCGCCCGGTACCGTAATACTGCTGTGTCATGGCGAAGGACTCCCTCAGATGTTCAGTTCTTGCGGCTGCTGGGCGGCGTGCGGATGCTCGGCACCGGCATAGACCTTGAGCTTGGTGTACATGGCGCGGCCCAGCGGACCCTTGGGCAACATGCCCTTGACGGCACCTTCGATAATGCGCTCAGGCGCATGCTCGATCAGCTTGTCGAAGGTCATTGAGCGCAGGCCACCGGGATAGCCGGTGTGACGGTAGTAGGTCTTGTCCTTGGCCTTGTTGCCGGTGACCTTCACCTTTTCAGCATTGATCACGACGATGTAGTCGCCGGTATCGACATGCGGGGTAAATTCCGGCTTGTGCTTGCCACGCAAGCGACGAGCAATTTCGGTGGCCAGGCGGCCGAGCGTCTTGTCCGTGGCGTCGACGACATACCAGTCGCGCTGGACGGACTGCGGCTTCGCAGTGAACGTCTTCATGGAGCTATCACCAGTTCAAGTGTATTGGGTTCCGTTGCCGTTGCTCAGGCATTGAACCATCCCTATTCTTTTTAGGTTGCCAACCGCCGACTGACGGCGACAACAAGTCAAAGCGCGCGAATTCTACCTGATATCTCGCCATGAACGCAATGCCGCTCATGGCTTGTGAGGAAGCGCCAGGTATTCGTGGGACTGCATCTCCTGCAGACGCGAGAGCGTGCGTTGGAACTCGAACTCGAGCCGACCATCCGCGTAGAGCCGCTCGGCGGGCTCTTCTGCGGACATCAACAGCTTGACGCCGCGATCGTAGAACTCATCGACCATGTTGATGAAACGTCGCGCCTGATCGTCCGTCGCCCCGCTCATTCGAGTGACATTTGAGACCAGCACGGTATGAAATTCCCTGGCCAGTTCAATGTAGTCGTTCTGGCTGCGCGGGCCGTCGCAAAGTTCACGGAAATCGAACCATACCACATCGTCGTGCAGCCGCCGGGCATGCAGCACGCGGTGGTTGATCTCGATGGCAGTCGCTGCCTCACCCTCGTGACCGGCGATCTCGCGGAAGCTGCGAGCGAGCTCGATCTCGGCGGCATCATCCAGCGGTGCATGGAAGATCTCGGCGCGCTCGAGGGCACGAAGCCGATAGTCGATGCCCGAATCCACATTGACCACCTCACAGTGACGCTTGAGCAGCTCGATAGCCGGCAAGAAGCGGGCCCGCTGAAGGCCATTCTGGTAGAGCTCGTCTGGCACGATATTGGAGGTGGCTACCAGCACCACGCCCTGCTCGAAGAGGGCTTCGAGCAGGTTAGCCAGAATCATCGCATCGGTGATGTCCTTGACGAAGAACTCATCGAAGCAGATCACCCGCGCCTCGCCGGCGAATTTGGCGGCAATAAGCGTCAAGGGGTTCTTCTCGCCCTTGTAATGGGTCAGTTCGTTGTGCACTCGCTGCATGAAACGGTGGAAATGGGTACGCATCTTGTCGGAGAAGGGCAGAGACTCATAGAAGGCATCCATCAGATAGGTCTTGCCGCGGCCGACGCCGCCCCAGAAGTAGACTCCCATGACCTCGGGAAGCACCGGTTCTGGAACAGATGTCTCTCGGCTGCGCTTGCCAAACAGGCCGGCCACCCGCGAGGCAACGCCCCCCTTGGGTGGCACAGCCCGTGGACGGGTGCGAGCTGTCACCACAAGCTCATCGTGGAGGCGCTGCAGGTGAGCAACCGCCTGCTCCTGAGCGGCATCGTACTGGAAGTCGTCCCGCTTCAGATCGGCGCGGTAGCGCTCAGTGGGCGAAAGGCGAGCATCTCGGGACTCGTCTGGGGTCGGCGTGGGACTCATGCGGATAACGGACCGTCTCGGTTTAGAAAGGTTGAATACTATACGCCTAGCACGAACGGCGTGCATCGGAATGACCGCGAGGGAGCAGGCGCGTTGACCCGCCGCCGCCGGTCGGTTCTATAATAGTTCCACTGGACGGGGCCGCACCGATGCGGACCTTCACGTCTACATGATCCACCGCCCCAGGGAGACAGACGTGGACCTAAGCAAGATCAGCTGGATTCTCGCCATCGCCTGCCTGCTCGCCGGCATCGGACTGGGTGCACTGGGCTACCACCTGCTCAACACCAGTGCCGCCAGCCTGCAGAAGCTGCGTCAGCGCCTGGCCGAGAGCGACCGTGAACTGACGGCCCTGCGAAACGGCATGGACGACCACCTTGACGAAGTCTCCCGCCTGGTGGCTGCACTACAGCGGAACGGCGAAGCCCTGGCCAGCCGTGTGGCGCAAGACGCCCGCAGTCTGGGCGGCAAGGGGGAGCCAACCTCCCGCCTGGGGGTCTCCGCCAGCGGGACACCGTCGGAGAGAGACGGGGAGGCGCCAGCAATGCCACGCGACTATGCCAACGACTCCGGAGGCACGCTCTCCGAGGAATTCGGGCTCAAGGACGACGACGACGCCAAGGCACCTCAACCGCCCCGCTACTGACGACACCGCTTCCCTCTCTGCCTTTCTACAGTTCCCTGCTCTCTCGACAGTCTATTGTCGCTTTCCCGGCAGCTTTTGCCCTCAAGCGGGGTTGTCGATATCCACAAACCGATGTGCAAGGCCGAATTCGCCAGCCAGCCATTCACCCAGCATCTGGACACCATAGCGCTCGGTGGCATGGTGACCCGCTGCCAGGTAGTGAATGCCCAGCTCACGCGCCAGATGGGTCGTGCGCTCGGAGATCTCCCCGGAGATGAAGGCGTCGGCGCCGGCCTCCCAAGCCGCGGTAATCATGTCCTGTGCCCCACCGGTACACCAGGCCACGCGGCGGACTTCTCCCTTGCCCGGCGCTTCCACCAGCAGCGGTTCTCGCCCCAGCCGATCACCGACGTGAGCGGCCAGCCCCCGGGCATCCAGAGTAGCGTGCGTCGCCCCCAACCATAGCAACCCCTCCCCTGGCTCCCCATCGGCGCACCCCTGAAACTTGAAACCCAGCAGGCGGCCGAGCTCCGCGTTGTTGCCCAGTGTCGCGTGGGCGTCCAGTGGAAGATGGTAGGCCAGCAGGCTGATATCGTGGGCCAACAGCGTTCGGATGCGACGACGCTTCATGCCGGTAATGGCCACCGGCTCGTTCTTCCAGAAAAAGCCGTGATGGACCAGCACCAGGTCCGCCTGCCAGTCGACCGCCTCATCGAGCAGCGCCTGGCAGGCGGTAACGCCGCTCAGCACTCGATGCACGCTTTCACGCCCCTCGACCTGCAGGCCGTTAACGGTGTAGTCCTTGAAGCGCTCCGGCGACAGCTCTCGATTACAGGCGGCTACCAGGTCATCGCGATTCGGCATGGGGCCCTCCCTCGTGAATGGGGTGACAATGTTACAATCGCCATTGTACCGACGGGACCTGCCCTCTGCACCGCCCTGCTCCCGTGACCGCCCGCCACAAGGACCCCGACCCGCATGCTACGCTTTCTGCGCACGCTAACGCCCTACCTGCTGCCGACCACCATCGGCGTGCTGCTGGCCGTGGTGCTGCTCAACGCCTTTCCCCAACTAACGGGCCGACAGGCAGCCCCCACGCCGCCCCAGCCCTCATGGGAGGGGCCTGGCGCCCAGGCGCCGCTGAGCGTCTTGCCAGACGTCGAGACGCCTCAGGAAACCGAACCCCGCCCCGCCCCGGAACTGCGCCAGGCCGCCCCGCTTTCACGCGAACAGGGCCAGGTGAGCTACGCGGATGCGGTGGAGCGCGCGGCTCCTGCGGTGGTCAACATCTATTCCTCCCGGGTCGTGGAACGTGAACAGCATCCGCTGATGTCGGACCCCTTCTTCCGACAGTTTTTCGGTGATGACGTACCGGCCAGGCAGCGTATGCTCTCCAGCCTGGGCTCCGGTGTCATTGTTAGCGGGGACGGCTATGTGCTTACCAACCACCACGTCATCGGCGGTGCCGACAAGATTCAGGTAGCCCTGCGCGACGGCCGCGAGACCCTTGCTGAGGTGGTCGGCACCGACCCGGAGAGTGACCTGGCCGTGCTGCGCATCGACCTCGGGTCGCTACCGGTAATCGAACTGGCAGATTCCACCCAAGTTGCCATCGGCGATGTATCGCTGGCCATCGGCAATCCCTTCGGTGTGGGCCAGACCGTCACCATGGGCATCATTAGCGCCACCGGGCGAAGCCATCTGGGGCTCAATGCCTACGAAGACTTTATACAGACCGATGCCGCTATCAACCCGGGCAACTCCGGTGGTGCCCTGGTCAACGCCGAAGGGGCGCTGGTGGGCATCAACACCGCCATTTTCTCGCGCTCAGGCGGCTCCCAGGGCATCGGATTCGCCATTCCCGCCAATCTGGCCGCCAACATCCTCGAGGAGCTGGTCACCCAGGGCCGGGTGATCCGCGGCTGGCTAGGGGTCGAGGCCCAGGAGATGAACCAAGAGCTTGCCGCCTCTTTCGGCCTGCAGGCTCCTCGCGGCGTGGTGATTGCCGGGGTGGTCAACGGCGGGCCCGCCGACCGTGCAGGCCTGCAACCCGGCGACGTGCTGCTGGCCATCGACAGCCGGCCAATTCTCGACGCACGGGTCACCATGGCTGATATCGCCGCCGTGGCACCCGGCGAGTCGCTGCCGCTCACCATTGTGCGCGGTGGCGAGACGCTGCAGGTTACCCTGGAGGTGGGCGAGCGACCAACGCCAGAGCTGCGCCGCACCGAATAGCCAAACCGGTCATCGGTGTCACGGCGCGCTGTCGTTCAGGGCCGAGACACAAAGAGCCCGCCGAATGGCGGGCTCTTTGAATTATTGCGGATATTTTCCCTCGGCGCGGGTTCACTTCTTGATGCGGTACTCGGCGCTGCGCGCATGGGCGGTTAGCGACTCGCCGCGGGCAAGCACCGACGCCACCTTACCAAGCGTCGAGGCCCCCTCGGGGGTGCAGTGGATGATCGAAGAGCGCTTCTGGAAGTCATAGACGCCCAGCGGCGAGGAGAAGCGCGCCGTGCCCGAGGTGGGCAGCACATGATTGGGGCCGGCACAGTAATCACCCAGCGCCTCGGCGGTGTAGCGGCCCATGAAGATGGCACCGGCGTGGCGGATCTCCGGCAGCCACCCTTCGGGGTTGGCCACCGAAAGCTCCAGGTGCTCGGGAGCAATGCGGTTGATCAGCATCATCGCCTCGTCGCGGTCGCGACAGTGAACCAGCGCGCCGCGGCGCGCCAGCGACTCTCGGGCGATCTCCTCGCGGGAAAGCGTCGGCAGCAGACGATCGATGGCGGCCTCGACGGCCGCCAGATGCTCGGCGTCCCAACTCACCAAGATGGCCTGGGCGTCCTCATCATGCTCGGCCTGGGAGAAAAGGTCCATCGCCAGCCAGTCGGGGTCGGTGCCACCGTCCGAGACCACCAGGATCTCAGAAGGACCCGCAATCATGTCGATACCCACCTGGCCGAAAACCGCGCGCTTGGCGGTAGCCACGTAGATGTTGCCGGGCCCGACGACCTTGTCCACGCGAGGCACCGTCTCGGTGCCGTAAGCCAGCGCCGCTACCGCTTGGGCGCCACCCAGCGTAAACACACGATCGACGCCAGCCAGGTGAGCCGCGGCAAGCACCAGTTCGTTGAGCAAGCCATCCGGCGTCGGCACCACCATGATGATCTCGCGCACTCCGGCCACGTGCGCGGGGATGGCGTTCATCAACACCGAGGATGGATAGGCGGCCTTGCCACCGGGCACGTAAATGCCGGCGCGGTCCAACGGCATCACCTGCTGACCCAGCACGGTGCCGTCCGCCTCGGTATACTGCCAGGACTCGGGCTTTTGGCGCTCATGATAGAGGCGAATGCGTTCTGCCGCCTGAGCCAAGGCCTCGCGCTGCTCTGCGGGAAGACCATCGTGGGCCTGGCGCAGGCGTTCAGGGGAGAGAGTCAGCTCGGCCATGCTGGTGACCGAAAGCCGGTCCAGGCGGTTGCTGATCTCCACCAGGGCGTCATCGCCGCGGCTCTTCACCGCCGCAATAATTTCCTCCACGCGGTGCAGCACCGCTGCGTCGGAGACCCCCTCCCAGGCCAGCAGGGTCGACAGGCGGTCTTCGAAGTCCGCATCGGCGGTGGAGAGCCGGGCGATGGCGGAGGAGGCAATTGTCTCGGTCATATCAGCTTCCGTCACGAATCAGATTAATTTTTCATTGCTCGACGTCGGACCTCATCGGACCCGGGCGGTGCAACAATGGCGTCGTGATGCCCGGGCTACAAGGCGCACTGGCAAACCTCAGGCGGTGACTTTCTCAAACGACAACTTGTCGGCGGGCCGCCACGGCCTGGCCGAGGCGCTCGATCAGGGGCTTGATACGTGAATGCTTCATGGTCATCGAAGCCTTGTTGACCACCAGGCGAGTGGAGATCGGCGCAATCAACTCGCGGGGCTCCATGCCGTTGGCACGCAGGGTGTTGCCGGTATCAACGATATCGACGATCTCGTCGGCCAGGTTCATCAGCGGCGCAAGCTCCATGGCCCCATAGAGCTTGATCATCTCGGCCTGAATGCCCTGCTCGGCATACCAGCGCCTCGCCACGTTGACGAACTTGGTGGCCACCCGTCGACGTGCCCGGGCAGGCTCGGCGCCGGTGATCCCGGCGGTCATCAACTTGCAGCGGGCGATTTCCAAATCCAGCGGTTCATAGAGCCCCTCGGCCCCATGTTCGAGCAACACGTCCTTGCCGGCCACGCCGAGATCGGCGGCGCCTAGCTGCACGTAGGTGGGCACGTCGGTGGCGCGTATCACCACCAGCTTGACGTCGGACAGATTGGTATCGAACAGCAGCTTGCGGCTCCTGCCCAAGTCCTCCAGTGGCTCGATACCGGCGTCGGCCAGCAGCGGCAGGGTCTCTTCCAGAATACGGCCCTTGGAGAGGGCCAGGATCAGTTGTTTGCTCATGCTCTCGCCTTGGTCATCTCGCATTGGTCAAGATAGGGACTAACCCGGCACGCGACGGATCTGAGCGCCGAGAAGCTGAAGCTTCTCCTCGATGCACTCGTAGCCACGGTCAATATGGTAGATGCGGTCCACCAGGGTCTCGCCATCAGCCATCATCGCCGCGATCACCAGCGACGCCGAGGCGCGCAGGTCGGTGGCCATTACCGGGGCCCCGGAGAGACGCTCGACACCCTCGATCACTGCGGTGTTGCCTTCCAGGGCAATCTTTGCCCCCATGCGGTTGAGTTCCTGAACGTGCATGAAGCGGTTCTCGAAGATGGTCTCCACCACCCGCGAGGTACCCTCGGCCACTGCATTCATGGCCACGAACTGAGCCTGCATATCGGTGGGAAAAGCCGGATAGGGAGCCGTCCGGATATTGACCGGCCTGGGGCGCTTGCCATGCATGTCCAACGCGATCCAGTCGTCACCGCTGGTAATCTCGGCGCCGGCCTCCTCCAGCTTGGCGAGCACCGCTTCGAGGATATCGGCGCGGGTGCGACGAACCTTGACGCGACCTCGGGAGAGCGCGGCGGCCACCAGAAAGGTGCCGGTTTCGATGCGATCCGGCATCACGTCATGGTAGGCGCCGTGCAGTCGCTCAACGCCCTCGATGACGATGGTATCGCTGCCGTGACCGCGGATGTTCGCCCCCATCTTGATCAGACACTCGGCCAGATCGATCACCTCGGGCTCCCTGGCGGCGTTCTCGAGCACCGTGGTGCCGTCGGCCAGGGTCGCTGCCATCAGCAGGTTCTCGGTGCCGGTCACTGTCACGGTATCGAAGAAGATGGTGGCGCCCTTGAGACGGCCGTCGACCCGGGCGCGAATATAGCCGCCTTCAACGCGGATCTCAGCGCCCATGGCCTCCAGCCCGCGCAGGTGCAGGTCGACCGGCCGCGAGCCGATGGCGCAGCCTCCCGGTAGCGAGACGTCAGCGTGGCCGAAGTGGGCGATCAGCGGTCCCAGCACCAGAATGGAGGCACGCATTTTCTTGACCAGCTCGTAGGGAGCGTCGCAGTGCTTCACCTGGGCACCGTCAAGCTGGATGGTCATCTTCTCACCCATCACCGGCTCGAGGCCCAGATGGCCGAGCAGCTCAAGGGTTGTGGTGATGTCCTGCAGGTGTGGCAGGTTACCGATGGTCACCGGCTCCTCGGAGAGCAGGGTGGCACAGAGGATCGGGAGAGCAGCGTTCTTGGCGCCGCTGACCCATACCTCACCGTCCACTGGCCCATTGCCAATGATGATCAACTTGTCCATGGGAGCTCGGTCTCAGGCGTCGACGTTTTCCGGCGCACTGTTCCACTGCGCCGGTGTATAGGTCTTGATGCTTACCGCATGCAGGGCGCCGGAGGCGATCTCCTCGGCAAGCGCGCCGTAGATAAGCTGCTGGCGCTTAACCGGCGAGAGGCCCGAGAAGACCTCGCCCACGGCCACCACCTGAAAGTTGCAGCCCTCGCCCTGGATATGGAACTCGCAACCGTCGATACGCGCATCGAGCAGTGCCTTGACTTCGCTGGGGTGCATGGTGCGGCACTCCTGTGTCTGAAACGGAAAGACCACCGGGCGCGACGCGGCCGATGGCACGAAACGGGGATGTCCCATGGTAATGAAAAGCACGCCGCTTGGCGATCTCGCCGCAGCGGCGGTTGGCTGCTGATCAGGCGAGTGCGTTCTCCACGGGGAGCAGACGCTCCAAGCCGGCGAGATCGGCAAGCCTGCGCAGGGCCGGGGAGAGACGCACCACCTGCAGTTCCAGGCCGGCGGCGCGAGCGGCGCGGGCCCACTCCAGCATCACGCTGAGCGCCGCGCTACTGACGTCGGCCACGCCGGACAGATCAAAGGTCACCGAAGTACCGGCGGGCTGGTCGACAAGCCAGTCGTGACCCGCCTCAGCCAGCGCCGAGGCCTCCTCGAAGCCCACCTGACCCTCGACCTTCAGCGTGCTGTCATCGGCCTCCAGGCACACGCCGCCGTTTTCCAGCAGCCGGGTCATGCGCTGCCGCCCCCCTCCAGCTCTTCGACGGCCAGTTCCGGCGCCCAGCCGTCGATCACCGCGTCATAATCGCGACCCTGCTCGCGCATCGCCTGATCAAACTGGTTGCGGAAGGTCAGGCCCAGATTGATACCGTTGACGATCACATTGACCACCCGCCATTCGCCGCTGGAAAGGCGCAGCGAATAGCTGACCGGATAGACCTGACCGTCAGCGGCGACCACCTCCATGTCGACGTTGGCCTGATCCTCATGACGCTGGGGCTGCTGGTTGTCCAGCACGCGCAATTCACGGTAATCGAAGGTGACCAGGCCCTTGCTGTAGGTGTCGATCAGTGTCTTGCGGAAAGTATCGGCGAAGCGCGAGCGCTGCTGGGGCGTGGCGTTCTGGAAGTAGCGACCCATCACACTGGCACCGATATAGCGAAAGTCGGCAATGTCATCGAGGCTATCGTCGACCAGCCCCTTGAGCTCGTCCATGTTGTCGGCGAAGTAGTCGCGACGCCCCTCGATCTCGGCGGTCAGTGTCTCGACGCTAAGACGAATCACCTGCTCGGGGGTGCGATCGGACGTCGCCGCGGCCGGCAGCGCAAACAGGACCAGGACGAGACCGGCCAGCAGCGAACGGAAGGTAAAGGAAACGCGTTTCATGCAGTCACTCTCCTAGAAGCAAACCAGACTGATGCCTGGAGCATCAATCACTGACAATGTTGGACACGAACTGCTGAATGAGTTCTTCCAGCACGATGGCTGACTGAGTGTCACGCAAGGTGTCACCGTTGGCCAACGTCTCCGGATCTCCACCCACCGAGAGCCCGATATACTGTTCGCCGAGCAGGCCAGCGGTGAGAATCGCCGCAGTGGTGTCCTTCGAGAGTCTCCCCTCCAGGTCACTCTGTAGCTCCATGATCACTCGGGCGTCGTACCACTCGGCATCCAGCTCTATGGATGACACCCGCCCCACGGTGACACCAGCCATGGTGACTCTCGCCCGCGGCTTCAGGCCGCCGATGTTGGCGAAATTCGCCTCCAGCCGAAAGGTATCGCCCGGTGGCTGGAGGGTCATTCCGCTGACCCGAAGGCCCAGGAATACCAGACCGAGAATGCCGGCGAGCATAAACAGCCCTACTCCCAGCTCCGTCATCTTGCTGCGCTTCATCATCTCTCTCCGAACATCAAGGCTTGCCGCCACCTTTCTCCCAAGATCAGGAGAGGCCGCCGAACATCACTGCGGTCAGCACGAAATCAAGGCCGAGCACGGCCAGCGAGGAATATACCACCGTGCGAGTGGTGGCCCGGGAGATCCCCTCCGAGGTGGGTATCAGATCATAGCCCTGGAACACCGCAATCCAGGTCACTACTACCGCGAAAACCAGGCTCTTGATCATGCCGTTACCGATATCACCGACGAACTCGACGCTGGATTGCATATTGCCCCAGTAGGAGCCCTCGAAGACACCGAGCCACTCCACCCCCACCAGGTAGCCACCGTAGATACCCACTACGCTGAAGCCGATGGTCAACAGCGGCAGTGAAACGAACCCCGCCCACAGCCGCGGCGCCACCACCCGACGCAGCGGATCGACGCCAATCATCTCCATGCTGGAGAGCTGTTCGGTGGCCTTCATCAGGCCGATCTCGGCGGTCAGCGCCGAGCCAGCACGACCGGCGAACAAAAGCGCTGCTACCACCGGTGCCAGCTCGCGAAGCAACGACAGCGCCACCATCTGCCCCAACGCCTGCTCGGCGCCGAAGTCGACCAGAAGGGTATAGCCCTGCAACGCCAACACCATGCCGATAAACAGCCCTGAGACCAACACGATAGCAAGCGACAACACGCCTACGAAGTGCATCTGGCGCACCCACAGAAGCAGTCCTTCTCGGGATGGCATTCCCACCGCCGACTGGGCCACGAAAATGCCAGCTCTGCCCAGCGCCTCGAGCAGGTCGCAGCCACGACGCCCCAGGCTCATGATGCGTGTGATCATCGCCGCCCCCCTGCATCAAGGACATCGGTAAAGAAATCCGCCGCCGGATAGTGGAAAGGCACTGGGCCGTCAGGCTCGCCATGGACGAACTGGCTGACTCGTGGATCCTGGTCTACATCGAGACCCTTGGGGGTGCCGTGAGCCATCACTTTTCCGTCGGCGATCACATAGACGTAGTCGGCAATGGTCAGGGTCTCCTTGATATCGTGGGAGACCACGATCGAGGTGAGACCCAGCGCCTCGTTGAGCCGCTTGATGAGCTGCACCAGTACGCCCATGGAAATCGGGTCCTGGCCGACAAAGGGCTCGTCGTAAAGGATCAGTTCAGGATCCAGCGCCATCGCCCGGGCCAATGCCACACGACGCGCCATGCCGCCAGAGAGCTCCGCAGGCATCAGCTCGCGGGCGCCGCGAAGTCCCACCGCCTCAAGCTTCATCAGCACCAAATCTCGGATCATTGCCTCGGGCAGGTCGGTGTGTACCCGCAAGGGGAAGGCCACATTCTCAAACACGCTGAGATCCGAAAACAGCGCGCCACTTTGAAACAGCATGCCCATGCGCCGGCGCATGGCGAATAGCGCCCGACGCGGCTGGCGATGTACATCTTCGCCGTCGATCAACGTGCGACCCGAATCGGGGGTTAGCTGTCCACCGATCAACTTCAGCAGCGTGGTCTTGCCACTGCCGCTGGGGCCCATGATGGCGGTGATCTTCCCACGCTGGATAGAGAGATCGACGCCGCGGAAGATCTCCGTGTCACCTCGCGAAAAATACAGATCCTCCACCACCACGAAGGGAGTGTCACTCATCGGCTCTTCGGCTCCGGGGATAATTATCGAACATTGTATCCTAACTACCCCGCACCGCGCCAGCAGCACACCTGCCCTCCTTGCACTCACCAAGGCCAGAGCGTCTAATGCGGCCTTTGCGATTCAATGCCAAGGACACCTCATGCTGGTACCGCTGATCGTCTTGACGCTGGGCCTGGCGGTTCTGGTCTGGAGCGCAGATCGCTTTGTGGGCGCGGCGGCGGCCACGGCAAGCCAGGCCGGCATGAGCCGCCTTCTGGTTGGCATGACGGTGGTGGCACTAGGCACGTCGGCCCCGGAGATGGTGGTCTCGACGATGGCATCCCTGGACGGCATCCCCGACCTCGCCACCGGCAATGCCCTCGGCTCCAACATCGCCAATATCGGCCTGGTGCTGGGTATAACCGCCCTGATCGTGCCAATCCCGGTGCGTTTCTCCATCGTGCGCCGCGAATTACCATTGCTGCTGGGCGCCACGGGCCTGGCCGGCTATGCCCTGGCCAATGGCAACCTCGGACGCTTCGACGCCCTTTTCCTGGTCCTGCTGCTGATCTTCAGTCTCTGGTGGCTGTTCCGAGCCGACGCGCCAGACGCCCCCGACGCCCGGGATACCGATGCCGGTGAGATTCCCGACATGCCTTTGCCCCGGGCGCTCGCGTGGCTGGCGGGGACGCTGGTGTTACTTGCCGTCGGTTCCCGGGCCGTGGTGTGGGGCGCCGGCGAAATAGCCCGCGGCTTGGGCGTCAGCGAACTGGTCATCGGCCTGACCGTGGTCGCCATCGGAACCAGCCTGCCGGAGCTGGCCGCCTGCGTGGCTAGCGCGCTCAAGCGCCACCACGACATCGCCATCGGCAACGTGATCGGCTCCAACCTCTTCAACCTTCTCGTCGTGCTACCCATTCCCGGCCTGCTGGCTCCCGGGCCCAGCGATCCCGCGGCTGCGGGACGCGACTATCCAGTGATGCTGGCGCTGACCCTGGCTCTCGGCATGCTGCTGCTGTGGCAGCGCCGTGGGCGAATCGGAAGACTCCCCGGCGCCCTGCTGGCAACCAGCTATCTGGGGTATCTGAGCTGGATCGGCCTGGCCAGCCTCGGCGCCGCCACTTGAGTGAACCCGCGCAACAGGCAACAATCATTGTCATGACCCAACAGACTCCCAAGCACATAGACCCTTCCTCGCTGCGCGACAGCGCCAGACGCACCCTGCGGCTCGAGCAGCAGGCCATCGGTGCATTGATAGAGCGCCTCGACGCCGACTTCGATCGCGCCTGCGAGTTGATACTTGCCTGCCACGGCCGCGTGATCGTCACCGGCATGGGCAAGTCTGGCCACATCGCCGGCAAGATCGCCGCCACACTGGCCAGCACCGGCACACCGTCTTTCTTTGTGCACCCTGGTGAGGCCAGCCATGGCGACCTGGGGATGATCACCCCCGGCGACGTGGTGCTGGCTCTCTCCAACTCCGGTGAGACCGGCGAAGTGACCGCCCTGCTGCCGCTGCTCAAGCGCATGGGCGTGCCGCTGATCAGCATGACCGGGCGCCCCGCCTCCACGCTCGGGCGCCATGCCGAGGCTCACCTCGACGCCAGAGTGGAACGCGAAGCGTGCCCGCTCGACCTGGCACCCACCGCCTCTACCACCGCCGCCCTGGCGCTGGGAGATGCCCTGGCGGTGGCGCTGCTGGAGTCCCGCGGCTTTACCGCCGAGGAGTTCGCCCTCTCCCATCCTGGTGGCAGCCTCGGCAAACGGCTGCTGCTGCGGGTGGGCGACCTGATGCACGAGGGGGCACGGCTGCCAACCGTACCGCTGGGCAGCCCGCTGCGCGACGCCCTGCTAGAGATCACTCGCCAGGGGCTCGGCTTCACCTGCGTGGTGGACGAACAGGGCCTGCTGGCCGGGGTCTACACGGACGGTGACCTTCGCCGCACCCTGGACCAGCACAATGATCTGTCTGGCCTGACCGTCGATGAGGTGATGACCCGCCCCGGCAAACGGGTGGCATCGGGAATGCTGGCCGCCGAGGCCGTCAAGCTGATGGAAGACCACCGCATTTCTGCCCTGGCAGTCGTCGACGAGACGGGCCACCCGGTGGGCGCCCTGCATATGCACGACCTGCTCGCCAGCGGTGTCATCTGATTCCCATTCACCGACCCGGAGCTTTTATGCCCCACAACCTCCCGCTGCAAGACCCCCGCCTGGTGGACCGCCTGCGCCGCATCCGTCTGCTGGCACTGGACGTCGACGGCGTGCTCACCGACGGCCAGCTTTACTTCCAGGCCGACGGCACCGAGATCAAGGCGTTCAACGTCCAGGACGGCCATGGCCTCAAGCTGCTCAAGCGCGCCGGCATCGTGGTGGCCCTGATCACCGGCCGCGACTCGCCCATGGTGAGTCACCGCGCCGCGGCGCTGGGGATCCAGCACGTTTTCCAGGGGGTGGAAAAGAAGCTGCCTGTGCTGCGCGACCTCTGCACGCGACTCGATCTGGAGTTTGATCAGGTGGCCTTTTGCGGCGACGACATGCCAGACGTGGGCGCCATCCGCCGCGCCGGCGTGGGCATCAGCGTTCCCAATGCCCCCGAATACATCCGCAAGCACGCCGACTGGGTGACCGTAAAGGGTGGCGGCCAGGGAGCGGCCCGCGAGATCTGCGACACCCTTCTCAAGGCCCAGGGCCACTGGGACGCGGTACTCGACACCTACCTGCACGGGGCCGGTTGAGCACATGGCCCTGCCTCAGCCGTCGTTTCGGGTCTGGCTTTTCCTGGTGCTGCTGGCGCTGGGCGGCGTGATGGCACTCCTCGACACGAGCAGCGTCCGTGAGCCCGGGGCGGTGCCTCGTGACGCGGCCGGCGAACCCGACTTCTACCTGGAGGGTGCGCGACTGACACGCTTCGACGACGAAGGAAGCGCTCATCAGCGGGTCGAGACTCCACGACTGGTGCACACGCCCCATGATGACGTCACTCGCCTCGAGACCCCTGACGCCCGACTCGTCGACAACGCAGGCAGGGTGTGGCTCGCCGAGGCCGACCGCGGTGTGCTGGGCCCGGGCGGCAATCCGCTGACGCTCTCAGGCAGCGCTCGGCTTCACGCCCCCGAGGATCGCTGGCAACTCGACACCGAGGTGCTTCACTATGATGCCAACAGCGGCCACGCCTGGAGTGACACGCCTGCCCTGCTGCGCCAGCCCCCCCAGCGCATGAGTGGGGAGCGCTTCGACGCCTGGCTCCATGACAATCGCGCCCGGCTAACCGACAATGTCCGCGGTCACCATCCGCCCGAGACACGAGAGGACCCCCAGCCATGATGCAAATCTCCGCCCTGCTGCTCTGCCTGCTGCTGTCGCTGACTGCCGGACCGGCTCTCGGCCAGGGTAGCGACGCCGAGGCCCCCATCGAGGTAGAGGCCAATCAGCTAAACCTGGACGACCGCGCCGGTACCGCCGTCTACATCGGCGCCGTGGACATCCGCCAGGGCAGCATGCGCCTGACCGGTGATCGGGTGGAGATCGAGCGAAACGCCCAGGGTCAGCTCTCCCGGGCCATCGCCACCGGCGAACGCGCCTATCTGGAGCAGCAGCCCGACCCAAGCGAACCCCTGGTCCGTGGGTGGGGACGCACCATCATCTACCACGTGGCTGAACGACGCATGGAACTGATCGACCGCGCCGAGCTGCATCAAGGCGGCGACACCTTCGACGGCGGCTACCTCGAGTACTTCCTCGATCGACGGGTGGTGCATGCGCGCAGCGAGGGCGAAGGCGTCGAGGGACGCCAGCGCATTCGCATGACCCTCCAGCCCGAGCAGTAAGGCGGCCCATGAAAACCCTCTATGCCCGCCATCTTGCCAAGAGCTACAAGCGCCGCCGCGTGGTCAAGGACATCAATCTGGCCATCCGCCAAGGCAGCATCGTCGGCTTGCTCGGCCCCAACGGCGCCGGCAAGACCACTTCCTTCTACATGATCGTAGGGCTGGTGCGCGCTGACGCCGGTGAAGTCGCCATCGACGACCTGGATCTGACGCGGGCGGCCATGCACGAACGCGCCCGAGCCGGCATCGGCTATCTGCCCCAGGAAGCGTCGATCTTTCGCAAACTCTCCGTGGCCGACAACATCATGGCGATCCTCGAGACCCGCAAGGACCTCGATCGCGAGGGGCGCCGGGCACGCCTCGAGCAGCTGCTTGAAGAGTTCCATGTGACCCATATTCGCGGCAATCTCGGAATGAGCCTATCCGGCGGAGAGAGACGGCGGGTCGAAATTGCCAGAGCCCTGGCGACGGAACCAGCGTTTATCCTGCTCGACGAGCCCTTCGCCGGCGTCGACCCCATCTCGGTGGGCGAGATCAAGGGGGTCATCCGACAGCTCAAGGCCCGCGGCATCGGCGTGCTGATCACGGACCACAACGTGCGCGAGACCCTCGACATCTGCGATACCGCCTATATCGTCGGCGATGGCCAGATCATCGCCGAAGGCAACGCCGAGGAGATTCTCGCCAATCAGCGTGTCCGCGAGGTTTACCTGGGCCAGGACTTCCGTCTCTGACCATGCCTTCACCTGGCCATAATCCTTTATCGACACCACTCTCACGACACAATCCCATGATAAGCCAGTCGTTATCCCATGACGGCATGCTGCTTGCGGCTGGCACAGTAGTTGCAAAGCCAACGCTTGCAAGCCCACAGCACCCGGGCTAGGGTGATGCTTTCCGGCCACTTCCCGGCATACGAGGGCAGACCGTCACGATGGCCATGAAAGCCTCCCTGCAGCTACGCGTCGGCACTCAGCTGACCATGACGCCCCAACTCCAGCAGGCCATCGCCCTGCTGCAGCTCTCTACCCTCGATCTTCGCCAGGAGATTCAGCAGGCCCTGGAATCCAACCCTCTGCTCGAATTAGAGGAGGATTTTGGCGAGCAGGCGGTGACCGAGACGCCAGAGGATGACTGGGCCAGCGAGATCCCGGATGAACTCGTCACCGACAGCGAGTGGTCGGACACCTATCAAGATCTGGGCGTTCCCGCCGGCAGCGGCGAGGGCCCAGACTTCGAGCGCGAAGCAGCGGGCCAGAGTCTCCAGGGGCACCTGACCTGGCAGTTGGCGATGACCGACCTGGATCCGAGGGAGCGCCAGGTCGCCGAGAGCCTGATCGATGCCGTAGACGCCGCCGGCTATCTTGCTCAACCCCTGGATGAGATCCGCGACGGCCTCAGAGCCCAGGGGCTAGGGGGCCTGCGCAGCGCAGAGGTCGAGCAGGTGCTGCTGCGATTGCAGCAGTTCGAGCCCACCGGCGTTTTCGCCAGGGACCTGCGCGAGTGCCTGATGCTGCAGCTCGCCGCCCTGCCCGACGACACTCCCCTGCTGCCCCAGTCGCGTCGCCTGGTCCGCCAGTTCCTCGAGGCCCTGGCCGGGGACGATCGTCGTCTGCTCAAGCGACGCCTGGGCCTGGACGACGACGCTCTCGACACGGCCATCGCCGTGGTGCGCTCCCTGGACCCCCGGCCCGGAAGCGCCTATTCCGACGTCGAGAACGACTACGTGATCCCCGATCTGGTGGCGCGCCACGATAACCGCGGCTGGCACGTGGAGCTCAATCCCGAGGCGCTGCCGAAGCTGCGCATCCAGCCCGACTATGCCGCGCTGATCCGCCGTGCGGACAAGAGCCAGGATAACCAGTTTCTCAAGGACCACCTCCAAGAAGCGCGCTGGCTGATGAAGAGTCTCTCAAGCCGCAACGACACTTTGCTGCGGGTGGGACGAGAGATCATGGTCCGCCAGCTCGGTTTTCTCGAGCGCGGCGAGGAGTCGATGAAACCCTTGATTCTCGCCGACATTGCCCAGGTCGTGGAGATGCATGAATCGACCATCTCCCGGGTCACCACCCAGAAATATATCCACACCCCGCGGGGCGTGTTCGAGCTGAAGTACTTCTTTTCCAGCCACGTCGGCGGCAACGGCGAGGGTGATGCCCACTCCAGCACCGCCATCCGCGCCAGGATCCGCAAGCTGATCCTGGAAGAGCCGCCCCGCAAGCCGCTGTCCGACAGCAAACTGGTGACCCTGCTCGACGAGGCCGGCATCCAGGTGGCGAGGAGGACGGTGGCGAAGTACCGGGAGGCCATGGGCATCCCCTCCTCCAGCGATCGCAAACGACTTCGATGACCGACATCAGGCCTGTTAAGACGGCGGCGGCACGAGGGGTATGCAAGGCAGGAAAAAGGGTTACAATCGATTCATAACCAACGACCAAGGAGCGTCTCATGCAAGTCAATATCACCGGCCATCATGTGGAACTGACCGATGCCCTGCGTGGCTATGTGGACGAGAAACTGGCTCGCGTGGAGCGCCACTACGACAACATCACCAACGTGCATGTAACCCTGTCCGTAGAAAAGGAGCGTCAGCACGCCGCCTGCACCCTGCATGCTGCCGGTGCCGACCTGCATGCCGAAGCCCAGGATATTGATATGTATGCTGCCATCGATGCCCTGGCCGACAAGCTTGACCGCCAGCTGGTCAAGCACAAGGAAAAGACTCAGGCCCGCGCTCAAGGCGCCGGCGCTCGCTGAGTCTGCCATGTCACTTGAAACCATCCTGCCCCCGGAGCGCATCCTGTTCAGTGTCCCCGGGGGCAGCAAGAAGCGAGTGCTGGAATTCTTCAGCACCTTTATCGCCCAGAATACGCCCAGCCTCGACAGCCAGGAGGTGTTCAGCCGTCTAATTGGCCGTGAGCGCCTGGGCAGCACCGGCATCGGCAACGGTGTGGCTATTCCCCACGCTCGCAACCCGCACTGCAAGTCTCCCATTGCCGGGTTCCTGAAACTCGCCGAGCCGGTGGATTTCGACGCCATCGACGGTGAGCCGGTCGACCTGGTCTTCGTGCTGCTGGTACCCGAGGAGGCCGAAGATGCTCATCTGGCCCTGCTTGCCCAGGTAGCGGGCGTCATGAACGACGCCGAGACACGTAGCGGGCTGCGCAAGAGTGAAAGCCAGCGCGAGCTACACGAACGGCTTATCGAGGCGATCCGACGACAGGGGTAAATGCCCCGCGGGCCACCCGGCCAGATTGACGACCAGGAGACCCCCATGCAGCTCGTGATCATCAGCGGTCGTTCCGGCTCAGGCAAGTCGATCGCGCTGCAGGCCCTTGAAGACCTGGGCTACTATGCCATTGACAACCTGCCGGCCGTATTGCTCGGCTCCCTGGTCGACGAGCTCAAGGGACCGGAATCGCCACGCTCTTCCATCGCCGTCAGCATCGATGCGCGCAATCTTCCCCAGGCACTTCAGCGCTTCCCCAGCCTGCTTGAGGAAGTGCGTGCCCGAGGTATTGACTGCCAGGTGATCTATCTGACCACCGATGCCCGTATCCTGCTGGAGCGCTACTCGGAAACGCGCCGCCGCCATCCGCTGACTCGAGACAGCGAAATGACACTGGCCGAAGCCATCGACTCGGAAGAGCTGGCACTCTCCGGAATCCGCGACCTGGCAGACCTTGTCATCGATACGTCTCGACTCTCGGTCCATGAGTTGCGTGGTCGTATCGCCGACCAGGTGGCCAGCCATCAGCCCGACCAGCTCACTCTGACCATCGAGTCTTTCGGCTTCAAACGCGGCGTACCACCGGATGCCGACCTGGTGTTCGACGCCCGCTGTTTACCCAATCCCTACTGGGATCCGCAGCTGCGTGCCAGCACCGGTCGTGACCCGGAAGTCGTCGCCTTTCTGGAGAGCTATGCGCTGGTCGATGAGATGCGCCACGATATTCAAGCCTGGGTAGAGCGATGGCTGCCCGCCTATCTGGCCAGCCACCGCAGCTACCTGACGGTGGCCATCGGCTGTACGGGGGGGCAGCATCGCTCGGTCTACCTGGCGGAGCGCCTGGCCGCCAGCCTGGCCATCTCTCACCCCTTGGTCCGGCTGCGCCACCGCGAACTGGGTATCAACCACTCTTTACCCGTGTCCTCGCCGCCGGAACGGACGGCAATCGTCACACCTCATCAAGGACGTTGAGCGTGCCGCAACGCAAGCTGACCCTGACCAACCGGCGTGGCCTGCACGCCCGCGCCGCCACCAAACTGGTGCAGTGCTGCCAGCCCTTCGATGCTTGCATCAGCGTGGAGAACGGCTCCCTTCAGGGCGACGCTGCCAACATCATGTCGCTGCTGATGCTGGCCGCTCCCTGCGGCACCGAACTCACCGTCAGTGCCGAGGGCGAGGATGCTGACGCGGCGCTTGATGCCGTTCAGGCGCTCTTCGAGGCTCGCTTCCACGAGGATGAGTGAGGTCGAGCGTCAGCTTCCGGCGACGGTCATCTCATCGATCAGCCAGCTGCCGGTATGAATGCTGCCGCGGGTATCAATATCGCTGCCCACGCCGACTAAGCCCTTGAACATCGCCTCCATGTTCCCGGCAATGGTGAACTCCTCCACCGGATGCTGGATCTTGCCGTCCTCCACCCAGAAGCCCGCCGCTCCGCGAGAATAGTCTCCGGTCACGGCATTGACCCCCTGCCCCATCAGTTCGGTGACCATCACCCCTCGCCCCATGCGGGCAAGCAGCTCGTCGCGGGATTCCAACGGGGCAGTGAGACGCAGATTGCGCGCACCACCCGCGTTGGCGGTCGTCTTCATGCCCAGTCGCCGGGCACTGTAGGCTGAGAGCATATAGCTGGCCAGGCGGCCGTTTTCGATGAAGACGTTGTCGCGGGTCTGAACACCGTCACCGTCGAAGGGCGAACTGGCCATGGCCCCGATCTCCATGGGTCGCTCCTGGAGACTGAACCACTCTGGAAAAAGCCCATCGCCAAGCCGATCGCAGAGGAAAGAGGCCTCGCGATAAAGGGCACTGCCGGCGATGGCGCCCATCAGCGAGCCAATCAGCCCCCCCGCCAGGGCCGGATCGAACAGCACCGGCAATCGCCCCGTGGCTGGACGACTCGCGCCCAGACGCCGCAGGGTGCGTTCGGCGGCGCTCTCGCCCACCCATTCCGGCGCCAGCAGATCACGAGGGTGGCGCGCACTGGTGTAGTCGTAGTCGCGCTGCATGCCATTTTCGTCTTCGGCGATCAGCATGCAGGAGAGCGAATGGCGGCTGCCACGCTGGCTGCCCAGGAAATCATGGCTGTTGGCGTAGACACGCACGCCCTCACCGCTGGATAGCGAGGCGCCGTCGGAACTCATGATGCCCGGGCGGCGACGACCGGCAGCTTCGCAGGCCAGCGCCATCTCGATGGCCTGCTCGGTGGTCAGAGCCCAGGGGTGGTGGACGTCGAGGTCCGGCAGCTCACGGGCCATCAGCTCGGCGTCGGCCAGGCCTGATGCGGGGTCCTCACCGGTGTGGCGAGCGATCGCGATGGCTTTTTCTACCACCGCGCGGATCGACGCTTCACCGGCGTCGGTGGAGGAAGCGCTGCCCTTGCGCTTGCCCACATAGACCGTCACGGCGATACCCTGGTCCCGAGAGAGCTCCACCGTCTCCACTTCGCCCTCCCTCACGCTCACGCCGGTGCCCTGGTCCACGCTGGCGCCTACCTCGCAAGCGTCGGCGCCGAGCCGACGGGCCAGTTCCAAGGCCATCTGGGCGCGGGACTCCAGCTGGGTCTGCTGGGCGACGGCATCGAATGCCTGTGTCATGGATCTCTCCTCGTGATGTTGCGCTCAAGCCCGACGCCGCGGGCTGGTATACTGTAGAAAATTCTCTAGCCTCAACCATGGATGCGGCATGCCCCAGGATTCCCCCCGCGAGTTACTCGCCCAGATTACGCTCTCGGACGATGAGCCCGTCAGCAAGTCCCAGCTCAAGCGTGAAATGCACGCCCTGCAGGCGCTCGGCGAGGCGATCATCGCCATGACACCAGGCGAGCGCGCCCGCTTCCCCCTTTCCGACGACATGCTGGCCGCCGTGGAGGAAACCTCGAGGATCCGCTCCCACGAGGGGCGCCGACGCCACATGCAGTACGTGGGAAAGGTCATGCGTCGCGAGGATCTTGAAGCGATCAAGGCCGTCTATGACGAGCTCGAAAAGGAGACGCTGCGCCGAGACCACGCCTTCCATCGACTGGAGTCGTGGCGGGATCGCCTCCTCGACGAGGGCGATGAGGCCCTGGAGGCCTTCATCGACGACTACCCCGACGTCGATCGCCAGACGCTGCGCCAGCTGATTCGTAATGCCCAGCGCGAACGCGAGAGAGACAAGCCCCCGGCCAGCGCCCGCAAGCTGTTCAAGCTGATCCGCGATACCGCGGGGATGTAAATCAGGACTGGGTGCCGCCAACGGTCAGCTCGTCCAGCTTGAGGGTGGGCTGGCCCACCCCCACCGGCACGCCCTGGCCTTCCTTGCCGCAGACGCCGATGCCGGTATCCAGTTCCATGTCGTGGCCGATCATCGACACCCGACCCATCGCCTCGGGGCCGTTACCGATCAGGGTCGCGCCCTTCACCGGAGCGGTAATCCTGCCATCCTCCACCAGATAGGCTTCGCTGGCCGAGAAGACGAACTTGCCCGAGGTGATATCGACCTGGCCGCCGCCGAAGCTCACCGCATACAGACCGCGCTTGACGCTCTTGAGGATGTCCGCGGGGTCGTCCTGCCCGGCCAGCATGACGGTGTTGGTCATGCGCGGCATGGGCAGGTGGGCGAAAGACTCGCGACGGGCGTTGCCGGTGGGCGCCATTCCCATCAGCCGGGCGTTAAGCTTGTCCTGCATATAGCCGGTGAGGATGCCGTCCTCGATCAGGGGGGTGTACTGCCCCGGAGTGCCCTCGTCGTCGATGGTCATGGAACCACGCCGGTCGACCAGAGTGGCATCGTCCACCACGGTGACACCCTTCGCCGCGACCCGCTGGCCCATGCGACCGGCAAAGGCAGAACTCCCTTTGCGGTTGAAATCACCTTCCAGGCCGTGGCCCACCGCCTCGTGGAGCAGGATGCCGGGCCAGCCCGGCGCCAGCACAACCGGCAACTGGCCGGCCGGGGCGTCGATCGCCTCCAGGTTCACCAGCGCCTGACGCACCGCCTCCTTCGCGAAGCGCTCGGCCACGCCCTCGTCGCGCAGCCGCGACATGGGGTAGCGACCCCCGCCGCCGGCGCTGCCCCGCTCGCGGCGGCCGTTTCGCACCACGATCACGCTGACGTTGAAGCGCACCAGAGGCCGGATATCCGCCGCCAGGGTGCCGTCGCTGGCGCGTACCAGCACCACCTCATGCACGCCGGATAGGGAGGCACTGACCTGGCTCACCGACGGGTCGGCGGCCCGAGCCACCCGGTCGGCCTCCTTGAGCAGGGCGATCTTCTCCTCGGCACTCAGCCCGGTGAGTGGATCGACGCCGCCATAGCGGGACTCTCCCTGCACCACCACCCGCGGCGCCACCGCCAGGCTCGTCCCGCTGCGCACGATGCTGGAGGCGGTGCGTCCGGTCTCGGCCAGCGCATCGGCGGTAATCTGGTTGGAGTAGGCGAAACCGGTCTTCTCGCCGGCCAGCGAGCGCACGCCCACCCCGCCGTCGATGTTGTAGCTCGCCTCTTTGACCTCGCCGTCTTCCAACACCCAGCCCTCATGCCAACTACGCTGGAAATAGAGATCGGCGTAGTCGATGCCGGGACCCAGGGCATGGCCGAGGCCAAGATCCAGGTCGTCGAGGGTCAGCCCCCCGGGAGTGAGCAGGAAGCTGGCGGCTTCGTTGAGCAGGCTAGGTCGAGATGCAGTCATTCGGCACTTTCCACTGAGATCTGCGGCGCGGTCCAGGGACCTCGCACGCGATAATGAATTCGGGTCACACGGTCAATGGCGTCGCCAAACAGGCGGTCGGCGATAAACAAAGCCCCGCCCACTATGGGCGCGCCGGCGATCACCGCCGCCAAGGGCAAATTGCGACTGATGGGTACCGTGACCTCCAGCCGCTGGTCCAGTTCCCGCCGCGCCAGGTCAACGCGGCCATCCAAAGTGAAGCGGGTCGCCGGACCCTCGACCACCAGGGGCCCTTGAGTTTCCAGTATCCCACCATACAGGGTCGCCGCACCGCTGACACGATCGAAGGCGGTGCCCTGCCCGGTCACGTCGGAGAAATCCAGACGCAGACGACGCACCAGGTTATCGACGTTGAGCAGCCCCACCAGACGGGCGGGGGTCGAAGCAAGGTTTACAAAGCGTCCATCACGCAGCTCCGCTTCCACGCTACCCCGGGAGCGCTCGAGAGCAAACTGCCAGGGCGCGCCCGGCCAGGCCAGCTGACTGGTCACCCGCGTTTCGGCGCTGTGGATCACCGCCGCCTGGCCAAGCCGCTCAAGGGCGGTACCTAAATCGCGACCGTCAAGTTCAAGTCTCGCCCGGGAGAGGGTATCAGCCGCCCCGGCAGCCTCCCAGACCAGCTCGCCCCGGGCGCTGATCTGGCCAATCGTCAGGCCCAGCGGAGACACGGTAAGGCTGTCGGGCGTGGCCTGCCAGCGAGCGGTAAAGGGCCCGAGGCGCTGGCCACCGCGCTCGATGTCGGCAATGCGCAGGCGGCCATCTGGCAACCCCCCCACCCAGCCGGGCAGCGGCGCCGGCTCGGGCGGGGTGGCGATTTCGTCAAGCAGCGACTCCACGGCCCCTGGCTGAGGCATCAGGCCGTCCAGGGAGAGGCGCATCAGGCTGATGTCCAAAGGCTCGACGAGGTTGGGCCGATAGTCGAGCTGCCCGGCTAGCAGGCTGCCGTCCAGCGCCAAGCGCCAGCCCCCTCCTATCTGGGGCCTGCCTTCGGCGGCGAGCGACCCGATGCAGTGGCCATCGCTGACCAGGCAGTCGGTGGCCAGACGCAGTTCACGCAGGACAACGGAACCATCGCCGGCGGCAAGACCGTCGAGTCCCCCCAGCGCCTCGGCCCAGGCCACCGGATCGAGTCGCGGCTGATAGGCATCGACCCACCACCCCTCCCCCTGGGGCCAGCCAGTGGTGGGCGGGCGCCCAAGCCACAACTGGCCCTGGCCCGGCCCATCGCCTGGCAGTGCCCGCCAGCGCAGCGACAGCAGGTCCCCCAACTTCCCCTCGAAGCGCCCCCCGGCGAGGTCCATGTCGAGCCGCAGCGGCAAGCGCTCACCTCCGGCCTTGCCCAGCAGTGACGGCAGGTCGATGGCCAGTCCCTCCAGGGTGCTGTCGAGCCGCAGATGCGTAGACGCTTCACCGATGGCCAACCTGCCCTGCCAGGGGAAGCGGCCGACGAGCGGCGCGCCGAGGGCCGGTAGCTCCGCCCAACGCGCCAGGGCGGATGCCTCGGCACTGCCGGAGAGGTCCAGCCCACCGCCTAGGGTATCGATCTGGGCACGCAGCGGACCGCCCAGCAGCAGTCCATCGATGCGTCCCTCAAGACCGCCTTGCTCGCCGCGCTGGCGCCAGGCCAGCGGTCCCGAAAGATCACGAAACACCAGGCCGAGCGGAAGGAACTCGAGTCGCGAAAAGGCAGTCTCGGTATCGATATCCAGGTCCAGCCCCCCTGGCTCGCCCAGCAGCAACGCCAGAGCGATCCGGCCCTCGACGCTACCCTCGACCTGCCAGTCGGCGATGGTCTCGATGCCCGCAACCGGCATGGCCTGCAGGTAGCGACGCAGCGCCTCGGCGGAAGCGACAAGCTCGCCTTCCACCTCGAGACGCTTATCAACCAGGCGCACCTGGCCGTTGCGGGCCACCACCCCCAGGCTCTCTGCCTGATCAAGGTTTGCCTCCAGGGTTGAGTCCTGCAGAGAGAGCCGTCCCTCGATATTCGTCAGGGCCGGCCAGGCGGGATCGAAGCCGAGCCGCCCCTGTTCAATCACCATCTCCAGTCCGAAGCTCGGGTCGATGCGTTCAGCGCCGCCCGCAAGAGGCACGTGCAGTCGCAGCGACCCCTGGGGTATCCGGCCAGCCACACCCTCGAGCCACTCGCGCAGTCCGTCGCCGAGAATCCCTACCGGCAGCCAGGTCGACAGCGGCGACTCGACAGCGTCAACGTCGGTGAACCCCAGCGAGAGACCAAAACCGCCGCGCTGCCCGCCCCCCAAGGCGAGGCCGAAACCGCCCTTCACCTCGGCCCCCCTCCACCCCACCTTCAGCTCTCTGCCGCTGACCAGGGTGCGCGGGCCGTCGTAGACCCAGGTCACCTCCCCGGCGGCTTGATCCAGCGCCATGGGATCGACAAACAGTTTGGGGAAATCAAGCTGGGTCCCCTGATCCCCGGCGAAGCGCACCCTACCGGTCAGGTCGCGGGCTTCAACCCACATATCCAGAGGGCCAACGCCGGGCGCCTGCCCCCAGGGGGAGACCTCCACTTCGCTCAGCGACGCTTGCGCCAGCCACTGGCCATCGCGGTGGCCCAGGCGAAAGCCGTTGACCAATCCGCGGGGGTCCAGGGTATCCACTACCCGAGCCAAGGCCTCCGGCAATGGCACCCGATGGCGCCAAGCCGCCAGAGATCCCAGATCGAAACCGCTGGTGTCCAGTTGCCAGCCATCGGCAGCGCCGACAAGCTGCCAGCGGTGCGGCAGCGCAGGCCCCCAGCGGGCCTCCAGAGCATCGGGTTCAGCCGAATCCGGACTTACCGCGTCGCCCTCGAACCAGGCCTCCCAGCTATCCTCGCCGCGCAGCCACTGGCCGCGCCCCTCGACCTCGGTAAGCTCGATGAGATGGCGATCGCCGCTGTCGTCGGCATGGCTCACCGTCAGTCGCTCGATAGCCAGCTCCAGGCGCGCATCGGCCAGCTCGCCCCGATGCCAGCGGCCCCAAAGCCGCGCTCGGCCGCTTGATTCGTCCAGACGCAAGGGCTCATTACGCCCAAGCACCTCCACCAGGCTGATCAGGCTATCAAGCCTCATATCAGCCTGCAGGGCGGCGCTGAAATCGCGGAATCCCATGGGGCCTGGCAGCACTTCCAAAGCGGCCTGCATGGCGGCTTCCGGATCTCCCTCGAGACGGATCTCGCCTTCGAGGTGGGCACGCCGATCGTCGCCAGTCATCAGCAGCCGCGGCGCCTCGAGCACCACGCGCCGGTCCCGACCATGCAATACCAGGCGCAGGTCCTCGACCCACGCACGCTGGCGCAGCAGCACCCCGACCCAGAAATCAAGACGATCCAGGTCGACGTCACCGCTGGGCTGGAGTTCAGGCGGCAGTTGGGCAGGGTCGGGCCAATGCCAGATGCCCTCGGGCGTCTGGTAGAGGTGCAACGTTACCCCGCTCAGCCGGGCATCTTCCACTACCGGCACACCGGCGCGCAGGCTGGCCAAGGTGTCCAGACGCAGGTACCCGCCGTCCACCTCCAGCAGCGACACCCCCTGCTCATGAGTGCGAATATTCAGGGCGTCGAGGGAGAGCATTGGGTCCAGGCCGGCCAGACGAGTATCCAACTCGGCGATACGGACTTCAGCCCCGAAACGCGCCGAGAGCAGCGACTCGAGTTTCGGCGTAAAGCCATCGGCCAGCGCCAACGCAAGCCGCAACGCCAGCAGCAGCAGCGCCAGAGACGCCAGCAGCAGCGCCACCAGCGTCAGGCTCCAGCGCGTCACCACACGAATCGGAGACATGAGTTCACATCAGCACGATATCGTACTGCTCCTGGGAGTAATGAGTCTCCACCTGGAAGCGGATTGGTTTGCCGATGAACTCCTCCAGATCGGCCACCGCAGCGGACTCCTCGTCGAGCAGGCGGTCGACCACCGCCTGGCCCGCGAGCACCATGTAGGTTTCAGCGCTATAGGCGCGCTCTTCGCGCAGGATCTCACGGAAGATTTCGTAGCAGATCGTTTCCGGGGTCTTCAGGGTGCTACGCCCCCCACAGGTGGGGCAGGCCTCGCAGAGGGTCTGCTCCAGACTCTCCCGAGTGCGCTTACGGGTCAGCTGGACCAGCCCGAGCTCGGTGACACCGGTGCACTTGGTCTTGGCGTGGTCACGTTCCAGCGACTTCTCGAGCACCCGCAGCACCTGACGCTGATGCTCGGTATCCTCCATGTCGATGAAATCGATGATGATAATGCCCCCCAGATTGCGCAGCCTGAGCTGGCGAGCGATGGCGGTCGCGGCCTCGAGGTTGGTCTTGAAGATGGTCTCCTCGAGGTTGCGGTGCCCTACGTAGCCGCCGGTGTTGACGTCGATGGTGGTCATCGCCTCGGTGGGATCGATCACTAGATAGCCGCCGGACTTGAGCTGGACCTTGCGCCCCAGGGCCTTCTGGATCTCATCCTCGACGCTGAACATATCGAAGATCGGTCGCTCGCCGGCATAGTGTTCGATGCGATTCACCGCGTCAGGCATGAACTCCTCGGCGAACTCGATCAGCTTGACGTGATTCTCACGGGAGTCGATACGCACCTTTTCGATGTCGTCGCGCATCACGTCGCGCAGGATTCGCATGAACAACGGCAGATCGTCATAGATGACGCTGGGGGCCCCGGCGGTCACCTTGCGTTCGCTGACCTTGCGCCATAGGCGCAACAGGAAGTGCATGTCAGCGGAGAGTTCCTCAAGCCCCACGCCTTCGGCGGCGGTGCGGACGATGAAACCACCACTCGCCTCCAGACTCTGCTCCACCAGGGCTACCTCGATCAGCCCACGCAGCCGCTCACGCTCGCGGTCCTCTTCGATGCGTTGGGAGACCCCGTGATGAGGCGCATCGGGCATGTAGACCAGGTAGCGAGACGGCACCGAGAGATGGGTGGTGAGCCGGGCTCCCTTGGAGCCGATAGGGTCCTTGGTGACCTGCACCACCAGCGCCTGCCCCTCGTGGAGCAGGTGGCCAATGGAGAGCTGCTCCTCGGCCGGCGTGCCCGGAGGCATCACCTCGTGAGCGTGGATGAAGGCGGCGCGATCCAACCCGATATCGACGAACGCTGCCTGCATGCCAGGCAACACCCGCACCACCTTGCCCTTGTAGATATTGCCGGCGATGCCGCGTCGCCGCGATCGCTCTATGAAGGCCTCCTGGAGCACGCCATTCTCCACCACAGCGACACGGGTCTCCATGGGGGTCAGATTGATCAATACTTCGCCGCTCATGCGGAAGTCCTTGTCCAGAATGCTTTGGGTCCATTATGCCATAGTGTTATCAGCCCAAGGCATTGGTGACAGGCATGGGCTCACCTGAGCGCATCGCCCCAGACCGCCACTCCCTGGCGGCGCAGCAGCGCGGCGGTCTCGAACAGCGGAAGCCCCACCACTGCCGAGTGGCTGCCCTCGAGTCGCTCGACGAACACCGCCGCAAGCCCCTGTATGGCGTAGCCCCCCGCCTTGTCGGCGGGCTCACCGCTGGCCCAGTAGGCAGCGATTTCGTCCTCGGCGATCTCGCGCATCGTCACCCGGGTGGTGACACAGGCCGTCAGCACACCGGCAGGGCCGCTCACCGTCACGGCAGTGAGCACCTGGTGAGCGCGTCCAGAGAGCCGACGAAGCATGCTCGCCGCGTGCTCGCTCCCCTCCGGTTTGCCGAGGATTTCGTCATCGCAGACAACGGCCGTATCCGAACCCAGGGTGGGCAGCGTCGAGAGGCCCGAACCGAGCCGAGCCTTATCGCATGCCAAACGGCTCACGTAAGACGCCGCGCTCTCTCCGGGCAGCGGAGTTTCGTCGACATCCACCGGACGGACCTCGACATGAACCCCGATGGAGGCAAGTAGATCGCGGCGGCGCGGCGAGGCGCTGGCCAGGCATAGCACGGGATGTGCGGCGTCGAACATGGCAGCGTCGGGCCTAGTGGTGTTGGACATGGTGTCGGCTCCGGATCAATCGCGGGGCAGGCGCCGTCCCAGGGCCTCGAACAGGGTGGCAAGCCAAGGCCAGAGCACGGCACCGATCAACGATGGCAGCAGGAAAGAGAGATGGATGGAAAAGGGGCCGAGCAAAGTGCGCAGCCACTGTTCGGCCAGCTGGACGGTGCCCAGCAGCACCAGGATCAGTACCGCCTGCTGGACCAGTGAGTAGGAGCGGAAGCGCGGGTAGACCAAAGCGCAGAGGAACGCCAGCAGTGAGAGGATCAGGGCATTCTGGCCCAGGGTCGCGCCCTCGATCAGATCGAGCAGGATACCCAGTGCAAAGCCGTGGAAGACACCCACCCGGTGCGGCGCCTTCATGCACCAGTAAATCAGCATCAGGCCAAGCCAGTCGGGGCGCCAGATCTGCCAACCGTCGGCCAGCGGCATCACCTGCAGGCACAGCGCCAGCAGAAGCGACAGCCAGATCCACGGCAGGGCCAGGTTAGCGGAAGAGGGCAAGGCCATCAGGGCGTCTCCTCCTCAGCGGGCAGTCCGATCAGGGCCCGCGCCGCCTCCACGGCCTCGGGGGTAAGATCGAGGTCCCAGGCCTCCGTTTCTGGTGCCGGCGGCGGAAAGAGCAGCAGAAAGTGGCGCGAGCGCTGCAGCTGGGCCACCGGCGTCGCGGTGACTCTGGCGAAGGGTTGGCCAGGATCATGCACCACCTCGGCGACCCGGGCCACCGGATAGCCGGGCGGGAAGCGGCCGGCCAGGCCTGAGGTGATCAGCAGGTCGCCCTTGCGGATATCGGCGGTATCGGGCACGTGCAGCACCGTGAGTGCATCGTAGCGGCCGCTACCCTGGGCGATGAAGCGCAGGCCGTTACGGTTGACCTGAACCGGCAATCCATGGCTGGCATCGGCCACCATCAGCACTCGGCTGGAGTAGGCCGATACCGCCGTGACCTGCCCCACCAGCCCCGAGGCATCCATTACCGGCTGGCCCACATAAACGCCGTTACGTCGACCGCGATCGATCACCATCTGGTGGGCGAAGGGATCCGGATCCAAGGAGAGCAGTTCGGCGGTGATGAAGGGGACCTCGTTCTGGTCCGACGCTGATAGCAGTTCGCGCAGGCGCACGTTTTCGGCGGTAAGGCTGGCCATGTGCTGCACCCGATGGGAAAGGGTCAGGATCTGCTCGCGCAGCCGGCTATTTTCCTCCAGCAGGGCGCGCTGATCGGAAAGCGCCAGGGACCCCCAGGTCAGGACATTGCTGGGCAGGCTGACCACCCACTGAACAGGGGCGACAAGGGTAGAGAGCTGGGCACGCACCGCTTCCATGCGCGTGAAGCGCGTATCGACAAACATCAGCGCCGACGCAACCACCACGCACAGGAAGAAGCGATAGCCGGGCAGCGTTCCATGGGAGAACAGCGGCTTGATAGGCGTTTTCCCCTAAAGTCAGCCCCGGGTCAGTCGCTGGAGAGCAGTTCGAAGGTATGCTGGTCGATCATCTCCAGTGCCTTGCCACCGCCACGGGCCACGCAGGTCAGCGGATCCTCGGCGACGATCACCGGCAGGCCCGTCTCCTCGGCGATCAGCTTGTCCAGGTCGCGCAGCAGGGCTCCACCACCGGTCAGCACCAGGCCTCGCTCGGCGATATCCGAAGCGAGCTCCGGCGGCGACTGCTCCAGGGCATTCTTCACCGCGGTGACGATGGAAGCCAGGGTCTCCTGCAGGGCATCGAGGATTTCGTGGGAGTTGAGCGTAAAGCTCCGCGGAATGCCCTCGGCCAGGTTGCGGCCGCGCACATCGATCTCGCGCAGCTCGCCGCCCGGGTAGGCACAGCCGATCTCTTCCTTGATGCGCTCCGCAGTGGCCTCGCCGATCAGGCTGCCGTAATGGCGGCGCACATAAGCGATGATCGCCTCGTCGAAGCGGTCACCGCCGACACGAATCGATTCGGAATAGACAATGCCGTTGAGGGAGATGATGGCGATCTCGCTGGTACCGCCGCCAATATCCACCACCATGGAGCCCTGGGCCTCATCAACCGGCAGCCCGGCGCCGATGGCGGCCGCCATTGGCTCCTCGATCAGAAACACTTCGCGGGCGCCGGCACCCTCGGCGGACTCCTTGATGGCGCGACGCTCCACCTGGGTCGACATGCAGGGCACGCACACCAGCACCCGCGGACTCGGGGTGAGGAAGGTGCTCTGGTGAACCTTGCGGATGAAGTGCTGGAGCATCTGCTCGGTGACGGTGAAATCGGCAATAACGCCGTCCTTCATCGGGCGAATGGCGGTAATGTTACCCGGGGTGCGGCCCAGCATGCGCTTGGCATCGGCACCTACCGCGGCAACACTGCGCATGTTGCCCGACTGGCGGATTGCAACGACCGACGGCTCGTCGAGTACGATGCCACGACCGCGCACATATATCAGCGTATTGGCGGTTCCCAGATCGATCGAAAGATCGCTGGAGAACAGCCCCCTCAAGCGTTTAAACATGGAAGTCGTTACCTAGTGCAGTCCGGGAACCCTGTGCGGAGGCAAACGGTATCACCGCGGCCCCCCAGCAGCAAGCAGAGCCCGCGAGACCTGCTCCTCACGGGCCTGCCCGCAGGTCGCGGTATGTGGTACCTTTTGCGACCTGTTTTCCCTTCGAGGACATCCCGACCATGGCGCTTGAACACGCTGACGTGCTCAGGGCCGCGCACCTCGCCCGGCTTGGCCTGAGCGACGAGGACGCCGCCCATTACCTGGACGACCTTGGCCGTATCCTGGAGATGGTCGACCAGCTCCAGGCACTCGATACTCAGGGCGTGGCCCCCCTGGCCCATCCTCTCGACGCTACCCAACGACTGCGTGCCGACGAGGTGACCGAGACCGATCAGCGCGACCGCTTCCAGCGCTGCGCCCCGGCGGTGGAACAGGGCCTCTACCTGGTCCCCCGCGTGGTCGAATAAGCCTTCCCGACGGAGCCCCCGGCCCATGCATGACAAGACACTGAGCGAACTGGCTGCTGCCCTTTCGGCCGGCGAGTTCACCAGCCGCGAACTGACCGAGCACCAGCTCGCGCGCATTGAGCGCCTCGACGGCGAGATCAACAGCTTTATCACCGTAACCCCGGAGCAGGCCCTCACCGCCGCCGATGCCGCCGATGATGCCCGGACGAAGGGCCAGGCCGGCCCGCTGACCGGCCTGCCCCTGGCCATCAAGGATCTGTTCTGTACCGAGGGAGTGCTGACCACCGCCGGTTCGAAAATGCTAGGCAACTTCGTTTCCCCCTACGATGCCACCGTGGTGGAGAAGCTCAAGGCCGCCGGCATGGTGAGCCTTGGCAAGACCAACATGGACGAATTCGCCATGGGCTCCTCCAACGAGAACAGCGCCTTCGGCCCGGTGAAAAACCCCTGGGAAGTCGGCGCGGTGCCCGGCGGCTCCTCCGGCGGCAGCGCCGCGGCGGTGGCCGCGGGCCTCGCCCCCGCCGCACTCGGCACCGACACCGGCGGCTCGATCCGCCAGCCGGCCGCCTTCTGCGGCATCACCGGCCTCAAGCCCACCTACGGCCGGGTGTCGCGCTACGGCATCATTGCCTATGCCTCCAGCCTCGACCAGGCCGGCCCCATGGCGCGCACTGCCAGGGACTGCGCCCTGCTGCTCAACGCCATCGCCGGCCCCGACTCTCACGACTCCACCAGCGTGGCCCGAGGGGTGCCGGACTACACCGAAGAGCTCGACGCCCCGCTCGCCGGCCTCAAGATCGGCCTGCCCCGGGAGTACTTCGGCGACGGCCTGGACCCCCAGGTGGACGCCGCGGTTCGCGAAGCGGTCAAGGTCTATGAGTCGCTAGGCGCCTCGGTGCGAGAGGTGAGTCTGCCCCACACCCACTACGCCATCCCCGCCTACTACGTCATCGCCCCGGCGGAGGCCTCCTCGAACCTGTCGCGCTACGATGGCGTGCGCTTCGGCCATCGCTGCCAGGCACCCGCCGATCTGATGGACCTCTACAAGCGCTCCCGCGCCGAGGGCTTCGGCGAGGAGGTCCAGCGGCGCATCCTGATCGGGACTCACACCCTCTCCGAGGGCTTCTTCGACGCCTACTACACAAAAGCACAGCAGGTGCGCCGGCTGATTCGCCAGGACTTCCTCGACGCCTTCGAGGAGGTGGACGTACTGATGGGCCCGGCTTCCCCCACTCCGGCCTTCGACCTGGGCGCCAACAAGGATCCGGTCTCCATGTACCTGCAGGACATCTACACCATCGCCGTTAACCTGGCCGGCATCCCCGGCATCAGCGTGCCGGCAGGCTTCGTGGGCAAGCGCCCGGTGGGCCTGCAGATACTGGGCACCCACTTCGCCGAGACGCGGCTGCTCAACGTCGCCCACCAGTTCCAGCAGGCCACCGACTGGCACCTGCGTCGTCCCGCGCTTGCCGAGGAGACCACCTGATGCAATGGGAAACCGTGATCGGGCTGGAGGTGCACGTCCAGCTTGCCACCCAGTCCAAGATCTTTTCCGGGGCCTCCACCGCCTTCGGTGCCGCGCCCAACACCCAAGCCTGTGCCGTGGACCTGGGCATGCCCGGTGTGCTGCCGGTCCTCAATGAGCAGGCGGTGGCCATGGCCGTGCAGTTCGGCCTGGCGATCCACGCCGAGATCCCCGAGGTCTCGGTGTTCGACCGCAAGAACTACTTTTATCCGGACCTCCCCAAGGGCTACCAGACCAGCCAGATGTATCATCCTATCGTCGGCGCCGGCGAAGTGGAGATCAGCCTGGATGATGGCGTTACCCGGCGGGTTCGGGTGCACCACGCGCACCTGGAAGAGGACGCCGGCAAGTCGCTGCATGAGGATTTCCACGGCATGACCGGCATCGACCTCAATCGAGCCGGCACGCCGCTGCTGGAGATTGTCTCCGAACCGGACATGCGTTCGGCAAAGGAGGCCGCCGCCTACCTCAAGGCCATTCATTCGATCGTGACGTACCTCGGCATCAGTGACGGCAACATGGCCGAAGGCTCGATGCGCTGCGACGTCAACGTTTCGGTGCGCCCGGTGGGCCAGGCCGAATACGGCACCCGCGCGGAGGTCAAGAACGTCAACTCCTTCCGCTTCGTGGAGCGCGCCATCGAGTTCGAGGTGGAGCGCCAGGTCGAGCTGCTTGAGGACGGCGGCAAGGTGGTCCAGGAGACCCGCCTCTTCGATCCCGAGCGCGACGAGACCCGCAGTATGCGCACCAAGGAGGAGGCCAACGATTACCGCTACTTCCCCTGCCCGGACCTGCTGCCGGTGGTGCTCGACCGTGCCTATGTCGACCACCTGCGCGGGGCCCTGCCGGAACTCCCCGACGAAAAACGCGCCCGCTTCCAGACGGCGCTGGGGCTCTCCGCCTATGACGCCGGCGTGCTCTCCGCGACCCGCGAGATGGCCGAGTTCTTCGAGGTGGTCAAGGATACCTGCAGCGACCCCAAGCTCGCCGCCAACTGGGTGATGGGCGAGCTCGCCGGAGCGCTTAACCGCGAGGGGTTACCAATCTCCGACAGCCCGGTCACGGCCCGCCAGCTCGGCGAGCTGGTCGCCCGGGTGATGGATGACACCGTCAGTGGCAAGGCCGCCAAGCAGGTCTTTCAGGCGCTGTGGAATGGCCAGGGGCAGAGCGCCGACGAGGTGATCGAGGCCAAGGGGCTCAAGCAGGTCACCGACAGCGGCGCCATCGAGGCGATGATTGACCAGGTGATCGCGGACAGTCCCGCTCAGGTGGCCCAATATCGTGGTGCCGAGCCCGACAAGCGCGGCAAGATGATCGGCTATTTCGTGGGCCAGGTCATGAAGGCTTCACGCGGCACCGCCAATCCTCAGCAGGTTAATCAGCTGCTCAAGGAGAAGCTGGACGCCCTGTGCTGAGACGCCCTTGATCGGCGACCGAAGACCAAGGAGGTACCATGGCCGATGACGTGGGCGTGCGGTTGCGCGCCCTACGCACCCTGCGAGGCATCTCCCAGCGGGAGCTGGCCAAGTGCTGCGGCGTCACTCACTCCAGCCTGTCGCTCATCGAGCAGGGCAAAGTAAGCCCCTCGGTCAGCTCGCTGAAAAAGATCCTCGACGCCATCCCCATGAGCGTCGGGGATTTCTTCACCATGGACCTGGAGAACGGTCGCCGGGTGTTTTATTCGACCGACGACCTGGCCGACGTGGGCTCGGGCGACGTCATCTACAAGCTGGTGGGCGCCGATCGCCGAGATCGTGCCCTCTCCTTCATGGTCGAGACCTATCCTCCCGGTGCCGATACCGGCCGCGAGATGATCGCCCATCAGGGCGAGGAAGCTGGCGTAGTGCTGGAGGGCGAGATCGAGATCACCATCGGCGCAGACTCACGCTTGCTGGGACCCGGCGAGGCCTACTATTTCGAGACCAACGTGCCTCACCGCTTTCGCAACCTTGGTGAAGCCCCCTGCCGCCTGGTGAGCTGCGCCACCCCCGCCCGGGCCTTCTGAGGCCAAAGGGCGTCAGCCCTTCTTGTGCTTTTCGATCTCGGCGCGCAGCGCCTCCGCTTCCTCGGTGAGCGAGGCGTTGGCGCGCATGTCGCCGTTGCGGGCGGCATGCATCGCCTGCTCCAGCTTGCGCTCGTATTCCTTCTGCAGCTTCTTGGTCGGGTCGCTATTGAACAGTCCGAACATGGCCATGGCTCCTGTCGTGTAGATGTCAGGATAGGCTACTCTCCACGACGGCAAAAAGCTATGCAATAGCTGTACAATTAATTTTTATCGTACACTAATACAACGAGGCCGGCGCCCAGGCGCCGGCCTCGTTGTTTAGCCCGAAACTGCTGGGTCAGGTGGCCAGAGACATCCAAACCGCCTTGAGCTCGGAGTACTCTTCCAGGGAGTGGTGGGACTTGTCGCGCCCGTTGCCGGACTGCTTGACCCCGCCGAAAGGCATGGTCTGGTCGCCGCCGGCCCAGTTGTTGACGAACACCTGGCCAGAGTGCAGCCGCCGGGTCACCCGCATGATGCGATCGATGTCCTGGCTCCACAGGCCCGCGGCCAGGCCGTAGACGCTGTCGTTGGCCATGGCCACGGCCTCTTCCTCGCTGTCGAAGCCGAACACCGAGAGCACCGGGCCGAAGATCTCCTCACGGCCGATGGCCATCTCCGGCGTCACCCCGTCGAACACCGTGGGCGGAATGAACAGGCCCGGTCCCGGCAGCGCCTCGCCGCCGACGCGCAGCCGGGCGCCCTCCTCGCGACCCATCTGGATATAGCCGAGGATGCGCCGATACTGCGCCTCATCGACGATGGCCCCCATGAAGCTGCCCGGGTCCAGCGGGTCGCCGGGCTGCATGCGCTCAGCCGCCGCCACCACCTTGTCGATGAAGGCCTCGCGGACCGGGTTCTCCACCAGCAGTCGAGAACCCGCGATACACACCTCGCCCTGGTTATGGAAGATCGCCGCGGCGGCGTGCTTGGCCACTTTGTCCAGGTTCTTGCAGTCGGCGAAGACGATATTGGGCGACTTTCCCCCGCACTCCAGATAGAGGCGCTTGAGGTTGGACTGACCGGCGTACTGCATCAGTTGCTTGCCCACTCCGGTGGAACCGGTAAAGGCCAGGCAGTCCACTCCCATGGAGAGCGCCAGGGCCTGGCCCACGGTGTGGCCGAAGCCCGGCAGCACCTGGAAGACGCCGCGAGGAAGGCCCGCCTCCCTGGCCAGCTGAGCCAGGCGCAGCGCGGAGAGCGGTGACTTCTCCGAAGGTTTGAGAATCACGCTGTTGCCCGCGGCCAGCGCCGGAGCGACCTTCCAGGCGGTCATCATCAGCGGGAAGTTCCAGGGCACGATGGAGGCCACCACGCCCATGGGCTCGCGCAGCACCAGGGCCAGGGCCTCCTCGCCGGTGGGAGCGACCTCACCATAGAGCTTGTCGATACACTCCGCCTGATAGCGGAAGCAGGCGATGGCCCCTGCCATGTCGCCCAGCGAGCTCGACACCGTCTTGCCCATGTCCAGGGTGTCGAGCAGCGCCAATTCGTGCTTGTTGGCTTCCATCAGGTCGGCCAGGCGCAGCAGCACCCTCTTGCGCTTGCCCGGCGCCAATCGCGACCAGGCGCCGCCGTCGAAGGCGGCACGGGCATGCCCCACGGCGAGATCGGCATCGGCCACATCGCAGCTGGCCACCTCGGCCAGCGTCTCGCCGGTGGCCGGGTTGATGGTGGTGAAGGTCTCGGCGCTGACGGCATCGACGAAGGTGTCGTCGACGAAGGCGCGGGTCTCGAGGGTGAGACCGGCGGCCATGGCCTGCCAGTCGGCCAGGGTGCTGGGCGTGTCGGGTCGGCTCATGACAGGCTCTCCTCCTGTTTGTGTAGTATCGGATCGGTCAGTCGGGCCAGGGTATCGTCCAGTGCCCCGCGGGCCTTCTCTATCAGCTCGTCGATCTCGTCACGGGTGATCACCAGCGGCGGCGAGATGATCATCGTATCACCCACCGAGCGCATCACCAGGCCGCCGGCGAAGCAGAGATCGCGGCACAGGGTGCCGATGCCCCGGGAGGCGTCGAAGCGCTCGCCGCTGGCGGGGTCGACCAGCTCCAGGGCGCCGATCAGTCCCAGCGAGCGCGCCTCGCCCACCAAAGGGTGTGCCTCGAGCGCCTTCCAGCGGCCGGCCAGGTAGGGGCCCAGGTCGTCGCGCACCCGCGCCACCACCCCCTCTGACTGGAGCAGCTCGAGGTTCTTGAGCGCCACCGCGGCGCACACCGGGTGCCCCGAGTAGGTGAAGCCGTGGAAGAACTCGCCGCCCTCCTCGATCAGGGTCTCGGCGACCCGGTCACCCACCAACACGCCACCGATGGGCAGATAGCCAGAAGAGAGCCCCTTGGCGATGGGCATCAGATCGGGTTTGAGGTCGTAGTGAACGCTGCCGAACCACTCCCCCAGCCGGCCAAAGCCGCAGATCACCTCGTCCACCACCAGCAGGATCTCGTACTTCTCGAGCACTTCCTTCACCGCCGGCCAGTAGCTCTCCGGCGGGATGATGGCGCCACCGGCACCCTGAACCGGCTCGGCGATAAAGGCCGCCACCTGATCTTCGCCCAGTGCAAGGATCTTCGCCTCGATGGCCGCGGCGCAGTCACGTCCGAAGGCGTCGGGATCCTGAGGGCTCCCTTCCTGAGACCGCCCTTCTCCGAGCCGCCCTTCCTTAAACCAATAGGGCTGGCGCACGTGGGCGATCTTGGGCACCAGGGGGCCGCCCTGGGCGTGCATGGGGGCCATGCCACCGAGGCTCACGCCGGCCACGGTGGAGCCGTGGTAGGCGTTCTCTCGGCTGATCACCCACTGCTTGTCGGGCCGACCCTTCAGCGCCCAGTAGCGGCGCACCATACGCAGCGCGGTGTCGTTGGCCTCGGAGCCGGAGCCGGTAAAGAAGACGCGGTTGATGTGGGCGGGCGCCAGCTTGACCAGCTGCTCGGCCAGCCTGACCACCGGCGGATGGGCCGTCTTGAAGAAGCTGTTGTAGTAGGGCAGCTGGTGCATCTGCTCAGTGGCGGCGGCCACCAGCTCCTCGCGCCCATAGCCCAGGTTGACGCACCACAGCCCCGCCATGCCGTCGAGAATGCGGTTGCCATCGGAGTCATGGATGTAGACTCCCTCGGCGCGCTCGATGATGCGGCTGCCCTCCTCACCCAGCGACTTGAAGTCGGTAAAGGGGTGCAGGTAGTGGGCACGATCCAGGGCCTGATAGTCACGGGTATGCATGGGAGATCTCCGGAAAGCGGTGCGCTCAGGCCGTCGAGCGGGCGGGTGTGGCGGCCTGGCGTACCCGGCATGCCTCGGCAAACCCCCGATAGAGGGCATCGTTCAGGGGGTGCTCACGGGGCCGCCACTCGGGGTGCCACTGCACGGCCAGGGCAAAGCCGGAGGCATCGGCTACCGATACTGCCTCAACCAGTCCGTCAGCGGCATACGCTTCGGCCACCAGGCCCGGGCCCAGCTCGGCGATCCCCTGCTGGTGCAGGGAGTTGACCCTGGCCGTGGACACCGGGTGCAGCGCCGCCAATCGCCCGCCGGGCACCAGGGTGATCTCGTGGGTGGGCGCATACTGCGCCTCACGGTCGCCTTCGGGCTCGCGGTGGTCCTGCAGGCCAGGAACGCCCTGCACCGCCTGATGAAGGGTGCCGCCGAAGGCCACGTTGAGCTCCTGGAAGCCGCGGCATATGCCGAGCAGCGGCAGGCCGAGGTCCAGTGCCGCGGGGATCCACATCAGGGCCGCGGCGTCCCGGTGGATGTCGTCGCGGAGATTCTCCGGCGCCCGCTCGACGCCGTAGCGGCGCGGCTCCACGTTGGTGTAGCTGCCGGTGAGCAGCAGGCCATCGAGGCGTTCGAGCAGTGCGCGGGCTTCGCCAGGATGGGCCTCCTGCTCTTCCCACACCGGCAGGATCACCGGCGACAGGCCGAAGTCCCACAGGGCACGCAGATACTTGTCGGTCACCATCTGGGCGGGATGCCCCTCCACCTCACGGTGGCAGGCGATCACTCCCACAAGCGGTCGGGTTTTCATCGCGTCTCTCCTTGCCGGCAGCTTGCCTGGTGGTATGTTTTAATCACCATAGCTATCTAAACATGGCTTTCCAACAGGAAAAACATCATGAATACGTAAAATATTTGACAACACCTAGCACCACGACAAGGATAGGGTCCATAACAATCACAACGCCATAGGTGCGCTCATGCCTGCTACCGACGATGTCCGGGCCTTTCTCGATGCCAACCCGGAGATCAGCAGCATCGACCTGCTGATCAGCGATCTCAACGGCGTGATACGCGGCAAGCGGATTCCTCGAGATAATCTGACCAAAGCCTACACCGGCGGTATCGCCCTGCCCGCTTCTGTCTTCGCCCTGGACATCAACGGCCACACCATCGAAGCGACCGGGCTGGGCCTGGACAGTGGCGATGGCGACCGCCTCTGCCGACCGATTGCCGGCAGCCTCAAGCCGGTGCCCTGGGTCGCCCGGGGCCACCAGGCCCAGCTGCTGATGACCATGGAAGAGTTTGATGGCACGCCCTTTTTCGCCGACCCCCGCCAGCTGCTGACGCGGATACTCGGACGCCTGACCGCACTGGGCCTGACCCCGGTGGTGGCGCTGGAGCTGGAATTTTACCTGGTGGATCGACAGCGCACCGACGTCGGCCTGATTCAGCCGCCCTGCTCTCCTGTCAGCGGCGAGCGCGCCACCCAGAGCCAGCTCTACTCCATACTGGAACTCGACGAATACGCCGACTTCCTCGAGGAGGTACAGACCGCCGCACAGGTCCAGGCATTGCCCCTGGACACCGCTCTCAAGGAATGCGCTCCGGGACAGTTCGAGATCAATCTGATGCACTGTGACGATGTGCTTGCGGCCTGCGACCATGCGTTGCAGCTCAAGCGGCTGATCAAGGGCGTCGCGCTGCGCCACGGCTTCGAGGCCACCTTCATGGCCAAGCCCTATGGTCAGGAAGCGGGCAATGGCATGCACGTGCATATCAGCCTGCTGGATGACAACGGCCACAACGTCTTCAGCGAAGCGGATGACGACCCTCTCGGCAGCCCCCGGCTGCGTCAGGCAGTGGCCGGCCTGCTGGCCCTGATGCCCGCCTCAATGGCGATCTGCGCCCCCAACCTCAACGCCTTCCGCCGCCTTCAGCCGGGGCTCTATGTGCCCATGGCGCCCACCTGGGGCTTCGATAACCGCTCGGTGGCTTTGCGCATTCCGGCCGGGCCGAGGGCCGCCCGACGGATCGAGCACCGCGTGGCGGGTGCCGACGCTAATCCCTACCTGCTGCTGGCCGCCCTGCTGGCGGCCCTTCACCACGGCCTTACTGCCGAGCTCGACCCGCCCCCCCCCATCGTCGGCAACGCCTACGACCAGACAGCCCCCAGCCTCACCAACAGCTGGCAACAGGCTCTGGACCTGCTCGAGGCGGATGCGGTCCTGGGCGAGGCCCTGGGGCGCGACTTTCTCCACGTTTACTTGGCCAACCGCCGCGCCGAGCGCGCCCACGCCCTTCAGGCGGTGAGTCACCTCGAGTACGACTGGTACCTGCGCCACGTTTGAGCGCTACCCCTATGCCATCTGACAGTGGCAGGGACACAACATGGACGAAGACTGGGCAGGCACACAAGCACCAACGCCCACGGACTCCGACATCCGGGGGCGCTGGCGTATCAGAGTCGAGCGAGTTCGCCTAGCCTTTGGTATCTGACACGGCTTCCTGACGCTCGGCCTGCCACTGTACTTCGCCCTCAACCACCGGGAGGCGCTCGGCCTGGGGAGCGCTGTCCAGGCGCCGGGTCATCTCCTCGCCGTTGATGCGATAGGTCACATCGTAGCCGAGATGCTCGTCATGGCTCTCCATGACCGTCTGACACTGCCGCTCGGTCACGGTCCGAGACTGTGTCTCGTAGCGGGTCTCGTACTGCACCTGACTCCCGGCCTGAGCATGCTGACGAGCCTCGACGCGGTTCTGAACCTCGCGCCCGGCCAGGCCGCCACCGATGGCACCGGCCACGGCAGCCAGTTTCTTGCCGCTCCCGCCGCCTACCTGATTGCCCAGCAGACCGCCGACGATGGCACCTGCCGCGGTACCGATGATGCGATGGGGATCCTGGCTGGCCCCGGCGCCGGACGTCGCAGCCTGATTTACGGGCACCTGGACGGGAACTTCCTCGCTCACCACACGCGCCACGTCCTCGCAGACTTCACGCGGGCGCTCCACGCTGCGGGTCGCCGAATTCACGTTGATGATCTCGGCAAACTGCGGCTCGGGGGGACTCCCCTGCTGGACCTGCCAGGCGCCGAAGGCCATGCCACCCAGGCCCAGCACGGCCAGAGTGGATCCCACGATGATTGATTTGCTCATTGCTTTTCTCCTCGCGGGCGCCCGGGCGCCCGCCGCTGTCACTCGCCTGGCTCCGGGCGAGGGTAATCGAGTAGGGTGATAAAAGTGATGCCACCACTATAGGCGCTCCCGGCACCCATCGGGCGGCAAAAGCGCAGCTTCCCCATTATCTGACCTGCTGTCGCCAAGAAGCGACACGGCGGACCGAGATGGCAGCGGAGGGTCAAAGCGTCAAGGGTCTAGGCGTTAAAGCCCGATGCGATCTCGGGTGGCGTAGTACCAGGCACCCAGGGCGGAGAGCGGCACCCGCAGCAGACGCCCGCCGGGAAATGGCAGGTGGGGAAGCCCCGCGAAGGCGTCGAAACGCTCGCCCTGGCCGTGCATCACTTCGGCAATCAGTTTGCCGGCCAGGTGGGTACAGGTGACGCCGTGGCCCGAGTAGCCCTGGGCGTAGTAGACGTTGCCGTTGACCACGCCGAACTGGGGCAGACGGTTGAGCGTCATCAGGAAGGTACCGCTCCAGGCGTGATCCACCTTGACGTCCGATAGCTGCGGAAAGGTCTGCAGCATCTTGGGGCGAATCAACGCGGCGATGTCCGCCGGGTCATCCCCGCCGTAGTTGACTCCGCCGCCGTAGAGCAGACGGTTATCTCGGGTCAGCCGGTAGTAGTCGAGCAGGTAGTTGCAGTCCTCCACCGCCTTGCCGCGGGGAATCAGCGCGTGAGCGCGCGCCTCGCCCAAGGGCTCGGTAGTGATGATCTGGGTGCCGCAGGGCATCGACTTACCCTCGATCTCTGGCAGCACCCCGCGCAGGTAAGCGTTGCCGGCCATGACCACCCTCTCGGCCTTGACCCGCCCACGGGCGGTGCGCAGCATTACCGGCGCGCCGTGGATCACCTTCTCGACGGCCGACTGTTCGAAGATCCGTCCGCCCAGCGACTCGAACGCGGCAGCCTGTCCCAGCACCAGGTTGAGCGGATGGAGATGACCGCCACCGTGGTCCACCAGGGCGCCGACGTAGCGCTCGGAATTGACCTCGCCCTTGACCGCCTCACCCTCCAGCAGCTCCAGTTCCCGGTAGCCGTAGCGCTCCCACAGCGCCTGATGCTCGCGCAGCCCCTCGAACTGCCTGGAGGTGCAGGCGGCGAAGAGATTACCGTCGCGCAGGTCGCAGTCGATGGCGTAGTGCTCGATGCGGCGGCGAATGATGCGGCCGCCCTCAAAGGCCATGTCGCCGAGTGCCCGGGCGGTCTCGGCGCCATATTTGGCCTCGATCACGTCCATGTCGCGGCTGTAGCTGTGGACCATCTGGCCGCCGTTGCGCCCCGAGGCGCCGAAGCCCACCCGGGCGCCCTCCAGCACCACCACCGAGAGGCCGCGTTCGGCCAGATGGAGCGCCGCGGAAATGCCGGTGAAGCCGGCCCCCACCACGCAGACGTCGCATTCGATCTCGCCCTCCAGCGCCGGGCGCTCGGGGGAGGGATTGGCGGTAGCGGCATACCAGGAGGCGACGTGCTCGCCGACGGAATGTTCAGGCATGACAGGGCTCCAGACTCTGCGAAATGGCCATCAGGAGGCCTCCTGCTGACGCAGGGCGGCCAGCCGACGCGACTCGCTGCGGCGCATGAAGTACCAGGCCAGAAAGGTGGCCAGCGACACCGTGAGGATGATGAGGGTGGCCAGGGCATTGATCTTGGGCGAGACGCCCATGCGTACCGAGGAGAACACCACCATGGGCAAGGTGGTGGCGCCGGGGCCGGAGACGAAACTGGCGATCACCAGGTCATCGAGCGAGAGGGTAAAGGCCAGCAGCCAACCCGCGGCCAGCGCCGGGGAAATCACCGGCAGGGTGATCTGGAAGAAGGTCTTCACCGGCGGTGCGCCCAGGTCCATGGCCGCCTCCTCGATGGAGCGATCCACCTCGCGCAGCCGTGAGGAGACCACCACCGCCACGTAGGCGCTGCAGAAGGTGGTGTGGGCGATCCAGATGGTGGCCATGCCGCGATCCGCCGGCCAGCCGATGATCTGGGCCATCTGCACGAACAGCAACAGCAGCGACAGGCCGGTGATCACCTCGGGCATCACCAGCGGCGCGGTGACCATGCTGGAGAGCGCTGTCTTGCCGCGAAAGCGGCCGAAGCGGGTCATGACGAAGGCGGCCAGGGTGCCCAGGCAGACCGCCATGGAGGCCGCGAAGAAGGCGATACGCAGGCTGGTCCACACCGCGGAGAGTATTTGCTGGTCGCGAAGGAGTTCCAGGTACCAGTGCGCAGAGAAGCCCGCCCACACCGTCACCAGCCGCGACGAGTTGAAGGAGTAGACCACCAGCACCACCATGGGCAGATAGAGGAACAGCAGCCCCAGGATCAGCATCAACGTGGTGAAAGACGGCTTGCGCATGGTCACTCCTCCAACTCACGGGACTGATAGCGGTGGAACAGGGCGATGGGAATCAGCAGCAGCAGCAGCATCACCATGGCCAGCGCCGAGGCCACCGGCCAGTCGCGGTTGAGGAAAAACTCCTCCCACAGCACCTTGCCGATCATTACCGTGTTTGGCCCGCCGAGCAGCTCGGGGATCACGTACTCCCCCACCGCGGGGATAAAAACCAGCATCGAGCCGGCGATGATCCCTCCCTTCGAGAGCGGCAGGGTCACCTTGAGGAAGGTATTGAAGGTACGCGAGCCAAGGTCCGCGGCGGCCTCAAGCAGAGAGTTGTCGAGCCGGGTCAGGTTGGCGTAGAGCGGCAGGACCATGAACGGCAGGTAGGCGTAGACGATGCCCAGCATCACCGCGAAGTTGGTATTCATCATGCGGATCGGCGAATCGATCAGCCCCAGCCACATCAGGGTGTTGTTGATCAGCCCGGTGTTGCTGAGGATGCCCATCCAGGCGTAAACCCGAATCAGGAAGGAGGTCCAGGAGGGCAGCATCACCAGCAGCAGCAGCACCAGCTGCCAGCGCGCCGGGGCCCGGGCCATGGCATAGGCCATGGGGTAGCCGATCAGCAGGCAGAAGACGGTCGACAGGAAGGCGATCTTCACTGAGCCCCAGTAGGCCGCCACGTAGAGCGAATCGCTGGCCAGGAACAGGTAGTTGCCCAGGTTGAGGGCAATGTTGAGGGTCTCGGCCGTGAAATCGAGGATCGGCTGATAGGGAGGCACGGCGATGGCCGCCTCCGACAGGCTGATCTTCAGCACGATGGCGAAGGGCGCCAGGAAGAACAGCGCAAGCCATACCAGCGGCACGGCGATGACCCAGCCACGCCCCGGACGCAGGCGCCGTCTCACACGCTCGAGTGCAGTAGGTTTCATGGGGCGCTCACTCATTCAACACCACGGCGCTCATCGCATCCCAGCTGACATAGACCGACTCATCCCAGTCGGGCCGGTCGCCACGGCGCTCCACGTTGGCCAGGCTGGCCTTGACCAGAACGCCCGTTTCCGTGCGCACATAGTAGACCGAGAGCCCGCCCAGATAGGCGATATCCTCCACCGTGCCGGCCGTCCAGTTGTATTCGCCGGTGGGACGGGTACGTGAGAGGGCGGTCTTCTCCGGGCGCACCGCCACCCACACCCGGCGCTCGTCGGCCTGGGTGCTGACTCCGTGACCGATGTAGATGTCTCGCCCCAGCTGGGGGCTGGCGATGATGCAGTGATCGGTCTCGTCGACGCGAATCTGCCCCTCGAAGAGATTCACGGTCCCCACGAATTCCGCCACCATGCGGCTCGCCGGGCTCTCGTAGACGTCCACCGGGGTGCCTACCTGGGCGATCCAGCCGTCCGACATGATCGCCACCCGATCGGCCATGGTCATGGCCTCCTCCTGATCATGGGTCACCATGATGCAGGTCACCCCCACCCGTTCGAGGATCGTCACCACCTCGAGCTGCATCTCGGTGCGCAGCTTCTTGTCCAGCGCGCCCATGGGCTCGTCGAGCAGCAGCAGCTTGGGCCGCTTGGCCAGCGAGCGGGCCAGCGCCACGCGCTGGCGCTGGCCGCCGGAGAGCTGCTGGGGCTTGCGCCGGGCGAAGGCCTCCATGTGCACCAGCTTGAGCATCTCGGTCACCCGCTGATCGATCTCGGCTCGTGGCAGGCGGTCCTGCTTGAGCCCGAAGGCGATATTCTGCGCAACGGTCATGTGGGGGAATAGCGCGTAGGACTGGAACATCATGTTGATCGGCCGCTCATGGGGCGGCATGGCGGTAATATCCACACCGTCGAGCAGCACCTGCCCATCGCTGGGCTTCTCGAAGCCGGCCAGTATGCGCAGCAGGGTCGACTTGCCGGAGCCCGACCCGCCCAGCAGGGCGAAGATCTCGCCCTGGCGAATGGTCAGGTTGACGTCGTCCACCGCCAGTTCCCCGTCGAAGCGCTTGCTGATGCGGCGAATCTCGACCAGGTCATCACCGGTGAGTCGCCCGGGTGGGCGCGCGGCGGTCTCGTTGGGTGGCATCAGCACCTCCTTCTTCGGCTAGCCCACGGCATTCATCGCCGTGGGCAGCGGCGACCTTAGCGGCCTGATTTCACTCGGTTCCACACCCGAGTGCGCAGGCGCTGAACGGCCAGGGGCTTCTCCTCGGCCACGTAGAGGTTGTCCATCACCTCCTGGTCGGGATAAATGGCAGGGTTGTTGAGAATCTCCGGGTCGAGGAACTCATTGGAGGCCAGATTGGGGTTGGCATAGACCACATACTCGGTGATCGCCGCAGCCACCTCGGGCTCGAGGATAAAGTTGATGAAGGCGTGGGCGTTGTCGGGGTTCGGCGCATCGACGGGGATCGCCATCATGTCGAACCACAGAGCGGCACCCTCTTTGGGGATGCTGTAGGCGATGGTGAAATCGCGCCCCGCCTCTTCGGCACGGTCGGCGGCCTGGAACATATCGCCGGAGTAGCCCGCCGCCACGCAGATGTCGCCGTTGGCGAGATCGGTGATGTAGCGCGAAGAGTGGAAATAGGTCATGTCGTCGCGCACCGCGGCAATCAGATCACCGGCGGCCTCGAGATCCGCAGCCTCCTCGGAGAGCGGTGAGAGGCCCAGGTAGGCCATGGCCGGCGAAAGCATCTCGTCGCCGGAGTCGAGCATGGAAAGACCGCACCCTCCCTCGCGCAGGGCGGAGGTCACCTCGGGGTCGAACAGCAGCGCCCAGGAGTCGGTTGGGGCGTCCTCGCCGAGGATCTCGGTGACCCGATCGACGTTGTAGCCGATGCCGTTGGTGCCCCACATGTAGGGGACCGAATGGCGGCTGCCCGGGTCCACAGACTCCAGATCGTCCAAAAGATCCGGATTCAGATTGGCCATGTTGGGCAGCTTGTCGTGGTCGAGTTCCTGGTAGACGCCGGCACTGACATGGCGGGTCAGGTAGTGGTTGGAGGGCACGACTACGTCATAGCCGGAGCGCCCGGCGAGCAGGGCGGCGTCGAGCACCTCGTTGCTGTCGTAAACGTCGTAGATCACCTCGATGCCGGTGGCCTCGGTGAACGCCTCCAGCGTGTCCGGAGCGATATAGTCGGACCAGTTGTAAACCCGTACTTCGCCGGCCGCCTGCGCAGCGGCGACGCCCAGCGCCAGGCTGGCGGCGGCGACGGACAGGGAGAGTCGCTTTGTTTGCATCATGCTTTTACCTCTCGTCACTTTTTGTTATCGGTCGCCCTGGGGCGGGCCCGACGGGGCCAGCGTAACCGCCCGAGTCACGGGAGGTCTCAACGCTGACAGTGCTCATCAGACGCTCAGCAGCAGGAATTCCCGCTCCCAGGAGCTGATCACGCGCTTGAAGTTCTCGTTCTCGACCCGCTTGACCGCCACGAAGCCGGTCACGAACTTGTTGCCCATGTAGGTCTCGAGCTCGGCACAGTGCTCCATGCGCTCCAGCGCCTGCTCCAGGTTGAAGGGCAGGCGCAGGTTGCGGCGTTCGAAGGCGCGCCCCTGAACCGGTGCCGAGGGATTGAGCTTCTGAATCATTCCCAGGTAGCCACACAGCAGACTCGCCGCAATGGCAAGATAGGCGTTGGCGTCTGCGCCCGGCAGCCGGTTCTCGACCCGACGGTTCTGCGGCGTCGAGTCGGGCACCCGAAGGCCACAGGTGCGATTCTCCTCGCCCCACTCCACATTGACCGGTGCCGAGGTATCGGGCAGGAAGCGACGGAAGGAGTTGACGTTGGGGGCCATCAGCGGCAGCGACTCGGGGATGAATTTCTGCAGCCCGCCAATATGGTGCAGGAACAGCTGGCTCATGGTGCCGTCGGCGTTGGAGAAAACGCTCTTGCCGCTCTTCAAGTCGAGTACGCTCTGATGGATATGCATGGCGCTGCCCGGTTCGTTGGTCACCGGCTTGGCCATGAAGGTGGCGGCCACATCATGTTTCAGTGCCGCTTCGCGCAGTGTGCGCTTGAACAGGAACACCTGATCGGCCAGGGTCAGCGGATCTCCATGACGGAAGTTGATCTCCATCTGGGCAGTGCCTTCCTCATGGATCAGGGTATCGATATCCAGCCCCTGAGCTTCGCACCAGTCGTACATGTCCTCGAACAGCGGGTCGAACTCATTGGCGGCATCAATGGAGAACGACTGGCGACCGGTCTCCTGGCGGCCGCTCCTGCCGATGGGGGGCTGCAGCGGCAGATCAGGATCCTCGCAACGCTTGGTGAGGTAGAACTCCATCTCCGGCGCCACGATAGGCCGCCAGCCCTGCTCGGCGTAGAGCGCCAGCACCTTCTTGAGCTGATTGCGGGCAGAAAGCTCGATGGGGTTGCCCATCTTGTCGAAGCAGTCGTGAATCACCTGGGCGGTGGGCTCCAGCGCCCAGGGCACCGGATAGGCCGCCGAGCCATCGGGTTTGCAGATCATGTCGATATCGGCAGGGTCGAGCAGGGAATAGTAGATATCGTCCTCGACGTAGTCGCCGGTCACCGACTGCAGCAGCACGCTCTCCGGCAGGCGCATGCCCTTCTCGGCCACGAACTTGGAGACCGGCGTGATCTTGCCGCGGGCGATACCGGTGATGTCCGTCACCAGGCACTCCACCTCGGTGATGCGTCGCTCCTTCAGCCAGCTTTCCAGGTCTTTCATGGGAACCTCGTCAGTCGCCCAGCAGACGGGCGCTCGTCATAGTCGATCGCGCAGCTTGTAGAAGGCAGTGGCCAGCACCAACAGCGGCGTGCGCAGTGTCTCACCGCCGGGAAAACGACGATGGGGCATGGCGGCGAAGGCATCGAAACGCTCGCTCTGCCCAGCCACCGCCTCGGCCATCAGCTTGCCGGCCAGCCCCGCCAGGGCCATGCCGTGGCCAGAGTAACCCTGAGCGTAGTAGAGCGCCTGGCCGATGCGACCGAGATCCGGCGCCCGATTGAGGGTGATGGCCACCTCGCCGCCCCAGCGGTAGTCGATACCCACGCCGCGCAGCACCGGAAAGAGCCGAGCGATCTTGGCATCCATGCGCGCCTGCAGGCCATGCGGCTCGCGGCCGGTGTAGCTGACCTCGCCACCGTAGATCAGCCGGCGATCGGCGGAGAGGCGATAATAATCGAGGACGAAGTTGGCGTCCGACAGGGCATCATTCTGCGGCAGTACCCGGGCGGCCTGCTCGGCAGAGAGCGGTTCGGTCGCGATGATATAGTTGGCGGCGCGCATCACCCGGCCGTCCAGTTCCGGCACAAGGCCGTGCTGGAAAGCATTGGTGCCCAGCACCACGACATCGGCAGTGACGCTGCCTGCCGGCGTGACCACACGGTGTGGGGAGCCACGGCGGATCTCCAACGCCGGGCTGCCCTCGTGGAGCTTGGCTCCGGCGTCGCGCGCGGCCCGGGCCAACCCCAGGGTGTAGTTGAGCGGATGTAGATGGCCCGCCTCGCTCTCGAAGAGGGCCCCCGGATAGGCGTCGCTGACCACGTGCTCGTGCAGGGCCTCTCCCTCGAGCCAGCTCAGCGCCTCATAGCCGTAGTCCTTCGCCAGGCGGTCACGGAGGGCCTTGAGGTCGCGCACATGGCGGGGCTTCACCGCCGCATGCAGATAGCCCCAGGAAACATCACAGGGTATGGCGTGGCGCTCGATGAGCTCGGCGGTCAGGCGAACGGCCTCGCGGCTCATCTCCCAGATATCGCGGGCGGCCTCGAGACCCAGCGCCTGCTCCACGGTGGCGATATCGGTCCCCAGGCCCGGCAGGATCTGGCCCCCGCTCCGCCCGGAAGCGCCGTGGCCAATCTCGCTGGCCTCCACCAGCACCACCGAGTAGCCCCGCTCGGCCAGATGCAGCGCCGCCGAGCAGCCGGTGACCCCGCCACCGATCACGCAGACGTCTGCACGCACCTCCCCCGCCAGGGGCGGACAGGTGCCGAGGTCGAAGGCGATGGAGTCGCGGTACCAGGAAACCGGACGCCGATCGAGGCAGGAGGGGCGGGAAGCCGATACGGTCATGCGCAGTGCGCTCGTTGTTGTTAAGTGAATAATCTCGCTTACCAGTTTGACACCAGTCGACGAGATGTTGTCAAGTATTCAATAACAACGCCACACCAGATAACTTGGGGCGGATACATAACAGCATGCTAGAACCAGGTTCGCGATGAATTAGCGGATCATCAGGCGTCAAGAAATGACTACCACTCTTCGAGAGACCTTCAGCCACCACAGACCGGGCAGGCAGGGTCTCGCGGCACCCTGAAGTGGCGCCACTGGCCGCTCAGGCCGTCGAAGGTAGAGAGGCCCTTGTGAAGCGTGCCGGCGCCGCTCAGCAGCTTGATCGCCTCCAGTGCCTGGAAGCTGCCGATCAGCCCCACCAGCGGCGCCAGCACACCGCTTTCCGCGCAGGAGAGCACCTCGTCACCGCCGCCGTCCGGCGGATACAGACAGGCATAGCAGGGGCTCTCCGGATCGCGCGGGTCAAACACCGCCAGCTGGCCGGAGAAGCGGATCGCCGCGCCGGAGACCAGCGGCACGCCGGCTTCTCGGCAGGCGGCGTTGATGGCGTAGCGGCTGGAAAAGCGATCGGTGCAGTCGAGCACCACGTCGGCCGCAGCCACCGCCGTGGCCAGGGCCGCGCCCTCCAGGTGGGCGGTGAGGGTCTCGATCCGGCAGCCGGGATTGAGCGCCAGCGCCGCGTCCCGGGCCGACTCGGCCTTGTTCCGGTCCAGGTCCGCCTCGCCGTGGGCGATCTGGCGCTGCAGGTTGGAGAGTTCCACCGCGTCGGCATCGGCCAGGGTCAGCTGCCCGACCCCAGCCGCGGCCAGATAGAGGACCGCCGGCGAGCCGAGCCCGCCGGCGCCTACCACCAGGGCTCGGCCGGTCAGCAGCCGTTCCTGACCCTCGATATCGATCTGTGCCAGCATGATCTGGCGGCTGTAGCGCAGCAGGTCGGCGTCATTCATGGTCGCGGTCACTTGCCGTCGAACTCCTCGATGTCGGGAACGTGGAGGGAGAACTCCTCCTTGACCTCCTCCATCACCACATAGCTCTTTGATTCCTTGACCCCCGGCAGGGTCAGCACCACGTCGCCAAGCAGCTGTCGATAGGCGGACATCTCGGGGATGCGGCACTTGAGAATGTAGTCGAACTGCCCGGAAACCAGATGGCACTCCTGGATCTGGGGCAGTTTGGAGACAGCTCGGCGGAACTCGTCGAATACCGCCGGCGACTGGGTCTCCAGGCTGATTTCCACGAATACCAGCAGGTTGGCCTTCAGCGCCTGGGGGTCGAGCACCGCCTTGTAGCCTCTAATCACACCGGCACGCTCCAGGCGCTTAACCCGTTCCAGACAGGGTGTGGTGGAAAGCCCCACCTGGGCGGCGAGGTCGACGTAGGAGATACGGGCATTATCCTGCAGACATCTCAAGATCTTGAGGTCGATGCGGTCGAGGGAGCGGGACTTGGCTTTCATGATGGTAGTCGCTGGCCAGTTTCAAGGGTGACAGGACATGCCGCTGCACAGTCGATCCAACTGAAAACGACCGCCGTGATAGCGGCACCCTGGTCTTCAGCCTTGTCATTACGGCGGCTTTCGGAGTTATTTACCGATTAAAGATGTACCACACCCCCTCCGGCCACTGCCAGCCGGGGCCTCAATAACCCGGCCAGCATCCTAGACTGACTCGCTCATGGCCGGCCAGGTCGCAGCGGCTGAGCACCGCCTCGTAGCCGGCATCCGTCAGGGCCTTGCGCACCGCCGCGCCCTGCTGGGCCCCATGCTCAAGCAACAGCCAGCCAGACGACGCCAGGTGCTCACGTGCCGCGCGCACCAGGTGGCGCAGGTCGCCCAGGCCGCCCTCGCCTGCCACCAGGGCGCTGCGTGGTTCGAAGCGCACGTCACCCCGAGCCAGGTGAGGGTCATCGTCGGCGAGATAGGGAGGATTGGTGACGATCAGGTCAAAGCGCTCTCCGGCCTTCTTTTCCTCACCCAGGGCAGCGAACCAATCGCTCTGGCGAAACGCGGCGTTGGCAATGCCCAGCCGCGCGGCGTTGCGTTCGGCGAGCGCCACCGTCTCGGGACGCAGGTCCACCCCCAGCACCGCCCAGCCTGGCCGCTCGCTGGCAACGGCCAGGGCGATGGCGCCAGTACCGGTGCCAAGGTCCAGCAGTCGCCCGGCGGTCGCGCATGCCTTGTCCAGGGCGGCCTCCACCAGGGTCTCGGTGTCGGGGCGTGGGATCAAGGTGCTGGGTTCGGAAGCAAGCGTCAGTCCCCAGAACTCCCTCTCGCCGGTGAGATAGGCCACCGGCTCGCCGGCCTCGCGCCGGGTCAGCAGCGCGTCGAAGCTCGCCAGCACCGCCGCGTCTGCCTCACGGTCTCCCCAGGTATAGAGCCAGGTGCGATCCACCTCGAGAAGGTGGCAGAGCAGCACCTCAGCGTCGAGCCGGGCGCTGGGCGAGCCGGCGGCACCGAGGCGTGCCGTGGCCTCCCGCAGCAGGGCATCGAAGCTCGCGCACTCATTGCTCAAGTCAGCCATCCTGCTGCAGGGCGGCGAGCTGTTCCGCCTGGTATTCGTGGATCAGCGGTTCGATCACGTCGTCGAGCTGTTCGCCGCTGACCACCTCGCCGAGCTTGTAGAGGGTCAGGTTGATACGGTGATCGGTGACCCGCCCCTGGGGAAAATTGTAGGTGCGGATGCGTTCGCTGCGATCGCCGGAGCCCACCAGGCTCTTGCGCTCGTCGGCCTGGGCCTGGCGACGTGAGTCCACGGCGGTCTGCCGGAGCCGCGCTGCCAGCAGCGACATGGCCTTGGCGCGGTTCTTGTGCTGGCTGCGCTCTTCCTGGCACTCCACCACCACCCCGCTGGGCAGGTGGGTAATGCGGATCGCGGAGTCGGTCGTATTGACGTGCTGACCGCCGGCCCCGCTGGAGCGGAAGGTGTCCACCCGCAGATCGGCGGAGTTGATCTCGATATCGCCCACCGCGTCGGCCTCGGGCATCACGGCCACGGTGCAGGCGGAGGTGTGGATGCGCCCCTGGGACTCCGTGGCCGGCACCCGCTGCACCCGATGGGCGCCGGACTCGAACTTGAGCCGCGCATAGACCCCTTCGCCCTTGATGCGCGAGATGATCTCCTTGTAGCCCCCCTGTTCGCCGTGGCTGGCGCTGACCACCTCGACTTTCCAGCCGTGCTGCTCGGCGTAGCGCGAGTACATGCGGAACAGATCGCCGGCGAACAGCGCCGCCTCGTCGCCGCCGGTGCCGGCACGCACCTCCAGGAAGACGCTGCGGCCATCGTCGGGGTCCTTGGGCACCAGCAGCTGCTTGAGCCGTTCGTCCAGCGCCTCCAGCTTCTCGCGCCCCTCGGCCTGCTCCATGGCCGCCAGCTCGCGCATTTCGGGATCGCTGTCAGAGGCCAGCTGCTCGGCGTCATCGATGTCGCTTTCCACGCCTAGGAACTCGCGCCAGGCTTCCACCAGGGGCTCGAGTTCGGCGTATTCGCGGGAGTAATCCCGGAAGCGGCTCTGGTCGCCTATCACCTCGGGCTCCGACAACAGGGCGGAGAGCTCCTCGAAGCGCTCGCCGAAGGCGTCGAGGCGCTGACGCAGGGAAGCTTTCATGGGTTGTCCTATCGGGTCTTGTCGGGGGCGGCGTCGAGCAACAGAGCGCCGGCGGCCTCGAGCAGGTCGTGGCGCTCAACGGAGGCGGCCTCGCGCAGCGCCACGGTGGGACGATGCAGCAACCGGTTGGTGAGCTGATGAGCCAAGCGGCGCACTACCGCCTCGGGGTCCTCGCCCTGGCCCAGTCGTGACAGAGCCTGCTCGAGGGAGAGATCCCGCAGCGACTCGCCGCGGGTACGGAAGTCGTGGATCAGCTCGCCGCCGCTGCGGATACGCCTCTCATGGAGCCAGGCACCCACGCCGTGTTCGATCAGCGATTCGGCCTGGTCGGCGGCTACCTGGCGATGGCGGCGGTTCTCGGCGATGACCTCCTGGAGGTCATCGACGGAGTAAAGAAAGATGTCGGAGAGCTTGCCCACCTCGGGCTCGATATCCCTGGGGACGGCGATATCAACCATGAAGATCGGCCGATGACGACGCTTCTTCAGGGCGCGCTCCACCATGCCCTTGCCGATGATCGGCAGGGGGGCGGCGGTGGAGGAGATGACGATGTCGGCCTCCACCAGGGCGTCGGGAATACCATCCAGAGCGATGGCGCGCCCGCCCAGGCCACCGGCCAGCAGTTCGGCCCGTTCGCGAGTTCGGTTGGCCACGGTGATCTGGCGCACGCCTGCCTCGTGAAGGTGGCGAGCCACCAGTTCGATGGTCTCGCCGGCACCGATCAATAACGCCCGGGCGCGGCCAAAATCATCAAAAATGCGGCTAGCAAGGCTCACCGCCGCATAGGCTACCGACACCGGGTTGCGACCAATGCCCGTCTCGGTACGCACCTGCTTGGCCACCGCGAAGGTGTGCTGGAAGAGACACTCGAGTTCCTTGCCAAGGCCCTTGGCGTGGCGGCTAGCCTGGTAGGCGTCCTTGAGCTGGCCAAGGATCTGCGGTTCGCCCAGCACCATGGAATCCAGCCCCACGGCAACCCGCATCAGGTGGCGGGCGGCATCATTGTCCAGATAGTGATAAGCACACATCGACAGATCCGCCACCGGCAGGTCATGGAAACGGCCCAGCCAGTCGAGGACGGCCGCCTCGCCCTGGGGCTCGGTGACACAATAGAGCTCGGTGCGGTTGCAGGTCGAAAGAACTGCCGCTTCCCTGACCTGAGGCAAGCCACGCAGCTCACTAAGCGCCATGTCCAACTGGGCGGGGCTAAAGGACACCTGCTCGCGCACCTCGACGGTGGCGGTTCGATGGTTGATTCCTAGGGCAAGCAGCGTCATGCGTCGGGCATCTTTGCTAGTGGTAGCCGGCCTTGGCGGCATCCTGATCATTGGCGAAGGATTCTACCATAGCGTCGCCCGTTTGGCCGCCTAAGGTAGTGTGCTTTGCCCGCGCCGGCCAAGCCGTTATGCTGGCTCCTCGGCCCTGCCAACGAGACGCCCATGCCTGCCGCTCTCCCATCGCGACTTCGCCCCTTCACCACCCGCCTGGCCCCGCTGGCGCTGGCGGTTCTGCTGGCCGGCTGTCAAACGCTGTCGGCAGTGGACATGGCGAGTGAACGCCAGGACGACCCAATGGACGGCGCCCCGCCCATTACCCAGGGTCTGGATGCCGAGGGGCTGGCCGCCCTGCTCACCGCCGAACTGGCTGGCCAGCGTGGCGACTACCGCCGGGCGGCCCTGGGTTACTTGGAAGCCACCGAGCGTTACGCCACCCCGACACTGGCCGAGCGCGCCGCCCTGGCAGCCAGCTTCAGCAACGACAGCGAACTTCTGGCCCAGGCCGCGGATCGCTGGCAGACCCTGGCCCCCGGTGCCGAAGCGCCCTCGCGGCTGCTGGCGGGACTGGCCGTTCAGCGCGGCGACTGGCCCGAGGCGCTAGGCCAGCGCCTGACGCTGATCGAGCGCGGCGGCGAGAGCGACCTGACCGCCTTCATCGAGGCCGCGCTGGCCGAGAACGCCGATCCGGCATCGCTGCTGGCCCTGCTGCGCCCCTGGCTACCCCAGGCACCCCGGGGGGCAGCCCGCCAGGATGCCGAGCTGGCCACCGCACTGCTGGAGGTGTCCGCGGGCGACACCGTCGCTGCCGAACGGCGTCTGTCACGCCTGAGCGATAGCGCGCCTGCGCTACCGGCACTGTGGCTGACTCGGTCTCGCCTGGCCCAGGAGCGCGGCGACCACAGGGGCGCTCGTGATGCCGCGCGCCGCGGGCTTGCCGTCTCGCCGGATGATGCTCGCTTCATCCTGATGCTGGCCCAGAGTGAACTGCGTCTCGGCAACGTCGTCGCCGCCGAGACAAGTACCGATGCCCTGCTGGAGAATCATGCGGGCAACCACGAGCTTCGTCTGGCGCTGGCCCGTCTCTACCTCGAGGAACACGCCACCGAAGCGGCCCGACGCCTGCTGCTGCCTTTGGTAGATGACGCCGACACCCCGCCGCTGGCCTTCTTGCTGCTCGGCGCTACCGCCGAGGCAGAGGGCGAGATCGACAATGCTCTACTCTATTATCGTCAGGTAGCGCCGGGGCCAGAGTTTCTGCCCGCTCGGCTTCGCGCCGCCGAGATGCTGATCAAGGACGAACGCCTGCTCGACGCCCGGGCTTTCCTGCGTATCGAGCGGCTGCGCCACGAGACGCATTTCGCCGACCTGGTGACTCTGGAGATTGAACTACTGGAACGCGCTGGCCTCGTGGACGAGGCCAACGCCCTGCTCGACCGCGAGCTCGACCGCACCCCCAACGATGAGCCACTACTTTACCTGCGAGCGATGCGCGCCTGGGAAACCGGCGACCTCGAGGCCATGGAGCGTGATCTGGGGAGAGTCATCGAGCGCAACCCCGACAACGCCATGGCCCTCAATGCCCTGGGCTATACCCTGGCCGACCTGAACATCAGCGAGCGCCTCGACGAGGCCCGCGAGATGATCGAGCGCGCCCATGAGCTGGACCCCGGCAACCCGGCCATCCTGGATAGCCTGGGCTGGGTGCACTTTCGTCTGGGCGAACCCGAGCGCGCACTGCCCTGGCTGACGCGCGCTTACGCACTGATGCCCGACCAGGAGGTCGCCGCTCATCTGATCGAGGTGCTATGGGCGCTCGAGCGTCGCGTCGAGGCTCGCGAGCGCCTGACCGAGGCGCTGGAGCGCTTCGACGAACGCCCGCTGATCGATGCGCTGTTGCGGCGCATTCCCGAACTGCTCCCCTAGCCCTTCCCGACTTCCTCCCGAGAGAGCCCCCATGTCACCGCGCTTGTTTGCCAGACCGCTGATCCCCCTGTTCGCCCTGCTCCTGCTGGTCGGCTGCGCCGGCCGCACCCCGCTTCCCGACGCCGAGCGCAACGTCGGCCAGTGGCAGGACCAGGCCGACCGCACCGAGGCCCTGGACACCTGGATGCTGATCGCTCGGGTCGGACTGCGCACCTCCCAGGACGGCACCAGCGCCAACCTGGACTGGAGCCAGCATCCCCACTACTACCGGATGCTGCTCAGCGGTCCTTTCGGCAGCGGCCGCAGCACTCTGGAAGGGCGAGAGGGCCGCTTCTCGCTGACCACCGCCGAGGGCCGCTTCGAGGCCGAGACCCCAGAGGCGCTGATGGAGGAGCAGCTCGGCTGGTCGTTGCCCGTAGGCTCGCTTCAGGATTGGGTCCGCGGCCTGCCAGGCACCGGCAGCGATTACCGCCTGGAAGAGGATGAGCTAGGCTTTCCTCGGCGGCTCGAGCAGGACGGCTGGGAGATCGACTACCTCGATTGGACCCGGGCAGAAGCCCTATGGCTGCCGCGGCGGCTGGTAATGCGCTACGGCGACCTGCGCGTTACCCTGGTGGTCACCGACTGGCGACCCGTCGTCGATGGCTGAGCGGATGAACGACGCAACCTTGACACTGCCGGCACCGGCCAAGCTCAACCGCCTGCTGCATATCGTCGGCCGCCGTCCGGATGGCTATCACGAGCTGCAGACCCTTTTCCAGTTCCTGGACCATGGCGACACCCTGGGCATCAGTTGCCGGGAAGATGGCGAGGTACACCTGACTCCCGAAATCCTCGGGGTACCCATGGATGAGAACCTGATCGTGCGGGCCGCCCGCCTGCTTCAGGCTGAGAACGACTGCCGGCTGGGGGCGGATATCCATCTGGAGAAGCGCCTGCCCCTGGGCGGCGGCTTGGGGGGCGGCAGTTCGGACGCCGCCACCACCCTGCTCGGCCTCAACGCTCTCTGGGGCCTGGGCCTGCCCCTCGATCGCCTGGCCGAGATTGGCCTGTGCCTGGGCGCCGACGTACCAGTGTTCGTGCGCGGCCACGCCGCCTGGGGCGAGGGAATCGGCGAACGCCTGACGCAAGTGGATCTCGACACGCCGTGGTTCGTGGTGATTCATCCCGGCGTAATGGTATCTACCCCTGCGGTGTTCGGCGCAGAAGAATTGACACGTAACACCCCCCCGATTACCATGGCGCGCGCTCTTCAGGGGGGAGCGTCAAGCTGGCGCAATGACTGCGAAGCCACGGTCAAGGTCCTCTATCCGCCTGTCGCAGAAGTGATCGACTGGCTATCGGCGAGAGCACCCGCCATGCTGACAGGCACCGGCGCCTGTGTCTTTGCCCGTCTAGCCAATGAGTCAGACGCGGACCAGCTGCTTGCCGAGATCTCGGGGCGCTGGCAGGCCTTCAAGGCTCGCGGCCTGAACCGCTCCCCTCTCCATGATGTTCTGGGTCGATGAGCCCCGCCCAGGCGGTAGTGCCCCTCTCGACACCCGATGACCCAACCCTGCATAGGTGGCTGCGCGTGTCAAAATTGATGGTTTTTGCCGGGAACGCCAATCCCGAGCTCGCCCGAAAGATCGCCGAAAGTCTGGATACCCGAATGGGCAACGCCACGGTTGGTCAGTTCAGCGACGGCGAGATCGCGGTAGAGATCAACGAGAATGTCCGCGGCAAGGATGTCTTCGTCCTGCAGTCCACCTGTGCGCCGACCAACGATAATTTGATGGAACTGGTGCTAATGGTGGACGCCCTGCGGCGAGCCTCCGCGCACCGAATCACCGCCGTCGTCCCCTACTTCGGGTATGCACGTCAGGATCGTCGGGTGCGTTCAGCACGCGTGCCGATCTCGGCCAAGATCGTCGCCGACGTGCTCGTCAAGGCCGGCGTTGATCGGGTAATGACCATGGACCTCCACGCCGACCAGATCCAGGGCTTCTTCGATGTGCCGGTGGACAACGTCTACGGCTCGCCGATCCTGCTTGACGACATCGAGCGTCAGAACTACGAGAATCTGGTAGTGGTTTCCCCTGACGTTGGCGGCGTGGTTCGTGCAAGGGCCATTGCCAAGCAGCTCAACGCCGACCTGGCCATCATTGACAAGCGTCGCCCCCAGGCCAACCAGGCCCAGGTGATGCACATCATCGGCGAGATCGAGGGACGTAACTGTGTGGTGGTCGACGATATGATCGACACCGCAGGCACCCTGTGCAAGGCAGGCGAGGCACTCAAAGACCACGGTGCCCTTAGGGTAGTGGCTTACGCCACCCATCCGATTCTCTCGGGACCCGCGGTGGACAATATTGTCGGCTCGGTGCTCGACGAAGTGGTAGTCACCGACACCATCCCACTCTCCGACAGCGCCCGCCGCTGCGGCCATATCCGCCAACTCAGCGTTGCCGGCCTGATCGCCGAGGCGATCCGTCGAGTAAGCAACGAAGAATCCGTCAGCGCCATGTTCCACTGACACGATGTTCCCCGAGCGTCACGCTCTGGGACTCGGGAACCGGTGCCGGAAAGCGCCCTGCGGGGCAATTGGAAGCGTCACGGTCAGGTCGCGGTCCGCGACGCATTCCTTACTTTAATGAAGAGGCAACACCATGTCTGATTTTATCCTTAGCGCCAGCGTTCGAAACGACCTGGGGAAAGGTGCGAGCCGCCGCCTGCGTCGTGTGAACCTTGAGGTGCCGGCCATCGTCTACGGCGGCGAGAAGGCCCCCCAGCCAATCTCCGTAGAGAAGTCCGCTTTCTACAAGGCCGTCGAGCACGAGTCTTTCTTTTCCTCCGTGATCGATCTGGTCATCGACGGCAAGAGCGAGCAGGTAGTGGTGCGTGATATGCAGCGTCACCCCTTCAAGCCGCTGATTACCCACGCCGATTTCCTGCGCGTCGATGCCACCCACGAGATCACCATGAACGTGCCGCTGCACGTGATGGGTGAGGAGGACTGCCTGGCCATCAAGGATCACGATGGCGAGCTGCACGTACTGGCCAACGAGATCTCGGTTAGCTGCCTGCCGAAGGACCTGCCCGACTACCTGGAAGTGGATATTTCCGAAGTCGAGCTGGGCACCACCCTGCATCTCTCCGACCTCAAGGTGCCGGCCGGCGTGACCCTGGTCGATCTGACCCACGGCGAAGACCATGACAAGGCCGTGCTCAGCGTCACCAAGGCCAAGGTTCGCGGTGGCGATGACGAAGACGAAGCCGCCGAGGGCGAGGAAGGCGAGGAAGGCAAGCAGGACGACGAGGCATAACCCTCACGACGTCCTTCTTACCGTTCGGGGGCCGTGCACATCGCGGCCCCTCCCGGTTACGATCAAGCGCCCAGGCGCTTGATTTTTTTTGGAGGCAGCAGCCATGAGTCAGGTCAAAGCGATCATCGGGCTGGGCAATCCCGGTGCCGACTATGAGGCTACCCGTCACAATGCCGGCGCCTGGCTGGTGGAGGCGGTAGCACGCCGAACCGGCGGAGAACTTCGCCCCGACCGCAAGTTCCTGGGCCTCTATGCCCGAGTCCAGTTCGAGGGCCAGGCTATTCACCTGCTCAACCCGACGACATTCATGAACCGCAGCGGTGGCGCCGTCTCGGCGCTCTGCCAGTTCTACAAGATCGCTCCTGACGAACTGATGGTGGCCCACGACGAGCTCGACCTTGCCCCAGGCACCGCCCGCTTCAAGACCGGCGGCGGCCACGGTGGCCACAACGGCCTGCGCGACATCATCAGCGCTCTGGGCAACGAACCTGGCTATCACCGACTACGCATCGGCATCGGTCATCCGGGCGATGCGAAACAGGTCACTCACTACGTGCTGGGCCGCCCCGGCAAGACCGAACACGCCGCCATCGAAGATGCCATCGACGAGTGCCTGGCCACCCTGCCCCTCGCCCTTTGCGGCGACTGGGCCAAAGCCATGAACCGGCTGCACAGCTTCAAGAGCGCCTGATTGCCAAGTGTCTGATGAGCAGGTTATCAGTAGAATGGCGCCATCGTTACTCCCGACCTCTCTTTCCAGGACGATCCCATGGGTTTCAACTGCGGTATCGTCGGCCTGCCCAACGTCGGCAAGTCGACTCTCTTTAACGCCCTTACCAAGTCCGGCATCGACGCCGAGAACTTCCCTTTCTGCACCATCGAGCCCAACGTCGGCATCGTGCCGATGCCGGACCCACGCCTCGATGCCCTGGCCGATATCGTCAAGCCGCAGAAGGTGCTACCCACCACCATGGAGTTTGTCGATATTGCCGGTCTAGTGGCAGGCGCTTCCAAAGGCGAGGGGCTCGGCAACAAGTTTCTTGCCAACATCCGCGAGACCCAGGCCATCGCTCACGTGGTGCGTTGCTTCGACAACGACAACGTGATCCATGTGGCTAACCAGGTGGACCCTCGATCCGATATCGAAATCATCAACATGGAGCTGGCGCTGGCCGACCTTGACACCGTGGAGCGGGCCATCCAACGCCTGGTGCGGGTAGCCAAGGGAGGCGACAAGGACGCCATCGCCACCAAGGCGATTCTCGAGCGCATCCAGCCCCACGTGGCCGAGGGCCTGCCGTTGAGGAGCTTTGGCCTCGATGAGGACGACGAGAAGGCCCTGAGGGGATTCGGTTTTCTGACCCTGAAGCCCACCATGTACATCGCCAACGTCAACGAGGACGGCTTCGAGGCCAATCCCTACCTGGACGTGGTCCGCGAGATCGCCGAGGCCGAGGGCGCTCTAGTGGTGCCGGTGTGCAACCAGCTGGAGTCGGAGATCGCCGAGCTGGACGACGAGGAACGTGCCATGTTCCTCGACGAAATGGGCATGGAAGAACCGGGGCTAGATAGAGTGATCCGTGCCGGCTACGCTTTGCTGGGCCTTCAAACCTACTTCACCGCCGGCGTGAAAGAGGTGCGTGCCTGGACCGTCAAGGTGGGCGCCACCGCTCCCGAGGCCGCCGGGGTCATTCACACCGACTTCCAGAAGGGCTTCATCCGTGCCGAGGTCATCGCCTATGACGATTTCGTGAGCCTGGGCGGTGAGCAGGCCGCAAAGGATGCCGGCAAGTGGCGCCTCGAGGGCAAGGAGTATATTGTTCAGGACGGCGATGTGATCCACTTCCGTTTCAATGTTTGAGGCGAAACGCCTGAGAAGTAACGGGCAGGATTTGCGAGATATGACCTGAAATACCAAGCCGAACGACGAGGAGGGACGCCATGCGCAACAAGATCGTCAAGCATGAGGATGAATGGCGCCAGCAGCTGACTCCCGAGCAGTATCGGGTCACCCGAGAGCAGGGCACCGAGCCACCTTTCAGCGGCCACTATCGGGTCAGCGACGAGCACGGCATCTACCATTGCGTCTGCTGTAGCGCCCCGCTGTTCGAAAACGAACACAAGTTCGACGCGGGCTGCGGCTGGCCAAGCTTCGACCGCCCGCTGGGCCAGCACAACGTTGAGGAGCGACAGGATGCCTCCCATGGCATGCGGCGAACCGAGGTAATCTGTGCCCGCTGCGACGCCCACCTGGGACACGTCTTCCCCGACGGACCGCCGGACACCACCGGGTTGCGCTACTGCATCAACTCGGTGGCCATTGACTTTCACTCCGGCGAGTAGCTCTCTGTCCTGCCGCGGCCGCCCATCTGCTATGATGGGCGGCCATTTTTCTTTGCAGGCAGGAGAGCCCAATGCTCGGCTGGTATCCGGGACACATGCACAAGGCAAGGCGCCAGATCACCGAGGCGCTGCCGGAGATTGACGTGGTGATCGAGGTACTCGACGCCCGCCTGCCCTACTCCAGCGCCAACCCGATGCTTGCCGAGCTGACCCGCCACAAGCCGGTGCTCAAGCTGCTCTCGCGCGCCGATCTGGCCGACCCGGAGCGCACCCGGGAGTGGGTGGCCTTCTTCGATGCCCAGCCCGACACGCGCGCCCTGGCTGTGACCACCACCCTGGCCCGCGAGCTCAAGCGCATCCCCAAGCTGTGCCACGAGCTGGCAGGTGCGGTGCGCGCCGATCGCGACGTGCGGGTCATGGTCATGGGCATCCCCAACGTCGGCAAGTCGACCCTGATCAACGGCCTGGCCGGGCGCACGATCGCCAAGACCGGCAACGAACCCGCGGTGACAAAGCGCCAGCAGAAGGTTCGCATCGGCGGGCGCGTTGCCGTGATCGACACCCCCGGGGTGCTATGGCCGAAAATCGAGGACCAGGCCAGCGCCTTCCGCCTGGCCGCCAGCGGCGCCATCCGCGACACCGCGATCGACTACGTGGACGTGGCCGTAGTCACTGCCGCCGAGCTGGCACGCCGCTACCCTCAGGCGCTCACAGCGCGCTACCGGCTCAAGACGCTACCGACTTACACGGCCAACCCTGAGTCGGAGAGGGTCGAGGCCGACGGCCCGGTAAGAGTCGACCTGCTGGCCCTGGCCGGCTTCGACGGCCACGCGTTACTGGCAGAGATCGCCGCCCGTCGCGGCGGCCTGCGCCCGGGCGGCGAGGTCGACCTGCACCGCGGTGCCGAGGTACTCCTGCATGAGCTGCGCGACGGCAAGCTTGGCCGCCTGACCCTGGAGACCCCGGCGGATATCCCGCCCGAGCCCACCCCTGAGAAAGAGCCTGAGCAAGAGCCGGAGTCGCCCCCCGCCGAGGATGACGCCGGCACCAGCGAGACCGCATAATTCCCCTTCGCCCGCCGCCCTGGACACTGGACACCGAACGACATGGACACCACCCCGATCCGGAAATCGCACAAGCTGCACAACGTCTGCTACGACATTCGCGGACCGGTGCTCGACCACGCCAAGCGGCTGGAGGAAGAAGGCCAGCGCATCCTCAAGCTGAATATCGGCAACCCCGCCCCGTTCGGCTTCGAGGCGCCGGAGGAGATCCTCCAGGACGTGATGCGCAACCTGCCCACCGCCCAGGGCTACTGCGATTCCAAGGGGCTCTATTCGGCGCGCAAGGCGATCATGCAGGAGTGCCAGCGCAAGCACATCCCCAATGTCGGTATCGAGGACATTTACATCGGCAACGGCGTCTCCGAGTTGATCGTGATGGCCATGCAGGCGCTGATCAATGACGGCGACGAGGTGCTGATACCGGCGCCCGACTACCCCCTGTGGACCGCGGCCGCCAACCTCTCCGGTGGGCACCCCGTCCACTACCTGTGCGACGAGCAGTCCGATTGGGCACCGGATCTGGACGATATCCGCGCCAAGGTGACCGCCCACACCCGAGCCATCGTGATCATCAACCCCAACAACCCCACCGGCGCCGTCTATCCGCCAGCGGTGGTGCGCGAGCTGCTGGAAATCGCCCGCCAGCACGACCTCGTGGTGTTTTCCGATGAGATCTACGACAAGATCCTCTACGACGGGGTCGAGCATGTCTCTACCGGGGCCCTGGCCGGCGAGGACCAGCTGGTGGTGACCATGAACGGGCTTTCAAAGAGCTACCGCTGTGCCGGCTTTCGCTCCGGCTGGATGATTCTCTCGGGGCACATCGCCATGCAGCGCGCCGCGGATTTCATCCAGGGGCTGACCATGCTGGCCTCCATGCGCCTGTGCGCCAACGTGCCGGCCCAGCACGCCATTCAGACAGCCCTCGGCGGCTACCAGTCGATCAACGACCTGATCCTGCCCGGCGGTCGTCTGCTGGCCCAGCGAGACATCACCTTCGAGAAGCTCAACGCCATCCCCGGGGTGAGCTGCGTCAAACCCAGAGGGGCGCTCTACGCCTTTCCACGGCTCGACCCTAAGGTGTTCAACATCCGGGACGATCAACAGATGGTGCTCGACCTGCTGCTTCAGGAAAAGATCCTCCTGGTCCAGGGAACCGCCTTCAACTGGCCTGACCCGGACCATGTGCGCATCGTCACCCTGCCCTGGGCCGACCAGCTTGGCGACGCCCTGGACCGCTTCGCCCGCTTCCTGTCCCGCTACCGCCAGTAAAAACCCTGTTCTGCTACCCGGCGCTTGAAACCCGGCGCACAAGCGCGTATCTAAGCATCAGCTTGCCTGGCCGCCATGGGTGGCCCCCCTTTTCCTGACGACTGGAGATTTCCGGCAATGATGAGAATCCTGCTCTTTCTGGGCACCAACCTGGGCGTCATCATCGTCGCCAGCATCACCCTGCGCCTGCTTGGGGTGGAGCCCTACCTCACCGCCCAGGGCATCAACTTCAACAGCCTGCTGATCTTCTGCTTCATCTTCGGCATGGCCGGGTCGATGATCTCCCTGTTCATCTCCAAGTGGATGGCCAAGCGCAGCACCGGCTGCGTCATCATCGAATCACCGTCCAACGCCACTGAGAAGTGGCTGGTAGAGACCGTCGAGGAGCTCGCCCACGCCGCCGGCATCAAGACGCCGGAGGTGGGCATCTTCCCCGCCCAGCAGTCCAACGCCTTCGCCACCGGCTGGAACAAGAACGATGCGCTGGTGGCCGTCTCCGCCGGCCTGCTCAACCGCATGCGCCCCGAGGAGGTGCGCGCGGTTCTGGCTCATGAGATCGGCCACGTGGCCAACGGCGACATGGTGACCCTGGCGCTGATCCAGGGGGTGGTAAACACCTTCGTGATGTTCTTCGCTAGGGTGGTCGCCCACCTGGTCGACGGCTTCCTGAAGAGCCGTACCGACGGCGCCGGCCTGGGCTTCATGGGCTACTTCGCGGTGGTGATTGTCGCCGAGATCGTCTTCGGCGTCATTGCCTCGGCCATCGTCGCCTGGTTCTCGCGCTTCCGCGAGTACCGCGCCGACGCATCGGGGGCCCAGCTTGCCGGCTCCGGGGCCATGATCAATGCCCTGACCCGCCTCAAGGCGGAGACCGAGATGCCCGACCAGATGCCGGATACCCTGCGCGCCATGGCCATTACCAAGGGCCAGACCAAGTCGCTGATGGAGCGGTTTTTTGCCAGCCACCCCCCGCTGGATGACCGCATCCGGGCGCTGAAGGAAGCCGCCTACCGACAGTGATCTCCCGACCTGATAGGCAAGCGGGCCCGCCAAATGGCGGGCCCGCTCGCGTATGCGTATCCAAGAAGCAGAAGCAGCAAACTCAACTTGCGGCCACCCGAAACCCCGCCCCTCTCAGCATAGCGACCAGCCTCTCATCCGCTTCCGGCAGGGCCACCTCCAGGGTGGCAAACTCTCGACGCAGGGGATAGGTTGCGCGACAAGCGTCGAACCCCTTGGCCATGCCCTGACGGCGACTCTCGCGCAGCAGACTGTCGTGGTCACGCCTCACGTCGTGAACGGCGCGCAGGCAGAGCCGCAGCGCCTCCTCGGCGACAAGCCCTGAGCCCAGCGCCAGCCTGATCAAGGGCGGCACAGGCAGCAGGTCATCCAGCGACACCCGGACAGGCAGGCCGAGCTGCTTGCACAGCGCCCGATAAATCATATGGGTGCCGCGTCGCTTGCCATCCAGGCTGTGGCCGGCAATATGCGGCGTGGCAATTTCGGCAAGATCGCGCAGGGCACCGTCAATGGCAGGCTCGTGCTCCCAGACATCGAGGATCGCGCTGATATCACCCTGCCCGGCCAGCCGCTGGCGCAGGGCAGCGCCATCCACGCAGTCGCCGCGCCCAGCGTTGAGCAGCACGGTACCCGGTGACAACTCGGCGATGGCCTCGGCCCCCAGCAGGTGATAGGTGGGATGAGGGCCCTCGTGCACCAGCGGAGTGTGCAGGCAGAGCACGTCGCAGTCTTCGATCAAGGTCTTTAGGTCGACGAAACCCGTGAGATCCTGACCCTCGGCGCTTTCTTCTTCGACCCTGGGCGGATCGCAGGCCAGGCAGTCGATGCCCATGGCGGTCAGACGGCCCAGCAGTCGAGCACCCACGTTGCCTGCGCCGACCACGCCGACTCTCCGCCCTACCAGACGCCAGTCCTGACGCTCGGCCAGGGCCGAGAGGCTGCCGAGCACATAGTCCACCACCGCATCACCATTGCAACCGGGGGCGCTGGCAAAGGCAATGCCTCGTTCTTCCAGCGCATTGAGCTCGATATGATCGGTGCCGATGGTGCAGGTGCCGACGAAGCGCAAGCGGTTGGCCTGGGCGAGCAGCGATTCGTTGACCCGGGTAATGGAGCGCACCACCAGAGCATCGACGTCGCGCAGGGCCGCGGCGTCGATCTGGCGACCGGGCAAACGCACGACCTCACCCAGGGCACCGAAACAGGCCTCTGCGGCGGGCACGTCGGCATCGACAAGGATTCGCATGGTCTCTTGTTCCCACTTCTCAGGCGATTACAATAGCTACCAACCTACCACTCCCCAACCGCCACGGGGAGCCTCTGCTTGCCAGGAGCTTCGATGATCGTCCGCTGGGAAACCGACCATGACTATGTGCTGGTGCATATCCACCGGGACATGTTCAGCGACTGGATCTTCAGCCGCGCCTGGGGGCAGATCGGCACCCAGTTCGGAGGCCTCAAGCATCAGCTGGCCGATGACCATGATCAGGCACTGATGTGGCTGGCCGACGAAGCCACCATTCAGACCTCACGAGGCTTTCGCAAGGTGCTGGAGGTGGAGGACAACAGCCCCGAGGGCCGCCGGGCAGTCAGCCAGCTATCGCTGCTTGACGCGCTCTAGCCTCAGCTCAGATAGCGACGGCCGCTGCGCATCCGGGCCCCGCGTGCTTCACGGGGCTCGGGCTTGCCTTCCAGCTGGCACTGCAGCGCCTCCCAGGCAGCATCGTTGAGCCAGCCCCGTTCTGCCAGCCAGGCCGCCAGACGCGGCGCCTCGAAGCCGCGGTCGAGTTCCTGCCCCTCGTCATCCGCCAGCACCGGGATGCGCACCCCGTAGCGCTCCATGAGGGCATCGTCCTCGCTGATCTCGACCCGCGTAAGGGCCACCGGCTCGTCACAGAGTTGGCCGAGCAGGCCCTCTAGCTGAGTGCACAGGTGACAGCCCTGGGTGGTGTAGAGCGTCAGATGGATCATCCCGCCTCCCGATGACGGATCAGGAAGACATGGTGAAGTCCCGGTTTACGTGAAAAATCCGGGTCGAAGCTCTTCGACGAGATCTCCTCCACCGCGAAGTGCTCTGCCAAGTCGTCGTCCAGCTTGAAACGCCGCTGGTTGTTGGAGAACACCAGGGTGCCATCGGCTGCCAGGCGGGCCATGGCCAGGCGCACCAGCCGCCCGTGATCGCGCTGAACGTCGAGGGTCCCCTCCATCTTCTTGGAGTTGGAGAAGGTAGGCGGATCCATGAAGATCAGGTCGAACTCGTCCCCGGCGGTCTGGAGCCAGCGCAGGCAATCGTCACGCACCACCCGATGGCGGCTGGGGTCGAGGCCGTTGAGAGTGAAGTTGTCCCGCGCCCACTCCAGGTAGGTGTTGGAGAGGTCCACGCTGACGCTGTCGCTGGCACCGGCTATCCCTTCGGCGTTGCGGGGGCCCAGCGCCGCCTGCACCGTGGCGGTGGCGGTGTAGCAGAAGAGATTGAGAAAGCGTTTGCCCGGCGCCATTTCGCCAAGCATCCGTCGCACAGGGCGGTGGTCCAGGAACAGGCCGGTATCCAGATAGTCGCGCAGGTTGACCCACAGCCGAGCGCGCCCTTCGCATACCTCGAAGCGCTCACCGCTGGCGCCTTGCTTCTGGTACTGGGCGCTACCGCTCTGGCGCTCGCGACGCTTGACCACCACCCGAGTCGGGTCGATCTCGAGCACCTCGGGGATCACCGCCAGCGCTTCGAAGAGGCGCTTCTGGGCCTGGCCGGCGTCGATGGTCCGGGGGGCTGCATACTCCTGCACATGCACCCGATCACCATAGACGTCGATCGCCAGGGCGTACTCCGGCATGTCGGCGTCATAGAGCCGATAGCAGCTCTCACCGCTCTGCTTGAGCCACTTCTTCAGGCGTTTACGGTTCTTTTCCAGGCGGTTGGCAAACATCTGCGCCCCCTCGGACCGACGCGGGGCGGCGCCTTCCGGGGAAGCGTCCGCGTCGAGCTCGGGCACCGCCATCAGCAGCAGCTTGGCCTCCAGAGGGCCGTTGCGAAGCGCATACTGTTTGTGGGCACGCAGGCCAATGCGGTGGCCGAGGTCCGGGTTGCCCGTGAAGACTGCCAGCCGCCAGCCGGGAAAGGTCGCTCTCACACGTTCGCCAAGCCGCGCATAGAGGCCGACCAGTTCCGGCAGTTCACCGAGACGCTCGCCGTAGGGCGGGTTGGTGATCACTAGACCCGGCGGTTCACTATCCAGCCCCTCGGGGCGCGATAGCTCGGCCAGACCACCGCCGGTGAGCGTGATCAGCGCCGGGATGCCAGCGCGCATGGCGTTGGCCTTGGCCGCCGCGAGAGCCGCGGGACTCTGATCGATGCCGTGGAACTGCGAGCGGCAACGCTTGCGGCCAATGTTCGCCCGCGCCTCGGCCTCGCGTTTCAGTTCGCGCCAGGTCGTCTCATCATGGCCTGCCCAGCCGTGAAAGCCGAAACGCTCCCGAGACAGCCCCGGGGCCACGTCAGCGGCCATCATCGCTGCCTCGATCAGCAGGGTACCGGCGCCGCATAGAGGATCCACGAGCGGCGCTCCCTCCCGAGCCAGGGCCGGCCAGCCGGCGCGCACCAGCAGCGCCGCGGCCAGGTTCTCCTTGAGCGGCGCATGGCCGACATCGCGACGATAGCCGCGGCGGTGCAGGCTGTCTCCAGAGAGGTCAACACCGATGATCAGTCGGCCCCGGTGCAGGTGCGCATAGAGTCTCAGGTCGGGCGCCGCCAGGTCGATATCGGGGCGCGCAAGCCCCGCGGCCTGCAGACGATCCACCACGCCGTCCTTGGCGATCTGAGCGCCGAAGCGGGTATGTCGGATCGCCTCGGAGCGGCCATGAAAGTCCACCGCCAGCGTCGACCCCGGCGAAAGGTGGCGGGACCAGTCGATGGCAGCCACGGCAGAGCGCAGCTGCTCGGGAGTCTCGATGCCCTCTTCGCGCGCCAGGCAGAGCACTACTCGGTTGGCCAGCCGCGACCATAGGCAGGCACGGTAGGCCCCAGCCAGATCGGCACGCAAGTTCACCCCGCCCACCGTGGTCTTGCCGGGCTCAGCGCCCAGTGCGGTGAGTTCTTCGGACAACAGCAACTCTAGCCCCTGGGGGCAGGTGGCAAGGAGATCCAGCGAAGTGTCGTGTTGTGGAAATGTCATTGCGTCGATACCGCTTGGCAGATTCTTGGGGCCCACCGTGTCAGGCAGGTGAACGGGTTGTTACAAATCGGGGGTCGACAAGCCCGTTCGAAGTGGGCTATCAATACTCTAGTAGCTACTGAAAAACGCATGCGTTTCCTGTCAACGGGCTCAATAATCAACACTAGCCCTTGGCACGTCAGGGTGTGGCCCGAGCCTTACGCTCAGCCTGCCAGATTGATACCTTTTCAAGAGGTAATCCAATGAAACGACAGAAACGTGACCGCTTCCAGCGTGCCTACATTCATGGCTACAAAGCAGGAGTTTCGGGTCGCTCTCGCGATGACTGTCCGAGCCAGGACATCAATCTTCGCGAATACTGGATGAGCGGTTGGCGTGAAGGTCGTGGGGATCAATGGTCCGGTATGACGGGTGTTTCCGGCATCCACAAGAACCCCATGGTGATGTGAACCCTACTTTCTTCTTTCTGGTTCATACCCCTCATGGAGCCCGTGGCAGAGTCACGGGCTTTTTGCATTTCCACCGCATCGCTTCATTTCGCGACCCGTGCCTTCAGGGCCCTAGCGCACTCGCCTACCAGGGCAGGGCCGCGATAGATGAACCCCGAGTAGAGCTGCACCAGGTCAGCACCAGCATTGCGTTTGGCAAGCGCCGACTCGCCGCTGTCGATGCCGCCCACGCCGATGATCGGCATCTCGGGTAGCTGAAAGCGAAGTTCGCGGATCACCGCATTGGAGGCCTCGAACACCGGACGACCGGAAAGCCCGCCAGCCTCCTCGGCATTGGGCAGCCCCGCCACCGCGTCGCGTGAGATCGTGGTGTTGGTGGCTATCACGGCGTCGATTCCGTTGGCTGCCAGGCAACGAGCCACCAGGCCGACCTCCTCGGCATCCATGTCCGGAGCGATTTTCACCGCTAGCGGCACCCGACGGCCGACGTTGCGATCGAGACGACTGCCTTCTTCGCGCAGGGCCGAGAGCAGCCCGTTGAGTTGCTCGCCGAACTGAAGGTTGCGAAGCCCCGGGGTATTGGGCGAGGAGATATTTACGGTGATGTAGTGGGCGTGGGCATGCACCTTGCGCAGGCAGACAAGATAGTCGTCCACCGCCTGTTCCACCGGCGTGGTGAGGTTCTTGCCGATATTGATACCGATCACGCCGTCATAGCGGCTCGCCCTGACCTTTTCGACCAGATAATCGACCCCGGCGTTATTGAAGCCCATCCGGTTGATGATGGCACCGGCCTCGGGCAGCCTGAACATCCGCGGCCGAGGATTCCCCGACTGGGGCTTGGGGGTCACGGTTCCCACCTCGACAAAGCCAAAGCCCAGCGCTCCGAGGGCATCGAGGTGGTCGGCGTTCTTGTCGAGCCCCGCGGCCAGACCCACCCGGTTGGGGAAATTAAGCCCCATCACATCCACGGGATCCTCGACGCGGCCACCACCCAATCGGGGGCCCAGCCCCAGACGTCCGGCCAGGTCGAGCCCCTTGAGCGCGGCGCCGTGGGCGGTCTCGGCATCGAGGCGAAAGAGGATCGAGCGGGCAAGTGAATACATGACATCTCCGACAGTGGCGATCGCGCGCGGCGGAGAGTATAACAGCGCCTCAGCCCCGACACGACGACGCCCCAGCAGCCCAGGAGACCCAAATGGCCGAAACCACCGAAACAATGGAAGACCGCCTGTCGCGGATCCACCGCGCCATGGGCGAAGAGCAGCTGGACGCCGTCGATGCCGTCATCGCCGACCTGGAGCCCGCCGAGATCGCCCTGCTGCTGGAGTCGCTGCCGCCGGCGGCCCGGGTACGACTGTGGCAGCGAGTGCCCGCCGAGGTCGATGGTGAGGTGCTGCTGCACGTCCACGACGAAGTGCGCAGTACGCTGCTCGACGACATGGACCACGAGGAGATCGTAGCCGCCGCTGCCGCTCTGGACACCACCGACCTGGCAGAGATCTTCGAGGACCTGCCTCAGCAGGTGGCCGAGGACATGCTGCGCTCCATGGACGCTCTGCAGCGCACGCGACTAGAGGAAACGCTCTCCTTCGGCGAGGACAGCGCCGGGCGCCTGATGCGGCTGGATACCATTGCAGTTCGCGCCGACGTCAGCCTGGAGACGGTGTCACGCTTTCTGCGCTGGAAGGAGCCCGTACCCGACAATACTTATCAGCTGATGGTAGTGGACCGCAACGCCCGCTTCGTCGGCGTGCTGCCCATTGCCCGCCTGGTCAGCCACGACCCCTCGATGGCGGTAGCCGACTTGATGGACCAGGAGGTCGACAGCATTCGTGTCGACATGAAGTCCAGGGACGTGGCTACCCTGTTCCAAACCCATGACCTGGTCTCCGCGCCGGTGGTGGATGAATCCGGCCTTCTGCTTGGACGCATCGTCATCGACGACATCGTCGACGTCATCCGCGAGGAATCCGAACAGGCGCTGATGAACATGGCGGGCCTGGACGAGGAGGAGGACCTTTTTGCCTCCATACTGCCCAGCGCCAAGCGCCGGGCGGTATGGCTGGGAATCAACCTGGTCACTGCTTTTCTGGCCGCCTGGGTCATCGGCCGCTTCGAGGACGCCCTGGACAAGATCGTCGCCCTGGCGGTGCTGATGCCTATCGTGGCCAGCATGGGGGGCATCGCCGGCAGCCAAACCCTGACGCTCGCCATTCGCGGCATGGCGCTGGGACAGATCAGCCGCACCAACAGCACCTGGCTGCTGCGCAAGGAGGTAGGGATCGCCGCGATCAACGGCGTTATATGGTCGCTGGTAGTGGCAGTACTCGCTGTAGCGTGGTTCGGCAGCGTGGCCATCGGTGCCATCATTGCCGCCGCCCTGGTGATCAACATGCTGGCCGCCGGCGTTGCCGGTATCGTCATCCCGCTGATGCTCAAGCGCGCCGGCATCGACCCGGCGCTGTCGGGCTCAGTGATATTGACCACCGTTACCGACGTGATCGGCTTCATGGCCTTCCTGGGCCTGGCCACCTTCTTCCTGCTGTAGACGCCTTGACGGCAGCCCACGTCCAAAACGACGAACCCCGCCAATTGGCGGGGTTCGTCGTTTAGAGAGACCAACTAAAAAGACCAACGGCGGCATTAGGTCTCCTTGCTGCTCTCTGCCAGGTCCACCAGTTCACGTACAGCCACGGCAAACAGCGGGAAACCGCCATGTCCACCGCTGGACACCTGCTCGAGCAGCTTGCACCAGCGGCCGTGCATGCCGGCATGCAGTTCCAGCCACTGGTCGACGCGCTCGCTGGCCTCGCTGGCACCGCCCTCCATACGCAGCACGCTGACGGTGAGCGCCAACTGCTGGCGGTCGACGTCGTCGCGGAAGGTATCGCGGGCCTGAGCCTGCCAGCTGTCGCGCACCTTGAGCGCGGTGATCTGGCCGATCAGCCAAGGCAGCTCCAGGCGGTTGCCGACCTCGTAGTATACCTCGGACACTCTCTGGGGGTTCTCATTTGCCTGGCGAGCCGCCTGGATGATACCGAGCCCTGCATAGAGGCTGACGGCTGCCGCCGAGGCCCCGGCCAGCGCTTCGGGCACGCCGGCCTCGATCAGCTCGGCACGGCGCACCTCCCAGGCGTCGCGTTCCTCGCCGCGCAGGCGTTCACCGATACCTTCCTGGATCTGGGCCAGGCGCGGAGCGAAGTACTCGATGGTGTCACCGGTATCCGTCCCCAACCGGGAACGCAAGAACCAGCGGGTCGCACGGCGGATCAGGCGCATCAGATCGAGCATCATGCCGTACTGCACGGTGCTCGGCACCTGGTTGTCCAGCGCCTCGATCTGCTCCCACAGGTTGCCGAGCTGGAACACTTCGCGTGCGATCACGTAGGCCCGGGCAATCTCGGCGCGCCCGGCACCGGTGGCATCGATCAGCCGTCGTGCGAAGACGATGCCCATGTGGTCGACCAGATCATTGGCGACCTGGGTGGCGACAATCTCGCGCTTGAGACGGTGTTGATACATCTCGTCGTGATACCGCTCCGCCAGCACGCCGGGGAAGATCCGCTCCACATGGCGCTCAATCACCGGATCATCCGGCACTTCGGAGACAATCAGGTCGCCCTTGAGCACGCTCTTGGCATACGAGATCAGCACCGAAAGCTCCGGCAGCAACATGCCCTGCTGGTTGGCGGCGCGCTCCTCAAGGACCTCGTCGACAGGCAGGAACTCCAGTTCGCGATCGAGCTGTCCTGCGGCTTCCAATTCGCTGATGAAGCGGCGGAAGGGTCCTATTCCACCTTGAGAGAGGTTCTCGGCCAGGTCCAGTGCCTGGGTCTGACGATAGTTGCTGATCAGCACCAGGGCGGAAACCTCATCGGTCATGTCGGCAAGCAGCTGGTTACGCTGCTTGTCGGTCATATCGCCGCGCTTGACCACCTCGTCAACGAGAATCTTGATATTGACCTCATGGTCGGAGCAGTTGACCCCGCCGGCGTTGTCGATGAAGTCGGTGGTGACCCGGACTCCCCGAGCGGCCGCTTCCATGCGCCCACGCTGGGTAAAGCCAAGGTTTCCGCCCTCGCCGATAACCCGGCACCGCAGCTCGCGGCCATCGATGCGCAGACCGTCGTTGGCCTTGTCGCCCACCTGGGCGTCGGTTTCCTCGCTACCCTTGACGTAGGTACCGATGCCGCCGTTCCACAGGAGATCCACCTGCGACTTGAGCATGGCGCGAATCAGTTCGCTGGGAGAAAGCTTGCTTTCCTTGATGCCGAAAGCGGTCTTCATCTGCGCCGAGATCGGAATCGACTTGGCGCTGCGCTTGAAAACACCGCCGCCCTTGGAGATCAACGAGGCATCGAAGTCTTCCCAGCTGGAGCGCGGCATGTCGAACAGACGCTGGCGCTCGGCGAAGGTGGTTGCGGCATCGGGCTCGGGGTCGACGAAGATGTGGAGGTGGTTGAAGGCCCCTACCAGGCGAATCCTGTCGGAGAGCAGCATCCCGTTGCCGAAGACGTCACCGCCCATATCACCGATGCCGACGACGCTGAACTCATCTTCCTGGGTGTTCACGCCCAGGTTGCGGAAGTGGCGCTTGACCGACTCCCAGGCCCCCTTGGCGGTGATGCCCATCTTCTTGTGGTCGTAGCCGTTGGCACCACCGGAGGCGAAAGCGTCGCCCAGCCAGTGGCCGTACTCGGCGGAGATCTCATTGGCGATGTCGGAGAAGGTGGCGGTGCCCTTGTCCGCCGCCACCACCAGGTAGGGATCGTCCTCGTCATGGCGCACCACCGCCCGCGGTGGAACCAGTTCACCGCCCTTGAGGTTGTCGGTGACGTCGAGCAGCGCGCGTATAAAAATCTTGTAGCACTCGATCCCCTCGCGCTGGAAAGCCTCGCGATCGCCTTCCGGGAGACGCTTGCAGACAAATCCTCCCTTGGCGCCCACCGGCACGATCACCGAGTTCTTGACCTGCTGTGCCTTGACCAGGCCGAGCACCTCGGTGCGGTAGTCCTCGAAGCGGTCAGACCAGCGCAAGCCACCACGGGCCACCTTGCCACCGCGCAGATGAACGCCTTCGACCCGCGGTGAGGAGACGAAGATCTCGAAGACCGGCCGCGGTTTGGGCATGCCGGTAACCTTCGAGGGCTCCAGCTTGAAGGCCATGTAATCCTTGGGCTGACCATCCTCACGGACCTGGTAATAATTGGTGCGCAGAGTGGCCAGGATCAGTTCAACGTAGCGGCGCAGTAGCTGATCGTCATTCAAGCTGGCCACGTCATCGAGCAGGCGCTGAATGCGCTCAAGACATGCCTCCACCTCACCCTCGGCAGGGCGCTCTTCGGGATCGAAGCGCAGCTCGAACAGGGTGACCAGCTCTCGAGTGATATCAGGGTGGCTGGCAAGGGTATTGGACATGTACTCCTGAGACACACCGAAGCGAATCTGCTTCAGGTAGCGCCCATAGGCGCGCAGCATGGCCACTTCACGCCACGTCAGGTTGGCGCCAATAATCAGCCGATTGAAGCCGTCGTTGTCTGCCTCCGCGGCCCAGATGCGCTGGAACGCCTCGATAAAGGTCTCACGCATCTCCTGGAGATTCACCTCGATGCTGGTGTGGTGCTCGAGGTCGAAGTCGTGAATCCAATAGGCGGCGTCATCGCTGGCCACGATTTCGTAAGGGCGCTCGCCGATCACCCGCAGGCCGAGATTCTCCATCATCGGCAGAACGTCGGAAAGTGGTATCGGTTTGTCGCGATGGAACAGCTTGAGGTTGACCCCGCTTCCCTCCTCCTCCACCAGCCGATAAAGCGACAGCATGAGCGGCGCGCCGTCATCCAATTCGCCGATATGCTGCAGATCGTAGACCGCCGTACGCGCGTTGAAGTCGTCCCGGTAGCTGGCCGGGAAGGCATCGCGGAAACGGTCCATCAGCAGATTGGCCTGCTCCTCGCCGAAGCCCTCGATGCTGGCGGCCTGGAGGTCATCTCGCCAGTTGCGGGCGAGCTGTGCCACCTTGGCCTCAAGCCGTCTGAGGTCGTACTCAACGGGACTGTCGCCCTTGAAACGCAGGATGAACTGGATGCGTGCCAGGACCGACTCGGAGAGGTAGGTGTTGAAATCGCCAAAGGTAGCACCGAGCTCCTCACAAAGCAGATTCTGGATGCGCAGGCGCAATTCGGTGGAGAAAACGTCCCGTGGAACATAAACCAAGCAGGAGTAGAAACGTCCCGGGCGGTCTTCGCGAATGAACAGCCTCACCCGGCGACGCTCGCGGATGCCAAGGATGCCCAGCGCGGTCTTGGCGAGTTCATCGGTACCGATCTGGAAGAGGTCGTCGCGCGGATAGACCTCGAGAATCTGCAGCAGCTGCTTTCCGTTATGGCCCTTGGGGTTGAAGCCGGCAATCTCCATCACCGCCTTGAGCTTGCGTCGAAGGATCGGAACGTTGCGCGGTGATTCGTTATAGACGGTGGCGGTGAACAGGCCCAGGAAGCGATGTTCGCCGATCAGGTTGCCCTGTCCATCGAAGCGATCGATAGAGATGTAGTCGGGATAGGTGGGACGGTGTACCCGGGCATGGTGGGCACTCTTGGCGAAAGACAGCAGCTCCGGCACCAGCACGAACTCGCCGTCCTCGACGCCAAGTTCGGTGCGGATACGTTCGCGATAGCGCGGCTGCTCGAGTCGAAAGACGCCCAGTTCGCTGCCATTGACCTTGGCAAGATGCTGTTTGCCTTCCTTCTGGAAGACTTCGTAGGCGTCATAGCCCAGGAAAGTAAAGTTGTCATGCAGCAGCCACTCGAGAAAGTCGATGGCCTCCCGGTGGTCGTCGGGATCCGTCTGTGGCGGGCAGCCGGCGCGCAGTTCCTCCAGAGCGATCTTGATCCGCTCGAGCATCGGATCGAAATCGGCCACCGCGGTGCGCACATCCACCAGCACCTCGTGCAGACTGATCTGTATATCTTCCAACGTGTTCGCGTCGGAATGGCGGTCAATCTCAATCACTACCAGCGACTCACGCCCATTCGGTGCTCCGGCATCGCGAGGCGAGGCGACCCGCTTCAGCCGATCCTCTTTGCCGCGCTCCGTTGCGAGCACGGCATTGTGGATGGCGTGAACGGTGATGCCGCGACGATTGAGCTCGATGCGCACTGAGTCGACCAGGAAGGGCATGTCCTCATGGAGCACCGCCACGAAAGTGTGGGGTGATTGCCAGCCATGCTCCTCGTAGTCCGGATTGAAGACGCGCACCTTCGGGTGGGTCGGGTCGAACTCCTGCAGGAAGTGCCAGACTGACAAGGTGGCGCCGTAAAGGTCATCGAAACGTCTGCCCTCAAGGTCATCAAAGGGCATCGTGGAGTAGAAGTAGCTGGCAAAAGCCTCTACCTCCGCCGCCTTCCTGTCATCCAGCCGCGCGCTCAATCGCTCAGAGAGCTGCTTGATAAAATCCTGTCTGGCTTCGTTGTTCGCAACATGCTGCATCCATCACCTCGTGCCTTGGGCCGCGGCTGCGACCGAGAAGTGTTCGCTATGGCGCCCGATAAAGGCTCCCTATCGTCAGCATACGTGACTCTCCGGCCCCACCACACTCAAATGCCAACATGCTCATGGAGCATGACGGTTGGGCATCGCCGCTTGACAGCGCCTCCCTGAACGTCGAGCTCAGTCGCGTCGCTCCAGCAGCACACCGCATTCGCAGTGTAGGGTCCAGGGAAACTGGTCGAACAGTGCGAAACGCGTGATCATGTGCGTCTCAGCGAGAATCTCCAGATTATCCGCCAGCGATTCCGGATTACATGAAATATAGACGATGCGGGGATAGTCGCCGAGTTGGCGGCAACTCGCCTCGTCCAGCCCGGCACGGGGCGGATCCACCAGCACGGTTGAAAAGTCATACTCGTCCAGTGCCCATTCGGCCACCCGCCGGCCGCTCTTCTCTCCCTTGAGCGCGGCGGCAAACTCCTCGGCAGACATGCGTCCCACGGTGACATTGTCGATACCGTTGGCGGCGAGGTTCTCACGGGCGCTGGCCACCGAAGTGCGCGAGATCTCCGTGGCCAGCACGCGACGAAAGTTCTCGGCCAGCGCCACGGTAAAGTTGCCGTTACCGCAGTAGAGCTCCATCAGGTCACCGGCCTGACTGCCTCGGGTCACGTCCCGCGCCCAGGCCAGCATGGCGCGGCAGATCTCCGCGTTGGGCTGGGTGAAGCTGTTTTCTACCTGCTGATAGATGAACTCGCGCCCTTCGATCTCCAGACGCTCCCAGACGTGGTCGCGCTCGAGCACCAGGCGCTGCTTGCGGGCGCGGCCGATAATCATCACCTCCAGCGCCTCCTGCAGACGCCGTGCCTCGGCTTCCCAATGCTCATCCAACTGGCGGTGGTAGACCAGGGTTATCAGGGCCTCGCCGCCAAGGGTGGTGAGAAATTCCACCTGAAACAGCTTGCGGCGAAGCAGTGGCACGTCACGGATGGCGTCAAGCAGCGCTGGCATGAGCGCGTTGATCCGCCGGCTGGCCACCGGGTAGTCATCGAGGCGGACCACTGCCTTCTTTTTCGGATCCTCGGGGTCCACCTCGAACATCGCGTAGAAGAGATCGTCCCCCTCATGCCAGAGGCGGAACTCGCAGCGCTGTCGGTAGTGGCTGGGCGGCGAGGGGTAGACCTCGAGCGGTGGCGGCGAAAAACGCGCAAAGTCTCGGGTGATGCGCTCGCGCTTGGCCTCGAGCTGCTGGTCATAGCGGGCGGGGTCGACGACGGGAATGGCCAAGAAGCCTCCTTCGAAAAACGACAGGAAAGGAGTGATAAGAAAGGGTTCAGTCCAGCGCCAGTAGATGCGGCGGGGCAAAACCAAAGCGGGCCAGGCCTGCGTTCATCCGGGGGTCAATGGCAGTCACCAGGCTCTCCCCCGGGCCCTGGTGGGGCGCCACGCCAATGGCCACCTGTGCCGTGCGCCGGGCAATGGCGTCGCTCGAGTCGATCCACTGGATCGTGCGCGGCGCAGAGGCAACCAGAAAGTCGCGCAGCAGCGGGAAGTGAGTGCAACCCAGCACCACGGTATCCAGCGCTGGATCCGCCCATAGTGGCGCCAGGGCCTGGCGGATCACCTCGAGGTCAGGCGGTTCACCTGCCAGCCAGCGCTCCGCCTCCCGCACCAGAGCATCGGCGGCCACTCGGGTGACATGACAGTCGGCGGCGAAGGCCTCGATCAGACCCAGAGTATAGGGACGTGACACCGTCGCGCGGGTCGCCAGCAGCCCGAAATGGCCGCTGAGCGATAGCGCCGCGCCCGGCTTGATGGCAGGAACCGTGCCGACCACGGGAATCGTCAGCCGTTCACGCAGCGCGTCTAGCGCCAGGGTGCTGGCGGTGTTGCAGGCCACCACCAGAGTCACGCAGTGGCTGGCCGTCACGGCAGCCTCGCACACCCTAAGAATACGCCCCACCAGCCACTCATCTTCGCGTAGCCCGTAAGGCAGCATGGCATTGTCGCAGGTATAGACCAGCGCCGCGCCTGGCAGGTGGTCGCGAAGGGCCTTCACCACGGAGAGTCCACCTACCCCTGAGTCAAAGACCAGAATCGGTCCGCTACTCACGAGCGAGACACACCTGTACAAATCATTGCGCTAAAATCAGGGCCAAAAAGGATCAACGAAGAAGTCGTGGAGCTTGGCATCGAGAGGCACCGGCTGGAGTTGGCTGCATTCTACCCCAGCCGACGCGCACTGGCAGCCCGAGTCAGACGGGTAAAGGTGCCTCGCGAAGCTCGGCATAAAGTTCAGGATAGGCGTCCTGGAGGCGCTCCAGCTCTGCCGTCGCCCCTTCCGGCAGCGCCTTGGCCAGGCAATCCATATCCTCGTCGTTGAAGTGCCTACGAATAAGCGGGAAGAGCAGCTCGCGCTCATCTCTCAGATAGGCGCGGTGGGCGGCGAGATAGGCCTTGAGGTCATCGGCAAAGCGATCCATGGGGACCACTGCATCCATCAGGATCATGTCGATGTCATTCGACAGCCGCATCAAGCGCGACTTGACCGCCTTGTAGTCGGAAGCCAGGCGTTCGGTCACCTCGACGCTCTCGGGCGCAACCTCCTTGAGGTGTTCGCTGAACAACCGCTCCAAAGGCAGGGTAAAACCCTCCATGTAGTCCAGAATGTAGTCAACTACCTCACGCACCAGCTGGAAGTTGGGGCGATCCCCCCTGGCCAGGGTCTTCTGCTTCAGCTGCAGAACGTGCAACATGCGCGCCATGTTGGCATGATCCAGACGCAGTTGGGTCATCATGGGCATGTCGGGCCCTCCTGTGTAGTGACATCGGTATGGTGACATGAGGAACTGGCACATTCATTGGATGCGCCATCGGCTACGAGGTTCATAGGCTGCCTGGTTGCGATGATTCTCCTCCACTCTAGCAGCCAGTACCCTGACCTGCCTCTGCCGAAGATCAATACAAGGAGCTGCCATGGACCTCTTCACCAACGAGAGCAATCACAGCGCTCCTCTTGCCTGGCGCATGCGACCCCGCACCCTGGCCGACTACGTGGGCCAGCAGGGGCTGGTGGGGGCCGGAAAGCCTCTGGCACGCATGGTCGAAACCGGTGCGGTGCGTTCGATGATACTGTGGGGGCCGCCGGGCACCGGCAAGACCACCCTGGCAGAGATCCTGGCTGCCGAGTCCGGCGCCGAGCTCGAGCACCTATCGGCGGTGATGGCAGGCGTCAAGGAGATCCGCGCTGCGGTGGAACGGGCCAAGGCTCGCGACCAATCCACACTGCTGTTCCTCGACGAGATCCACCGCCTTAACAAGAGTCAGCAGGATGCCCTGCTGCCCCACGTGGAATCGGGACTGCTGACGCTGATCGGCGCCACGACCGAAAACCCCTCCTTCGAAGTGAATTCGGCGCTCCTCTCTCGAGCCCGGGTCCATGTGCTGACGTCGCTAAGCGAAGCGGAACTGGTCGAGGTGCTGAAACGCGCCCTGTCAGACGAGCCACGCGGCCTGGGAGCGCGATGCCTCAGAGTAGACGCCGACATCCTCGCCCTGCTGGCACGGGCCGCCGCCGGAGATGCACGCCGAGCCCTGGGCCTGCTGGAGACCGCCTGTGATTACGCCGAGCCTGACGGCCAGGGCGGTGAGCTGCTGCGCCGCGAGGCGCTAGAGAACGTGCTGGGCCATCAGGCCAGCGCCTTCGACAAGCAAGGGGACCACTACTACGACCTGCTGTCGGCGATCCACAAGTCGATACGCTCCTCACGACCCGATGCCGCCCTGCTTTACATCGCCCGTTTCGTGCAGGGCGGCGGCGACCCGCTGGACGTGGTCCGACGCTTGGCGGCCATCGCCTCGGAAGACGTGGGCAACGCCGACCCACGCGCCCTGCCGCTGGTGATGGCGGCCTGGGACGCCTACCTGCGACTTGGCGACTACGAAGGCCAGCGCGCCATCGCCCATGCCGCCATCCATCTGGCGGTGGCACCCAAAAGCAATGCCATCGACCAGGCCTGGAGTCGGGCCAAGGCCTTCGCGGCGACCCAACCGCGGCTGGAGGTGCCTACCTACCTGCGCAACGCACCAACAGCGCTGATGGAATCCCTGGGCCACGGTCAGGGCTACCGCTACGCCCACCAGGAGCCCAATGCCTATCCCGCCGGCAGCGCACACGACTGTTGGCCGGAACAAACCCCCGGGGAGCTCTTCTACCGGCCGACCGAGCAGGGCCAGGAGAAGCGCTACGCTCAGATCATGGCCTGGCGGGCACAGCTCGATGCCGATGCCGATGCCGATGCGGATGAAGGCAGCCACTAGCAGCCGCCTGCAAATTCCTTCTCATGCACCACTGGCGTTACGCTTTTATCAAGGCCACAAGAAACCCCGCAGGCAATCAGCCTGCGGGGTTTCTTGTGAGTTTCCCGCTATTGTTTGCTGCCGACGGAAGTCCTTAGCGCGTATCGCGAATCACGTCGGTGCCTTCCGGAATTTCGAAGTCGAAGCGACTGTCGTCGATGGCGTGGTTCTGCTGTGTATCGCGGAACTCGATGGCGGTGCGCTGGCCGGTGCTGTCGGTCATCTGCAGGGTAGTCAACAGCTCACCGCGAAAGGTCATCTTCAGCTCCTCGAACAGGGTATCGGCCAATGTCGGCACCAGGATGAAAGTCTCAGCGCTCCCCTGCTGCTGACGAGTCACGTCGTAACTGTCGACCAGGTCGTTGGCGCTGCCGGATAGCAGCAGAGCCGGTGTGTGTGTCACACGATGATCCAGTGCCTGGATGGTCGCCTGCTCCAGATCCGGGTCATGCAGCATCACTTCTTCACCGTCGGAGATCACTTCCTGCTGATAGGGGGCCTCCACTTCCCAGCGGAACTTGCCGGGGCGAGCGAGCCACATCCGACCGTGGGCTTCCTGCAGACGCTCGCCGCTGGCATCGAGGATGTGCTGCTCGAAGCGGGCTTCAAAGGTCTGCAGCGGCTCCAGGATGCGGGTCAGGCGATCAGCCCCTTCACTGGCCAGAGCCGTGAGCGGCATGGCAAGGGGCGCGACGATAAACAATATGACGGCGGCGAAGGTCTTCTTCATTGTCATGATGGTCTCTCTCCCTGGACGGTTCCGACTGGAATCCTGTCACTCGGACTACGGGGACGCCGGCGGGTTGCGGACCTGCCGGCGCTTTCATACTGGTTGCATGGTTGAAACGCAGGCGTCTCCCGATGGAGACGCCGATGACGGGACGCTAGTCGCCTGACGCCCGGGGTGCTAACACCTCGCGGGAGCCGTTGGTCCCCATGCTAGTCACTACCCCGGCCATCTCCATGGCCTCTACCAGACGTGCGGCGCGGTTGTAGCCGATCTTGAAGCGGCGCTGCACGGCCGAGATGGAGGCCCGGCGCGAATCGGTCACGAACTGCACCGCCTCGTCGTAGAGAACGTCCTGCTCGGCATCGTCGCCGTCGCTGCTGCCCTCAGCCTCCAGGCCGGTAAGCGCTTCGGCGGACACGCCACCGGAGAGAATCTCATCGATGTACTCAGGCTCGCCGCGACGCTTCCAATCCTCCACCACCCGGTGCACCTCGTCGTCGTCGACGAAAGCTCCATGGACACGGGTCGGCAGACCCGAGCCCGCCGGCAGGTAGAGCATGTCGCCGTGGCCCAGCAGATTCTCGGCACCGCCCTGGTCGAGAATGGTGCGCGAGTCGATCCGCGAGGAAACCTGAAAGGCCATCCGCGTGGGAATGTTGGCCTTGATCAATCCGGTGACCACGTCCACCGAGGGGCGCTGGGTGGCCAGTATCAGGTGGATACCTGCGGCCCGGGCCTTCTGAGCCAGACGAGCAATCAACTCCTCGACCTTCTTGCCGACGATCATGAACATGTCGGCAAATTCGTCGATCACCACCACGATATAGGGCAGTTTCTCCAGCACCGGCGGGGACTGGTGCATCTCCCAGGGCTGGGGCTCCCAGAGCGGATCCGCTACCTGGGCACCGGCCTGCTTTGCCTCGTCGAGCTTGGCGTTGAAGCCGGCGATATTGCGCACCCCCATGGTCGCCATCAGCTTATAGCGCCGCTCCATCTCGGCTACGCACCAGCGCAGGGCGTTGGCGGCCTCCTTCATGTCCGTGACTACCGGTGCCAGCAGGTGCGGAATACCGTCATAGACGGAGAGCTCCAGCATCTTGGGATCGACCATGATCAGTCGTAGCTGCTCAGGCGTGGCCTTGAGCAGCATCGATATCAACATGGCGTTGACCCCGACCGACTTACCCGAGCCGGTGGTGCCGGCCACCAGCAGATGAGGCATCTTGCCGAGGTTGGCCACCACGGGTCCACCGCCGATGTCCTGGCCCAGGGCCAGGGTCAGGGCTGAGTCCGCCTGCTGGTAGCGATCAGAATCAATCACCTCACGCAGGCGGATCATCGCCCGATGGGGGTTGGGGATCTCGATGCCCACCGTGGGCCGCCCCGGGATCACCTCTACCACGCGCACACTCTTGACCATCAATGAACGCGCCAGGTCCTTGGCCAGATTGCTGATCTTGGAGACTTTCACCCCGGCGGCCGGCCTGATCTCGAAGCGGGTAATCACTGGTCCCGGCCAGGTGTCCACCACTTCGGCCTTGACGCCATATTCACGCAGCCGCACCTCGAGCAGCTCTGCCATCTCGGCGAGCTGCTCGAGGGTATAGTTCTGCTGCTGAGGCTCCGGCGGAGTCAGCAGGCGCAGGCTGGGCAGCTCACCTTCCGGCTCAGGCATGTTATCCAGCACGGGACGCTGGCTCTGCAGGTGTTCCACGGTCCACAGCCGCATGCCCTCATCATCAGCGGCTTCTCGGGCCTGGCCGGCGGTGGCCAGGTGCGGTGCAGCGCCCGGGGTCTGCTCCACGTTGCCAAGGCCGTCGGCCTCATCGCCGGCGGCCTCTTCCGGCTCGGGTGGCTGGAGGGCCGCGGTGCGGGTCGAGGGTTCGACCGGTGAAGCAGAGGACGGTGCGACGACCTCCTCGGCCACCGCAGGATCATCCCAGGTGAGGCGCGGCTCGCCGTCGCCGGCACTCTCCCAGTCTACCTCCCGGCTCGCCATCAGCCCCGGTTCGCGGCGCTCGGAACCGATATCGTCACCAGCTGTCGACGAAGGCTGGGCAGGATCTGGCCCGCCAGAGGCCTTGTTAGCGACGGGCTCGACGGCAGTGGGGCCAGTATTGGACGCCAGGGGCGTCGAAGACTCTTCGTAACGGCTCGCTCGCAGCGTGGGAGCACTCCAGTTGGTGACCGGCTCGTCATCCTCAGGAAGCATCGGCTCGGGCAATGTCTCCGCCGACTGAGGCTTGGGGGCCTGGTCGGTGGGCGCTGCAAACACCCCACCATCCATGGCGGCCTTGACCGCGGCCGAGGCCGGAACGGCACTCCCAGCCCCGGCGTCGGCGGATTGGCGCTCGCTGTAGGACGCCCCCGGCTGCTTGGCAGAGGGCGTCTTCTCGGGCACTTCCCAGGGAATGTCGGTGTTTCTGTCGTCACCGAAGACAGGGTCGCGGCGTAAGGTCGACTCCCCCTCAACGGAAGGAGACGTGGTCTTGGTCGACGTCCCTCTGTCTGGCTCGGCCCGCTCGATTGCCGGGGCACGCGAGAAGGCGAAGCGCTCGGACAGCCAGCCCCAGAAACGCATGGCGCGGTAACCCAGCTCATCCATTACCGAGAGCCAGGAGAGTCCGGTCAACAGCGGCAGGCCGCAGAGCAGCGCCGAGAGCGCCAGCAGGCCTGTACCTCCGGAACCCACCATCGGCACCAGGGCACCCACCAAACCCTCCCCGAGGATGCCCCCGGAGGAGTAAGGCAGCACGGTCTCTGACGGAGGCCGATAAAAGTGCAGGGCGCCCAGCGTCGTGGTGCCAAGCAGCAAAAGCACCAGGCCACCACCGCGCACCGCCAGCGCCGTAGCATCCCACTCCAGATGAATGCCCTGACGGGCCCGCAGCAGCCGCCAGGCGGCGAAACCCAGCATGGCCGGCCACCAGAGGGCGCTGGCGCCGAACAAAGAATAGAGCACGTCGGATAGCCAGGCGCCCACCGGGCCCATCCAGTTTTCAATACGAGTCTCCGGCCCGCTGCGCGACCAGCCGGGATCGCCGGGATCGAAGCTGAACAGGGACAGCAGCAGGAATACGCAGACAGCCAGCAGCATGATGGCTACCCCTTCTCGCACAGAGCCCTGCAGCCTTACGCCGAAACGCCTGGCCGTTTCCCTGGCCTGGGCCGCGCTCACTCGACGCGGCGAGGACTTCTTGTTGACACTCAAGTGGTCATCCCCCTTGCGCCACCGCTGGCGTCTTCCAATTGATTGGCGCCAATCATACCGAGCCGCGCTCGCCCATCACAGTGGGCTGGACATCTTGAGCCCGGACGTGTCGAACGGCACACTGGCCTCTCATTCTTCTGGATGCCCCCGATGCTGCCCTGGCTGCCCGAGCACCCGATACACTTTCCTCCCATGAGCGCGGCGCTCAACGATCCCGATGGGCTGCTGGCCGCCGGCGGCGCACTCGATTCGGGCTGGCTGCTGGCCGCCTATCGCCGTGGCATCTTCCCCTGGTATAGCGACGACCAGCCGATCCTGTGGTGGAGCCCTGACCCCCGCATGGTGCTGTTTCCGAAGGAGCTCAAGGTGCGCCGCAGCCTGGCCAAGCGGCTGCGCCATGCCGGCTTCACGATCACCGCCAACCGCGCCTTCGACGCCGTGATAACCGCCTGCGCCGAACCGCGCGCCGGCCAGCCGGGCACCTGGATCACTGACGAGATGCGCGCGGCCTACCAGCGCCTGCATGCCCTGGGAGCGGCGCACTCGGTGGAAGTGTGGCATGGGGACGAACTTGTTGGCGGCCTGTATGGCGTGGCGCTGGGGCCCATGTTCTTCGGCGAGTCGATGTTCACCAGAGTCGCCGACGCCTCCAAGGTGGCCCTGGTGCACCTGGCACGCGCCATGGCCGCAGGCGGCGGACGACTGATTGACTGCCAGATGCACACCGATCACCTGGCCAGCCTGGGCGCCAGGAATATCGCCCGAGGGACTTTCATCGGCTATCTTGAAACATGGCTGGGTAAGCCCCCACCGGTAGAACCCGACGACCTGTCCTTCACCCCCGCCTGCTGGTCCTTCGCCGTACCGGGCGAACTCGGCGGAGCCTTCCAGTAACCGCGACCCCGGAGCCGGAGAGACGCCGTGAGCAGCAACGCCCCCCGCCAGCCCGTCAAGGATCTGCACTTCTTTCTCACCGTACCACATGCCTGCAGCTATCTGGCCGGGCGTGAAGCCACGACCCTGTTCCTCGATCCCCAGCAGTCTCCAGGCCAGGGCGTATATGACTCCCTGGCGCTGCTCGGCTTCCGTCGCAGCGGCCGGCATCTCTACCGGCCCCACTGCGAGGGCTGCAGCGCCTGCATATCGGTGCGTCTCCCTGTCGAGGAGTTCACCCCCAATCGCAACCAGCGGCGATTGACCAGACGCAATAGCGACCTGACCCTGCATCTGCGTCCAGCGATCTTCGACCCGGAACACTACGCGCTCTACGCTAAGTATATTCGCATCCGCCACGCCGATGGCGATATGTATCCACCGAGCCACGAGCAGTATCGCACCTTCCTGACCCTCGACCAGCAGTATGCCCGACTGATGGAGTTCCGCCTTCACGGTCGGCTGCTGGCGGTCGCAGCTTTTGACCAGCTCGAGCATGGTCTATCGGCCATCTACACCTTCTTCGACCCGGATCCCGAGCTCGAACGACGCTCCCTGGGCACTTTCGCGGTGCTTACTCTGGTCGGGCAGGCGCGTCGACGTGGCCTGCCCCATGTCTATCTGGGCTATTGGATCAGCGAGTGCCGCAAGATGGCCTACAAGCAGGACTTTCGCCCCCTGGAAATGCTCGACGGCCGTCACTGGCGGCGCCTGATCACCCCCTGAAATGCGCCTTTCTTTGCCTTGCCGGCCGGCATGCGGCACAATATCGCGCTATTCTTTTTGCAGCTGTCTCATCCATCAGCGAGGAACCGCCTGTATGGCACGTGAAGACCATATCGAAATGGAAGGCGTCATCGTCGACACCCTTCCCAACACCACCTTCCGCGTCGAGCTGGAAAACGGCCACGTGGTCACCGCGCACATTTCCGGGAAGATGCGCAAGAACTACATCCGTATTCTGACGGGTGACAAGGTCAAGGTGGAGCTGACACCCTACGATCTGACCAAGGGTCGTATCGTCTACCGCTCCCGCTGAAGCGCGGTCGAGCTTACCTACCTTCAGCCCGACGCCGAACGCACAGGACAACGCCCCGTCCATGGACAGGGCGCTGAATCGTGTGCGAAAGAGCGACCGACGTCAGGGAGCGTCAGCCATCTCCGCTTCGGTGGAGAGATGCAGCTCGCCCTCTTCCACGGTGACGTGAACCAGGCCGCCATGCTCCGAGAGCTCCCCAAACAGTATCATCTCGGCCAACGGCTTCTTGAGCTTCTCCTGAATCAGGCGCGCCATCGGGCGAGCCCCCATGTCCGGGTCGTAGCCCTTTTCGGCCAGCCAGTCCCGGGCCGACAGGTCCACGTCCAGTTGAACACGCTTTTCATCCAGCTGCGCCTGTAGCTCCACCAGGAACTTGTCCACCACGCTTCGCACCACCGAGGCGGGCAGGGAGTGGAATTGAATGATGCCGTCCAGCCGGTTGCGGAATTCAGGCGAGAAGGTCTTGCGGATCACCTCCATGGCATCGGTCGAGTGGTCCTGGTGCTGGAAGCCGATGGAGCGACGTGTGGCCTGCTCGACCCCCGCATTGGATGTCATGATCAGTATCACGTGACGGAAATCCGCCTCCCGCCCGTTGTTGTCGGTCAGCTTGCCGTGGTCCATCACCTGCAGCAGCAGGTTGAATACCTCGGGGTGCGCTTTTTCGATCTCGTCGAGCAGTAACACGCAGTGCGGGTGCTTGGTGACGGCCTCGGTGAGCAGACCACCCTGGTCATAACCGACATAGCCCGGCGGAGCGCCGATCAGACGCGAGACCGTATGGCGCTCCATATATTCGGACATATCGAAGCGCACCAGCTCGATACCCATGATCATCGACAGTTGGCGGGCGACCTCGGTCTTGCCCACCCCGGTGGGGCCAGCAAACAGGAAACTGCCCACGGGCTTGTCGGGGGCCTTCAACCCGGCCCGCGACAGCTTGATCGCTGCGGAAAGGCTATCAATTGCCTCATCCTGGCCAAACACCAGCATCTTGAGATCCCGATCCAGGTTCTCCAGCAGCTTACGATCCGAGCTGGAGACACTCTTCGGCGGGATCCGCGCGATAGAGGCGACCACCGCCTCGACCTGAGCGGAATCGATGGTGGCGATCCTCACCTCGGGGGGCAGCAGACGCTGATGAGCACCGGCCTCGTCGATCACGTCGATGGCCTTGTCCGGCAGGAAGCGGTCACTGATATATCGATCAGCCAAGCGTGCTGCACTCTCCAGAGCCGCATCGGTGTACTTCAACTGGTGATGCTCCTCGAAGCGCGAACGCAACCCCTTGAGGATACGGATGGTGTCCTCCACCGAGGGTGCCGGCACGTCAACCTTCTGAAAACGCCGCGCCAGGGCGCGATCCTTCTCGAAGATGCCCCGGTACTCCTGGAAGGTGGTAGAGCCAATGCAGCGCAGCTCGCCGGAGGATAGCAGCGGCTTGAGCAGGTTGGAGGCATCCATCACCCCTCCCGAGGCGGCGCCGGCACCGATCACGGTATGGATCTCATCGATGAACAGGATCGCATGGGGCTGTTTACGCAGCTCGGCCAGCAGACCCTTGAGGCGCTTCTCGAAGTCGCCGCGGTATTTGGTACCGGCGAGCAACGCGCCCATGTCCAGCGAGTAGACGACCGCATCGCTGATCACATCGGGCACGTCCTCCTCGACCACCCGCTTGGCCAGGCCCTCAGCGATGGCGGTCTTGCCCACGCCGGCCTCTCCCACCAGCAGCGGGTTGTTCTTGCGCCGACGAGCGAGGATCTGCACCACGCGCTCGAGCTCCTGCTCGCGGCCGATCAGCGGGTCAATCTTGCCCATACGGGCCTGTTCATTGAGGTTGGTGGCGTAGCCGGTGAGAGGGTTGGACCCACTTTCGGTGCTGCCCTCCTCATTCTCCTCCGACTCGGAAGAGGAGGGAGTTGAGGAGCTCTGACCGTGCCCGGCTACCTTGGAGATGCCGTGAGCGATGTAGTTGACGGCATCCACCCGGGCAACGTTCTGCTGTTTGAGGAAGTAAACCGCCTGACTTTCCTGCTCAGAGAAAATAGCCACGAGCACATTAGCTCCGGTGACTTCGCTTTTACCGGAAGACTGCACGTGAAAAACTGCACGCTGCAGTACGCGCTGGAAGCCCAGGGTAGGCTGAGTCTCTCGATCGGATTGATCATCAGGGATCAGCGGCGTAGTGGAATTGATGAAGTCCTGAAGGTCGGAGCGCAACTTGTCGAGGTTGGCCCCGCAGGCCCGGAGCACGTCTGCCGCCGAGGCGTTATCCAACAGCGCCAGCAGCAGGTGTTCCACGGTCATGAACTCGTGCCGCTTGGAGCGCGCCACGGTGAACGCCGTGTTCAGAGTCAGTTCAAGTTCTTTGCTCAGCATGGCAGTCCCCTTCTTGCCGCCCAGGGTGTTGCGACAGATCTTTCGTCATTCGGCATCATCAACATCGGGCACAAACGCTGCCGTTGCAAGCCTTGCTGCCAACGGCAAGCCATATATACCCATGGCGACCATGTCCGGGATAAGTCAATCCGCCGCATCAATGTCTGAAAGCAGCGGATGCTGACACTCTCTAGCGTATTGATTGACCTGATGGCTTTTGGTTTCCGCGATATCACGGGTAAATATGCCGCAGGTCGCCTTGCCCTGCGTATGAACCGCCAACATCACTTGCACCGCGGTTTCACTATCCAGGTGGAAAAAGGTCTGAAGCACCTCCACCACGAATTCCATGGGGGTAAAGTCATCATTGTGCAACACCACCTTGTACATCGGTGGTCGCGCCAGATCGGGCTCGGCGTTCTGCACCGCGAGGTCGTTGTCCTCCTCTGTACCCGGAGGACGGGTCATGCCGCACCATATTTCTCGTTGCCACATAGCGAAACACTACTCGTTTTATGAGCCGGCAATTGGGCAGGTCGTCTGTATCTGACGTCGTTCGGCCGGCTAGGTTCATCGCGCCTCTCAACGCAAGGGCCCCCGCCCGTTATCCGAGCAGGGGCCTAAGCACTTGGTTATCAGAGCCGTGGAGGGGCTTTCAGCCCTTTGCCACCAGGGCCAGAGCGGCATTGAGGGTGGCGCTCGGGCGCATGGCGGTCTCGGTCAGCGCGTAGTTCGGGTGGTAGTAACCCTCGATATCCACTGGCTGCCCCTGCACGCCATTCAACTCCTCGAGAATCACTTCCTCCTGGGTCTCAAGCGTCTCCGCCAAACGGCTGAACAGCGCCTTGAGGTCGGCGTCTTCATCCTGGGCAGCCAATGCCTGAGCCCAGTACAGCGCCAAGTAAAAATGACTGCCCCGATTGTCCAGTTCGCCGACCTTACGTGAAGGCGACTTGTTGTGCTCGAGGAACTGGCCGGTGGCCTTGTCAAGCGCATCCGCCAGCATCGTGGCACGAGCATTACTGAACCGCTTGGCGAGATGCTCCAGGGAGGCGCCCAGCGCCAGGAATTCGCCGAGGCTGTCCCAGCGCAGGTGATTTTCCTCGAGGAACTGCTGCACGTGCTTGGGCGCAGAGCCACCGGCACCAGTTTCGAACAGGCCGCCGCCGTTCATCAGCGGAACGATCGATAGCATCTTGGCGCTAGTGCCCAACTCCATGATCGGGAATAGGTCCGTGAGGTAGTCACGCAGAATGTTGCCGGTCACCGAAATAGTATCCAAGCCACGGATCAAGCGTTCCAGCGTATAGCGCATGGCCCGGACCTGGGACATGATCTGGATATTGAGGCCGGTGGTGTCGTGATCCTGAAGGTAGGTCTTCACCTTCTTGATCAGTTCGTTTTCGTGCGGGCGGTAAGGGTCAAGCCAAAATACCGCCGGCATGCCGGAGTCCCGGCAGCGATCTACCGCCAGTGCAACCCAGTCCCGGATGGGCGCATCCTTGACCTGACACATCCGCCAGATATCGCCCTGCTCCACATTCTGGGACAGCAGTACCTCGCCGGTTTCAAGATCGGTAATATTGGCGACACCTGACTCAGGCACCTCGAAGGTTTTGTCGTGGGAGCCGTACTCCTCTGCCTTCTGCGCCATCAGTCCAACGTTGGGAACAGTCCCCATGGTGGCCGGATCGAAAGCGCCGTGCCACTTGCAGAAGTTGATCATCTCCTGATAAATGCGGGCGAAGGTGGATTCGGGCATCACCGCCTTGACATCCTTGAGGCGGCCATCTGCACCGTACATCTTGCCTCCAGCGCGAATCATGGCAGGCATCGAGGCATCCACGATCACATCGCTGGGGGAGTGAAAGTTGGTTATCCCCCGCGCAGAATCCACCATGGATAGCTCCGGGCGAAGGTCATGGCAGGCGTGCAGGTCGCGGATAATCTCTTCACGCTGAGTTTCGGGCAGGACAGCGATCTTGTCGTAAAGATTCATCATGCCGTTGTTGACGTCAACTCCCAACTCCTCGAAAAGCTCACCGTGCTTCTCGAAAGCCTCCTTATAGAAGATTTTGACGCAGTGGCCGAACACGATGGGGTGCGAGACCTTCATCATGGTCGCCTTGACGTGCAGAGAGAACATCACGCCGGTCTTGCGAGCATCCTCAATCTCCCGGTCGTAAAATTCGAGCAATGCTTTCTTGCTCATGAACATGCTGTCAATTATCTCGTCTTTCAGAAGCGAAACCTTGGGCTTAAGCACCAGTGCCTGGCCGCTCTGAGTAATCAGCTCCATCTTGACGTCGCGGGCGCGGTCCAGCGTCATCGTCTTTTCGCTGTCATAGAAGTCGCCACCGTGCATATGCGATACATGGGTGCGTGAGGCCTGACTCCATTCCGCCATGTGGTGGGGATACTTGCGGGCATATTCCTTGACGGCCCTGGGGGCGCGACGATCGGAATTCCCTTCACGCAGCACCGGGTTGACGGCACTTCCCTGGCACTTGTCGTATCGCGCCTTGATTGATTTCTCTGCGTCGCTGCTCGGCTCATCCGGGTAGTCCGGCAGCGCGTAGCCCTGCTGCTGCAGCTCCTTGATGGCCGCCCGAAGCTGCGGCATGGAGGCACTGATATTGGGAAGCTTGATGATATTGGCTTCCGGCGTCTTGGCCAGGGCGCCCAGCTCAGCCAGATGATCCTCGACTCGCTGCTCTTCGGTCAGGTAATCGGGAAACTGAGAGAGGATCCGAGCCGCAAGGGAGATGTTACGGGTCTCCATTTCAACGCCGGCGGCGTCGGTGAAGGCGTCGATAATCGGCAGAAGGGAGAAGGTGGCCAGGGCTGGCGCTTCGTCGGTGAGCGTGTAGATAATCTTCGGCGTTTTTGACATGTTGACGTAGGTCTCTCTGGTCGCGGCAGTGGCAAGAAACTGGATCGGTAGCGCGCGCTCACGATGCCTCGATAGGGGACCTTGGAACAACCCGTCTGAAATAGTAAGGCGAGGGGGATGCCAATAAGCATCGACCCGGCAGACGCAGTTCTGACAGGTCCCGGAACGACGAGGGCGCTCCCGGCGAGTCACATCATTATATCAGCCTGCCCGATATGTCGCATGGGCAATAAGGCTAACGCCCCTCGCCGCGCACCCTCACCACTGACATCGTTCCGCGCTTGCCGGTAAGCTATTCCTATGAGCATCCTCTATCTGCTGCACAAGCCCTACCGCATGCTGTCCCAGTTCACCGACCGAGGGGTCAGCCCGGGAGAGACCCGCGCGACATTGGCGGACGTCATCGACGTGCCCGGCATCTACCCCGCTGGCCGGCTCGACCATGACTCCGAAGGGCTCTTGCTGCTTAGCGATGACGGCGAGTTGATTCACCGCATCACCCATCCTCGCCACAAGCTGCCCAAGGTCTACCGGGTGCAGGTAGAGGGGGCGCCAGATGATAGTGCCCTGCAGGCACTGCGAGACGGTGTCGCGCTGAAGGACGGGGTGACGCGCCTGGCCAAGGTGCGCCGCCTGGAGGCGAGCGGCCTGGCCGAGCGAGACCCACCGCTGGACCCAAAGCGCCACCCGATCACCACCTGGCTGGAACTGACCATCAGCGAGGGGCGCAACCGTCAGGTGCGGCGCATGACCGCCCATGTCGGCCACCCCACCCTACGCCTGGTTCGCGTAGCCATCGGCCCCTGGCGGCTAGACGACCTGGCCCCCGGCGAGTGGCGACGCGAGGCGCTGCATGCTCCGACCCCGGGACAACGCGAGAAACCGCGTCAGGCCCGCACCCTGCGCCGAAAACCAGCCCCGCAAGGAGGCAAGCGATGAACCGCTGGCAACCCCATGCCACCGTGGCCTGCGTGATAGAACGCGCCGGCGCCTTCCTGATGGTAGAAGAAGACCGCGGCGGCCCCCAAACGTTATTCAACCAGCCCGCTGGCCACCTGGAGCCGGGCGAGCGCATTCGCGATGCCGCTCTGCGCGAGGCAGCCGAGGAAACCGCCTGGCACGTCGGCATTACCAACTACCTAGGAATGTATGTCTACCGGGTTCCGAACGGCCCCACCTTTCACAGTCATGCCTTCTTCGGCATGGCGCTGGCACACCTGGGCAGCGAATTGGACCCAGCGATTCACGCCGTGCACTGGCTGACGCTGGAGCAGTTGGAAGCCCTCGAGCGTGAAGGGCGACTGCGCAGCCCGCTGGTACTGCGGCGAATCCGCGACGCCATGGCCGGGCGGTTCTATCCCATGGAGGTCCTTCACGACAGGTAGGCTTCTCGGCGCCCGATGCCATCTTCATGTACAATTCGTCACCATTTATGATCCAGCGATGACGAGAGCGCCCATGACCGCCACCCCAGGCAAGGTGATCGTCGGCATGTCCGGCGGCGTCGACTCCTCCGTATCCGCCCTGCTGCTGCTCGAGCAGGGCTATCGGGTCGAAGGCCTGTTCATGAAGAACTGGGACGAGGACGACGGGACCGAATACTGCACCGCCAAGGCCGACCTGGCAGATGCCGAGGCCGTTTGCGAGAAGCTCGGTATGCGGCTGCACACCGCCAACTTCGCCGCCGAGTATTGGGACAACGTCTTTGAGCACTTCCTGGCCGAGTACCAGGCCGGGCGCACGCCCAACCCGGATATCCTTTGCAACCGCGAGATCAAGTTCAAGGTGTTCCTGGAGTATGCCGAGATGCTTGGCGCCGAGAAGATTGCCACCGGCCACTATGTTCGCCAAGGGGTCCGCCATGGCCGTCCGCGCCTGCTTAAGGGTCTCGATCCCAACAAGGACCAGAGCTACTTCCTGCATGCCGTGCCCGAAGCGGCCATTGCGCGAACTCTGTTCCCGGTGGGCGAACTGGAGAAGCCCGAGGTGCGCGCCATCGCCGAGCGCCACGACCTGGTGACCGCGCGCAAGAAGGACTCCACCGGCATCTGTTTCATCGGCGAACGGCGCTTCCGCGACTTCCTGCAGCAGTATTTGCCGGCCCAGCCCGGCGTGATCGAGACGCCCGAGGGCGAGGTCATCGGCGAACATATGGGCCTGATGTATTACACCCTCGGTCAGCGTCAGGGGCTCGGCATCGGCGGGCTGGCCAACCATCCGGAGGACCCCTGGTACGTAGCAGCCAAGGATCTCGAGCGGAACGTACTGGTCGCCGTGCAAGGCAAGCACCACCCCCTGCTCTACTCCGATTCGCTGGCCACGGAGGCCATGGACTGGGTCGCCGGCGAACCGCCGGCCAGGGAAGCGCGACTCACTGCCAAGACCCGCTACCGCCAGTCCGACGAGGCCTGCCAGATGCATACCTGTGCCGATGGTGGCGTCGAAGTCCTGTTCGATGATCCCCAGCGCGCCGTCACTCCGGGGCAGTCCCTGGTGCTCTACGATGGCGAGATCTGTCTCGGAGGAGGCGTGATCCGCGACACCTGGAACGCCAAGGAGCATGCCGCATGACCGCCTCGACCCCGATCCACCGCATCCCCGATGACCCCGCCACCCGCCAAACCCTGGCCCTGGCCGGCGTCTTTCAGTCTGCCAGCCTGGTCGACGAACTGGCCCGCACCGGCCAGGTCGACCCGCGCGCCTGGGACACACTGATCCGCGCTACCCTGGACACCAACCCGGCGAGCTTCGAAGCGATCTACGGCGGCCATCCCAACAACCTGCGACGCGGTCTCGACGTGCTCGAAGCGGTGGTGGGCCGCAAGCAGGCCAACCCGGTGGTACTACGCTACGGCTTTTCGCTGCTGTTGCTGATGAACCAGCTGCGCACCAACGACGCCATGATGGACGACCTCGGCAGCCGTCTGGTGCGCATCCAGGGCCAGGCCGAACACTTTGGCGAGACCCATGAGAACGTCATTGCCAGCCTGGGCGAGGCCTATCAGGAGACGCTCTCGACGCTCAAGACCCGCATCATGGTCCAGGGCGACCCCTCGCTGCTGCAGCAGCGCATGATGCCTGAGCGAGTTCGGGCCATCCTGCTCGGCGGCATCCGCTTTGGCCTGCTGTGGCACCAGCAGGGCGGCCGGCGCTGGAAGCTGATCATCCAGCGAGGCGCCCTGAAGAAGGCCCTGGATCAGCTGTCCTGACCCGCCACACTCGGTCCCTTATCCATTACCATTGTCACCGACCCGGAACCCCAATCATGCACGCCCTGCCCCTCTCCGCTCTCACCGCCCTCTCCCCCGTCGACGGCCGCTACGGCGGCAAGGCTGCCGCCCTGCGCGAACACTTCAGTGAGTTCGGCCTGATCCGAGCACGCGTGATCGTCGAGATTCGCTGGCTCCAGCGACTCGCCGAGCTTATCGGGGTTACCGAGGTACCGCCGCTCTCCGCCGAGGCCACCGCCTTCCTGGAAACGCTGATCCGCAGCTTCTCCCTGGAACACGCGGAGCGTATCAAGGAGATCGAGCGGACCACCAACCATGACGTCAAGGCGGTGGAGTACTTTCTCAAGGAGCAGATTGCCGATCAGCCAGAGCTGCATGCCATCAGCGAGTTCGTGCATTTCGCCTGCACCAGTGAGGACATCAACAACCTCTCTCATGGCGTAATGCTCACCGATGGCCTGAAGAGCCTGCTGCCGGTGATGCAGCGAGTGGCCGACGACATCGCCGCCCTGGCCCATGAACATGCAGCGCTGCCGATGCTATCGCGCACCCACGGTCAGACCGCGAGCCCCACCACCCTGGGCAAGGAGATGGCCAATGTCGCCTACCGCCTGCGTCGCCAGTTGAAGCAGATCGAAAGGGTGGAGATCCTTGGCAAGATCAACGGTGCGGTAGGCAACTACAACGCCCATCTCGCGACCTACCCGGAGGTGGACTGGGAGAACAACGCCCGCACCTTCGTTGAGGGCCTAGGGCTGACCTTCAACCCCTACACCACCCAGATCGAGCCACACGACTACATCGCCGAACTGTTCGATGCCATCTGTCGCTTCAACACCATTCTGATCGACTTCGATCGCGACGTCTGGGGCTACATCTCGCTGGGCTATTTCAAGCAGGGGACCGTCGAGGGCGAGATAGGCTCTTCGACCATGCCGCACAAGGTCAACCCCATCGACTTCGAGAACTCCGAGGGCAACCTGGGGCTCGCCAATGCCATCCTCGGCCATCTGGCCCAGAAGCTGCCGATCTCGCGCTGGCAACGCGACCTCACGGACTCCACGGTGCTACGCAACCTGGGCGTAGGCCTGGCCTATGGGCTGATCGCCTACGAGGCGTCGCTCAAGGGCATCGGCAAACTCGAAGCCAATCCGGCGCGCATCGCCGAGGATCTCGACGCCAGCTGGGAGGTGCTCGCCGAGCCGATCCAGACCGTGATGCGCCGCTACGGCATCGAGAAGCCCTATGAGAAGCTCAAGGAACTGACCCGCGGCAAGCGCATCGACCAGGCTGGCTTTGCCGCCTTTATCGACACCTTGGAACTGCCCAACCCAGTGAAACAGGAACTGAAGGCATTGAGCCCGGCGACCTATATCGGGAACGCCCACGCCCAGGCAGGAAAGCTATGAGTATGCCTTTCAACACCCCGCTACCCATGCTCGGCGGTCTGACCGCCGCCGAGTTCCTGGGCGACTACTGGCAACAGAAGCCGCTCCTGATACGCGGCGCTTTTCCCGATTTCGAATGCCCGCTGGACCCCGATGAGCTCGCGGGACTCGCCTGCGAGGAGGGCATCGAGTCGCGCCTGGTGGAGGAGCATGGCAAGCGTGGTCCCTGGCAGGTCAGCCACGGCCCCTTCAACGAGCGTACCTTCGCCAGACTCCCCGAGCAGGACTGGACACTGCTGGTCCAGGCCGTGGACCACTATGTGCCCGAGGTGGCCGAACTGCTCAAGGCCTTCGATTTCCTGCCGCCTTGGCGCCTTGACGACATCATGATCAGCTACGCCCCGCCGGGCGGCAGCGTCGGCCCCCATGTCGACCAGTACGACGTCTTCCTGCTTCAGGGCAGCGGTCAGCGCCGCTGGCAGCTGGGCGGCAAGGTCGCAGACGACGTCCCCATCCTCGACGGCATCGACCTGCGCATCCTTGGGCAATTCGCGGTGGAAAATGACGACGACTGGGTGCTTGAGCCGGGCGACATGCTCTACCTGCCTCCCGGCTGGTCCCACCACGGCGTCAGTCAGTCCGACGACTGCCTGACCCTGTCGGTAGGCTTCCGCGCGCCCTCCGCGGACGAAGCCATCACCTCCTATGCCGACTACCTTGGCGAGCAGCTGCCCTCCTCCAGGCGGTACTCCGATGCCGGCATGCCCCCCTCGGAGGATCCCACTGAGATTGACGACAACGCCGTAGAGCGTATGCGTGGACTGATTCTCGAGACCCTTGACGACCCCGCCCAGCTGGCCCAGTGGTTTGGCCGGGTGATGACCCAGCCAAAGTATGCCGACCAGCTGGTGCCCAACGAGCAACCCACCGATCCCGCCGAGCTTGTAACGGCGCTTCACGCCGGTGAGACGCTGATGCGCAGCCCCGGCTCACGCTTCGCCTGGCGAGCTCTGGATGAAGCGCGCGCTACGCTGTTCGCCGATGGCGACGGCGCCGAATGCCCGCCGACGCTGGCCCGTGCGCTCGCCGGCGACATGCCGCTGGATGCGAAGCTGCTTGAAGACGACGGCGCCGCTGAACTGCTGGCCGCCCTGCTCGACGCCGGCAGTCTGACCTGGGAAGGCGAGTTCGATGAGTCATCGACATGACGCTGCACCCGCCCCAGGCTCCAGAGAGGCAGCAGAAATGACCAAAATCACTCTGACCATCCATGAAGGCGGCTGGGAGGCCCTCGGCGAGTCCGCCAGTGAGATTCGCCGGGTTGTCTTCATCGAGGAACAGCGGGTCCCTGTCGCAGAGGAGTGGGACGGCCGCGACGACGACTGCCGCCACTTCCTGGCACTGTTGGACGGCGCGCCGGTGGGCACCGCGCGATTGTTGCCAGACGCCCATATCGGGCGGGTAGCGGTGCTGGCCGAGGCCCGCGACTCGGGAATAGGCGCGGCGCTGATGTTGGCCGCCATCGAAACCGCTCGCCGCGAGAACTATCCCGCCGTGGAGCTCGCCGCCCAGACCCACGCCCTGACCTTCTACGAGCGCCTGGGCTTCACGGCCTTCGGTGACGAGTTTCTCGACGCCGGTATTCCGCATCGCAATATGCGCCTCGAGCTCATCGAAGCCTGACCCCTTCACGCCGCCTCAGAGCGAAAAACGACTACACGACCAGGCCCCTTTTGACCCTTCCTGTAGTCGAGTTACAACGCCTCCTCCCCCTAAGAGCCCATTGTTGAAGCCCATGGCCATGGGCCATAGTGCTCGCCATGGCAAAAGAAAAACGACTGTTTCACATTGGCCGTGCGGCCACTTTCTTGCATTCGTTTCAAAATTGTCCGAGTTCGACCAAGGCCGCAGAGACAAGCCGGCGGCGATGAACGAACCTGAACTCACTTCGCAGGTGCAGCATAAGCCGCTACCGGCAAACCAACGACCAGATCCGAGGAGAACGGCCCATGTCATACCAGGACGATATCAAGGCACTGACCAACCTTCGCGAGGCTCAGCGCGGTAAGTGGGCAGCCATCAGCCCCGAGAACGCTGCCCGCATGCGTGCCCAGAACCGTTTCAAGACCGGACTGGACATCGCCAAGTACACCGCAAAGATCATGCGCGATGACATGGCTGCCTATGATGCTGACACCGCCCAGTACACCCAGTCCCTGGGCTGCTGGCACGGCTTCATCGGCCAGCAGAAGCTGATTTCCATCAAGAAACACTTCGGCACCACCAAGCGCCGCTACCTTTACCTCTCGGGCTGGATGGTCGCCGCATTGCGCAGCGAGTTCGGTCCCCTGCCAGATCAGTCCATGCACGAGAAGACTACCGTATCGGGCCTGATCGGCGAGCTCTACACCTTCCTGCGCCAGGCCGATGCATGGGAGCTGAACCACCTGTTCCGCGACCTGGAAGATGCCCAGAAGGCTGGCGACAACGCCCGCGCCGATGAACTGATCGCCAAGATCGACAACCACGAGACCCACGTGGTACCGATCATCGCCGACATCGATGCCGGTTTCGGCAACGCTGAGGCGACCTACTTGCTGGCCAAGCAGATGATCGAAGCCGGTGCCTGCTGCATCCAGATAGAGAATCAGGTCTCCGACGAAAAACAGTGCGGTCACCAGGACGGCAAGGTCACCGTGCCCCATGAGGACTTCCTGGCCAAGATCAACGCCGTCCGCTATGCCTTCCTGGAACTCGGGGTCGAAGACGGCGTCATCGTCGCCCGTACCGACTCCCTGGGTGCCGGCCTGACCCAGAAGATCGCCGTAACCAACGAACCGGGCGACCTGGGCGACCAGTACAACAGCTTCCTGGATGGCGACGAGATCGTCAGCGCCTCCGACATCGACAACGGCGACGTGGTCATCAAGCAGAATGGCAAGCTGGTCAAGGTAAAGCGCCTGGCTTCCGGCCTGTTCCAATTCAAGCCGGGCACCGGTGAGGACCGTGTGGTGCTGGACTGCATCACCAGCCTGCAGAATGGCGCCGACCTGCTGTGGATCGAAACCGAAAAGCCTCATGTCGGCCAGATCGCCGCCATGGTCAACCGCATCCGCGAGGTATGCCCTGACGCTAAGCTGGTCTACAACAACTCGCCGTCCTTCAACTGGACCCTTAACTTCCGCCAGCAGGTGTTCGACGCCTGGGAGAAGGAAGGAAAGGACGTGTCGGCCTACGAGCGCGCCAAGCTGATGAGCGCCGAGTACGACGACACCGAACTGGGTCAGCTGGCCGACGAGTGGACCCGCAACTTCCAGCGCGATGGCGCTCGCGAGGCCGGCATCTTCCACCACCTGATCACCCTGCCGACCTACCACACCGCGGCCCTGTCCACCGATAGCCTGGCCAAGGGATACTTCGGCGACCAGGGCATGCTGGCCTATGTGGAAGGCGTTCAGCGCCGCGAGATCCGTGAGGGCATCGCCACCGTCAGGCATCAGGACATGGCCGGCTCCAACATCGGTGACGACCACAAGGAGTTCTTCCACGGCGAGGCGGCACTCAAGGCCGGTGGCAAGGACAACACCATGAATCAGTTCGGTTGATCCCAGGTCGGCTGACGATGGCAATCAAGTAATACTGGAGCTTGGGGAGGCGATTGCCTCCCCTTTTTTGTGCGCCAGTGTTGTGCACCAATTGTATGAACCAGGAACCCTTCGGCCCAGGGTGTCTTTTGAGACAAAAAAAGAAGGGGCAGCCATTGACTGCCCCTTCTTTCAGTGACCGCTGCTTTTACTGCCAGCTGCCAAACACCGTTCAGTGTTGGTGGCCGCCTTCGCCATGGACATGGCCATGTTCGAGCTCTTCTTCACTGGCTTCCCGCACCGAGGCAATCTCGACGTCGAAATTGAGGATCTGACCGGCCAGGGGGTGATTACCATCGACGGTGACGGTGTCACCCTCCACGCTGGTCACCGTGACCATCAGCGGGCCGCCCTGGGTCTGAGCCTGAAACTGCATGCCCGGCTCAATGCCCTCCACGCCTTGGAACGCATCGCGAGGAACTTCCTGAACCAACTGTTCCTGCTTCTCGCCATAGCCTTCTCCCGGCTCGACCACGGCGCTGAGTTTGTCACCGGCCTGACGACCTTCCAGTTCCTTTTCGAGGCCCGGGATAATGTTGCCGGCGCCGTGGAGATAGGTCAGAGGCTCGCGGCCTTCCGAGCTGTCCAGCACTTCACCTGTATCGTTGGTCAGGGTGTAGTGGAACGCGACAACGGAGTTTTGCGCAATCAACATTAATTAACCTTTCAGTGTGTACATGTCCCGGCATGGTAACGCGTGAAAAGGATGGCTGACAGGGGCATGGAAGATTTTCAGGATCTGGTTTGTGATCCTGAAAGGTCTTCACGCACCAGGCCTGAAGCAGGAGAGATCAGGCAAGAAGCATTCGGCAATAGGTTGACCTATGGACGGTTGCGCCGGAGTGCCGGCGCGGCTAACCTAGCCGGCAACTTTTATCCCTGACTCCCACCCCTTGCATGGAGATCCGCCCATGACCCAAATTGTGATCTGGCTAATCGCCTTCGTGGCGATTTTCTTTCTCACCTTCACTCGCTGGGATAGCGTCAGTCCGTCGCTTGATCGCGCGCTTCCCGGTCTGCTCAAGAGCCACGGCGACAATCGCATCCTGTGGGGGCTTTCCCTAGCCGTCCTCGGGGCCACCGTGCTGGTTCGCCCCGTGGATATCCTGCTCACCGTGTTACTGGCCGTGATCATCGGTCTGATTGGGTGGAAGCTCGCCGGCTGGGCAATGAACAAGGTTGATCTGCACTGAGCCACCCTAGGCGCAATAAAGATCCTTGAACGCAGAAGGCCCGTGGATAGCTCCACGGGCCTTCTGCTTTCAAGCCAAATAATCTTGAAGACCTGAGACCTGAGACCTGAACACTCAAAATCTGGCGATAAATAACGTGATCACTCAGCAGCTCAGTATGGAGCGACCGTCACGTTGGCACCGCTACCGATCAAGCGCACACGCTGGCCAGTCTGAAAGCGCTGATCGGCCTTCTGCACGACCACTACCCGCTGGCCATCATCGCGACGAATTTCCATCTCAAGGGCGTCAACTCGGTTGGCAGCCTCCTCAATGCGCGAGCCGCCCACAGCGCCGCCGATCACACCGGCAGCAGTGGCCAGGTCACGGCCGGAGCCTCCACCTACCTGACGACCCAACAGGCCACCGATCACGGCACCGCCACCGGTGCCGATGATCCCTCCTGCACGGCTGTCGGCCTGGATCTGTACCACGCGAATGGCCTCGATGGTGCCGAAGGTGACGGTCTGAGCGGAGCCTGCCTGGCTGCCGGTATAGACATTACCGCCGTAAGGAGCCGTGTTGGCGCAGCCGGCCAGCGTCAGGGCACCGATGGCAAGTATGGGAAGAAGTCGCTTCATGAAAAACCTCCTGAGAAAAAGCTGTCGGACCAAGACAGGCCTGTGCAGGCCCCGTAAAAGCCACGTGAGATCGTCGTGTTAGTGAACACTGTTTTGTAACTAGATTCAACATCAAACTTCTGATGCCTCTCCAATTGGAGTTTGACCCTATAGGCCTCATTCTAGACCTGAATCGCTAAAGGAATGTGAAAGTCCTGCTCTGGCTGTACCGTCGAGCAGGTTCAACTCGCCGGTCGGACCATCCATTTTCGAAGAGTCTCACCCCCTGCTCGGCTTCAGCCAACCGATTCTTGTCGCCGCCAGAGCCAGACAGCAACCCCCAGGGTAATACCCAGCACCAGCCAAGAGCCTACCACCACCCCAGGCCAGGCGCCGGTCTGCCAGAACGGCTCCAGCCAGAAGGCGCCAAGGCTTGCACCACTGTAATAAAAGACCAGATAGAGCGCAGAGGCACTGCCTCTTGCCTGCCCAGCGTGGCGGCCCACCCAGCTCGAGACCATGGCGTGCGCCAGAAAAAAACCAAAGGAGTTGATGGTCAGCCCCAGCACGATCAGCGCCAGCGACCCCGCCAGGGTAACCAGGGTCCCGCCCATCAAGATCAGGATGCCCAGCACCATGCAGGCGGGGGGTGACAGGCGCCTCGCCAATCTCCCCGAGAGCGATGAACCCAGGGTTCCCCCAAGGTAGGTCAGAAAGATCAATCCCAGCACGCTCGGCCCTAGCCCAAAGGGCGCCTGGGCCAGGCGAAAAGTCAGGTAGCTGTACTGGTTGATGAAGATCAGGAAGTTGAGCCCGCCCAGCAGGTAGGCAGCCAGCAGAAGCGGGTTGCGCAAGTGCCCGACAAGATCAGCCAGCGCACCTCGCAGCTCGAAGGGGCGGGGAGTGAACCCTCTGGACACCGGCAGCAGTTTCCAGAACACGGCCAGTCCCACCAGGGTGATCGCCCCGACGGTCAGGAAACTGGCCGAGCTTCCGGCCACCTCACCCACTGCCCCCCCTACTACGCGGCCGCTGATGCCGCCCAGGGAGTTGGCGCCGATATAAAGCCCGACCGCCGGCAGCATCGCCGAAGGCTCGAATTCGTCTCCCATCCATGCGATGGCCACCGCGGGCAGCCCTCCCAGCACGAAGCCCTGCACTCCACGCAGGACCAGCAATGCCTCGAAACTGGGCGCCAGCGCCAGTCCAAGAGATAGCACGCCAGCCGTCAGCAGCGTAAGGCGCATGATGGCGGCACGGCCGATGGCATCCGACAGAGGCCCGAAGACCAGCAGAGAAGCGGCAAGGGCCAGGGTCGCGACGGACATCACAAGCCCCACTGCCAGAGTCGAGACGCCGTAGGCCTCTCGCAGTTCGGGCAGCAGCGGTTGGGGGGCGTAAAGATTGATGAACACCAGGAAGGAGCCCAGGCTCAGCGCGATAGTGGCTCTCCACCAGGCGCGGGTCCGAGCCTGGATCATGGTATCGGTGCTCGTCGTTGAATGGGCGGCGCGAATCAGCCCTGTCCGCCGGCCAGCGCCCGCTCGGCCAGATGGGTAGGCTCCAGGGTTCGACGCGCCTGCCAGTAGTGGCGCTTCCAGTAGCGGTTTTCGAGGCGAGATATCATCACCCCGCGGGAGCTGGAAGCATGCATGAAGCGACCCTCACCCAGATAGATCCCCACATGGTCATAGCGTCCAGGCGGACGGAAGAAGACCAGATCACCTGGCGCGAGATCGCCACGCGACACTGGCTGCCCTTGATTGACCTGCCCTCCGGTGGTGCGGGGCAGCGAGACACGGAAGGTTTCTTCAAAAACATTCTGCACCAGCGCCGAACAATCCACCCCCTGGAAGGAGGTGCCGCCGATGCGGTAGGGAGTACCAACCCAGCGTTCATGCTGCGCCAGCAGGGCTTGCTGGATCAATGCGGGAGGAGGATTGCCCAGGCTGCGCGCCTCAATGATGGGGTTGTCTACGGGAGACATTTCCCGCTCCCAGCCGCTAGATAACCCGGGAAGCTGGCGAGCGAAGTAGGCCTCATCTGCGTCGCGTGACGCGACATCGCGAGGCGCGGATGCGCAGCCGGCCAGAAGCGCCAGCGACAAAACAACACCCAGTGAGCGGCACGACGAAGTGACGTCCATTCCAGCGGTGACCTCTATCCGGAGTCGCCCCCCGCACGCCCAAAAACGCGATACGAGGGATTCATCGCTGTGGAAGTGGTGCCGTCACCCGGTATCACTGCCAGAGCGGCCTGTCGGCGGCTCGCTGTGTAACATGGCTCCCGACAGGTGGAGCCTCGTAGTAGACGCAATGACTATAAACTAGCCTCGAGCGGGTGGCGAGTCTTGCCGCAAGCATCAGTGCAGGGTGCGCGAATCCCCCGGTAGAGTGTCGACATGCATCGGCGCCCAGTGGCGGGGATGTGCCCCGGGAAACTCCAGACTCGCCCAGGGACCCACCAAGGGCGGAGCGGCGGTCAGCCAAGCGATCAGCGCCTGGCGAAAACCGGCAAGAAAGCTCTCTCTCTCCGGAGTCTCGCCCATAAAGAAGGAAAAGCCGGCGTAAAGTCCTCGGGCATAGGCCTCCCACCCCGAGTAGTGGGCAGCCGCCAGGCCGTGGGCGCGCTCAAGCACCGCTACGAAAGCGCCTTCCTCCAGCCAGCCAAGTTGGCGGGCAGCGATGGCCAGATCCACCACCTGAGCCACGTCCCAAGCGGCCATATCGGTCTCATTGCAGGCGTCTTCGTTGTCTCGCACCCGCTGCAGGCGCAGCAGGTGAGTGCGCTCCTCATCGCTGCACTCGCCGGACTCCAGGGTAGCGATCTCGGAGCCAAGCCGGGCAACGTTGAGGGTGTAGGGCGCGTAGTTGATGAGATACTCCTGCCGATCACCGGATTCGAGCAGAAACTCCAAGAACTCGCCCAGTTCCCCGGCCTCCTGGAGTCCATAGTGGCCGTCGATCCATTCGCGAATCGATACGCACTCGCGCTCGCTCTCAAGGTGGGGCAGGCTCCAGGCCGGGCTGTTCAGTGGCCCCACCAGCGCCATAGAAGTAAAAACGCTCAGGCTGGGCCGGGGGCCAGGTTCCTGCCATTCGCCAACACGCCAGTCGAGCCAGTGGAGCAGACTGCCGGGGTCCTCTTGATGCCAGCGAATTTCCAATGCCAGGGACGGCTGCTCCTCCTCGGGTAGCAGTGTCTCCCAGCTTGCCCAGGCCTCCATCAGGCGACGAACATCTGGATAGAAACGGCATAGGGAGGCACGCAGGGCATCGGCCAGCGATGCCAGCCCCTCGGCATCGAAACCCTCGCTGTCCATGGCCATTTGCAGATAAAAGGCGTACTTCTCAGCCATGTGAATGGTGGCCGCATGACGACTGCCACGACGCAAGCCATCGCGCTGGACCAATCCTGTCGGATCGGCATGGCCAAAGGAGGTCTCAACAGGCGGGAGGGCACCATGGGCGGCATCCGCCGCCAATTGGTTGAGGTGGTGCGCCTGGGCCGGCAGCCAGTAGCGAGAAAGCGCCTCGACCCCCTCGTCAGAATGCAGATCAAGGGTCTCGGCCAGGTACTCGCGGGCATCGTCGCGCCGCGCTGCAGACACCGGGCCCACGGGCCCCTGCCGCGAGGCCAGCTCGGGCTCACGCACCGCAGCCAGGGCCAGCACCCAGTGCCGAGGATCGGACCGCCAGGACCGTATAGCTCGCTGAGAACGCTCCAACAGGTCATGCCCCACCAGCCCCTGCAGCGCAGGCCGCCAGGGGCTTATCGGCGACTGCCGCAGGAGCCGCCAGTCGGCCTCGAAGGCGGGTAACAGATTGCGCCCCTCGAAAAGACTTCTACCGCGCTGATAGGCCCGGGCCAGAGCCGCCCAGTCGCTGTAGCGATGCAACACCAGATCGGCGCCATGCAGGGCAAAATCGATGGCCTCGCGGCCGCTGAGCCAGCCAAGGCAGGCCCCCGCCCAGGCCAGATCCACCAGCCTCAGCCAGTCCCAGGCAGCCCACTCAAGCGGCTCGCCATGCTCGACAAGCTCGAGCAGCACCCGGCCATAGCGCTGCTCGCCGTGGTCGAGATTGTTGAGCCAGGCATAGCGACTTGCCGGGTCGCTCCCAAGCAGCCGCGTCGCGTCCAGATCCCACCCCTGGCGATCCCCCTGGGCCCCTAGCCACAGCAGAACGCGAAGCAGTTCGTCGCGGCCCCGGATCTGCCAATCATCGGCCAGCCAATCCGTGAGGCCAGACCAGTCCTGCTCATCAGCGGGCACCACCATCACTGGCGCGAAGCCGGCACGCAGGCGCCACACCTGGGCCCCTTCCTCAGCGGGCCACAGCGGCGGCAGATCATCATGTATCGCCAACCATTCACCGAGGCGTTCCCAGGTGATGCCGTGACCCTCATATTCGAGGGCCGCCAATGCTTCGCAGGCCTCGGAGAAACCATCGTCTCCATGTATCCAGCCATCGGCGCTGCGCGCTCTGCGAAGAGCCGCCAACCAGGCGTCAAGATCGCTGTGATGAGCGCTGATCTCGCCGGCCAGGCGATGGGCCCAGGCGCGGCTCGTGGTCTCGTCTAGCCAACCGGCACCGCCGGCCAGTGCGACCAGTTCCAGGGCCGCCAGCAGGCGGGCCGGATCGGCCATGCTTCCGCCCGCGCCAAAGGACTCCACCAGGCGCCAGCCAAGCTCGCCGCGATCCGCTACACCCAACCCCTGCAGGCGCACCAGGGCGGCCTGCGCTTCCACGCTCAGCGGGTCTGGGTCGAAGGCCCAATCACACAGCACCAGCTGCTGGGCCCACCAGGCATTAAGAGGATCGATCAAGGCTCACCTCGGCATCAGTCAGTAAGGCAGGGGGCGTCGGCAAATTCGGCGTCATCATCAGGCGCAATAGTGTAGCGGAAAGCAAGGCCGCCGCCGATGGGTCGAGCCTCTCCTTTTAGTTCGATTCCAAAGCGAGAAGCTCAATGCCCAGGCTTGGCGAGACGTTTCAAATAATGCACACTGCGTAAAATATGACGACAATTCCCACGGAGACACCATGCCGCTTCTGCCTGACATTCTGATCCCCAAGGCCTTCATCGCCGGCGAATGGCGTGATGCCGAGGCTAAATTCGCCGTGACCGACCCCGCCAGCGGCGAGACATTGGCCGAGGTCCCCGACCTGACCGCCGATGACGCTCGAGACGCCGTGGCCGCCGCCGAGGCCGCCTGGCCGGCCTGGAAAAAACGTACCGCCAAGGAACGGGCCGGCCTGTTACGAGCCTGGTACGACGCCATCATGGCACACCAGGAGGAGCTCGCCAGGCTGATGACATTGGAACAGGGAAAGCCGCTGGCGGAGTCTCGAGGCGAGGTGGCCTATGGCGCCTCCTTCGTGGAGTTCTACGCCGAGGAGGCCAAGCGCGTGGCGGGTGAGACTCTGCCGAGCCATGGTGTCGATAAGCGAATCCTGGTGTTCCGCGAGCCTATCGGGGTGGTGGCCGCCATCACCCCGTGGAACTTCCCGCTGGCGATGATTACCCGCAAGTGTGCCCCCGCCCTGGCCGCCGGCTGTCCAGTGGTGATCAAGCCCGCCGAGGCCACCCCGCTCACCGCCCTGGCTGTGGCACGACTGGCAGAGCTGGTTGGCTTCCCCGCCGGGGTAATTAACGTCGTCACCGCTAGTCGGCCGGCCGCGATTGGCGAAGTACTGACTACCGACCCGCGAGTCCGAAAAGTTTCCTTCACCGGCTCGACGCCAGTGGGCAAGATGTTGCTGGCCCAGTGTGCCGGCACCGTCAAGAAGGCCTCCATGGAGCTGGGCGGCAATGCCCCCTTTATCGTCTTCGACGACGCAGACCTGGACGCGGCCGTCGAGGGCGCCGTGGCCTCCAAGTACCGGAACTCCGGCCAGACCTGCGTCTGTACCAACCGCCTGCTTGTCCAAGCCGGGGTATACGATGTCTTCGTCGAGAAACTGGCCGCTCGAGTCGCCGAGCTCAAGGTCGGGAGCGGTCTCGAGGAGGGTGTGCTGCAGGGTCCATTGATCAACGCCGCGGCAGTCGCGAAGATCGAGTCACACATTGCCGATGCCCTCGAAAAGGGCGGACGCTTGGTGTGCGGCGGAAAACCGCACGCCCTGGGTGGGACCTTCTTCGAACCCACCGTGATTGCCGATGTTACCGAAGAGATGCGGGTTGCCAGGGAGGAAACCTTCGGGCCCCTGGCGCCGATATTCCGCTTCGAGACGGATGAACAAGCCATTGCCATGGCCAATGCCACCGAGTTTGGCCTGGCCGCCTACTTCTATGCCCGCGACTATCGTCGCATCTGGAACGTGATGGAAGGCCTGGAATATGGCATGGTGGCAGTTAATGAAGGGATACTCTCTACTGAGCTGGCTCCTTTCGGCGGTGTCAAGGAGTCCGGCCTGGGGCGCGAGGGATCCCACCACGGCCTGGATGAATTCACTGAGCTAAAATACGTGTGTATCGGCGGCCTGTGAGCGTCGCCGACTATTCAACAGGAGGCATCATGACTAACGCTGAACTCAACGAACTCAAGAAACGCTACGTCGCCAATGGCGCAGCAAGCCCGGCCACCCAGTTCGCCGATCGTGCCGAGAATGCCGTGATCTGGGACGCCGACGGCAATCGCATCATCGACTTCGCCGGCGGCATCGGCGTGCTCAATATCGGTCATCGCCACCCCAAGGTGGTAGAAGCCGTCAAGGCACAGCTGGACAAGGTGATGCATACCTGCCAGACCGTGATGCCCTATGAAGGCTACGTGAAGGTGGCTGAGAAGCTTAGCCAGGTCACCCCGGTGCGCGGTCATGCCAAGGTGATGCTGGCCAACTCCGGCGCCGAAGCCCTGGAGAACGCCGTCAAGATCGCCCGCGCCGCCACCGGCAAGAACAACGTGATCTGCTTCGATGGCGGCTACCATGGCCGTACCTTCATGACCATGGCCATGAACGGCAAGGTGGCTCCCTACGCCGGTGACTTCGGCAGCATGCCGGGCAACGTCTTCCGCGCCCCCTACCCGGTGCCCTACCACGGCGTCAGCGAAGACGAAGCCCTGCGCGGTCTGAAGATGACGCTCAAGACCGATGCCAACCCCCGCGACACTGCCGCCATCGTGATCGAGCCGGTACTCGGCGAAGGCGGCTTCTATCCCGCCTCGGCCAGCTTTCTCAAAGCCATCCGCGAGATCTGCGACGAGCACGGCATGCTGATGATCGCCGACGAGGTGCAGTCAGGCTTCGGTCGCACCGGCAAGATGTTCGCCATCGAGCACAGCGGCGTCGAGCCCGACATCATCACCATGGCCAAGAGCATGGCTGACGGCATGCCGATCTCCGCCATTGTGGGCACCGACGTGCACATGGACGCTTCCGGCCCCAACTCGCTGGGCGGCACCTACACTGGCAGCCCGGTCTCCTGCGCCGCCACCCTGGCCGTGCTCGAGGTGTTCGAAGAGGAGAATATCCTCGAGAGGAGCATGGCGCTGGGCGAGAAACTGGGCAAGCGCTTCGCTCAGTGGCAGCAAGACTTCGACTGCGTGGACAACGGCCGCCACCTCGGCTCGATGGCGGCGCTGGACCTCGTCTCCGACAAGGCCAACCACACGCCGAATGCCGACCTGGCCGCAGCGCTCTGCAAGCGCGCTCGCGAGAAGGGCCTTGTGCTCCTCTCCTGTGGCCTCTTCGGCAACACCATTCGCTTCCTGATGCCCGTCACCATCGAGGACGAGATCCTGGAAGAGGGTCTGGCCATCGTCGAGGAATCTCTCAAGGAACTGGTGGGCCAGCCCGCCACCGCCTGATAGACGTCTCGCGCGCGTGACCTTACCGCCCGGCCCTGTGCCGGGCGGTTCTCGTTTCGCCCTCTTGCCAGCACATTACCAACCCGGGAAGATAGCGGCGTCAACCGAGAGACAACCGCGTGATTCTGCGAACACTTTCCCTGCTACGTTCCCTTCAGGGCGCGAGCCACACCGCCAAGGATGCCCAGGCCACCGTTCAGCAGGCCTGCGATTACCGTTGGCTGCGTGGCGAACTTCATCACGGCGCCGTCAGCGGACCGGCAACCGCCCTGGCCGACGGCACCCCCGCCGTGACCATCATCCTGGCCTACCCCGCGACCCGGGCACGCCTCGCCGGCGGCCGCTGGCCCGAGGCCGTAGAGGAGCGCGCGAGATGCTTTGTGGAAGGTGCCCACGCCTGCCGGGCCGCCGGCGCTCCTGCCTATCGCACCCTGGAAAGCCTTTCTCGGGGGGTTGCCGTTGGTGCCGTGTCAGTGCTAAAGGATACCGCCCGTCTGCAGTACCTGATCGACCAGCACGCCCTGCGCCTCACCTGGCGCCAACCGCAACACCTGCCCGATGCCCTGGCCCGGCGATTGACGACCGGCAATGCCGCTACCCCTGGCGTTTTCCTTCTCTCGCTGAAGGTACCTGCCCGGCGCGAGGAGGTGGAACTCAGCGGCGCCTGGCTGGATCGTGCGCTGGATCGCTACCGACGCATCCTGCCTCGCCATTCAGGGCATTGAAGCCTGCCAAAACGAAGGCGCCCGACGTTAGCCGGGCACCTTAAGCATCACGGCGAGCAGAGGCTAAGCCTTGCGCACCTTGGCGATGACCCAGAGCAGCAACACCGCGCCGACAATGGCAGTCACCAGTGAACCGACGAAACCGCCGGCCTGCAGTCCCAGCAGGCTGAACAGGAACCCGCCGATTACCGCGCCCACCACCCCGACACCGATATTGCCGAGGATGCCGAAGCCGCCTCCTCGCATGATGTGGCCGGCAATCCAGCCTGCCAGACCACCGATGATCAACCAGGCAATCAGTCCCATGACGTTCTCCTTGGCAATATTGGCAATATTGGCAATGTTGGCAATATTGGCAATCATAGATTGACCCCGAACCACTCGACGCCAAAGGGTTCGAAGTCAGGTAAAAAATCACCTCAGAACGATGAGCCCGGCTGTTCAAGAAAGGCCTGTTCCTCAAGCGTAGAGGTCCGGTCTAGTATGACATTGCGATGCGGGTAGCGCCCGAAGCGGGCGATGATATCGCGGTGGCGGTGCTCGTGGCGCAGCTGCTCCTCGAGCCCCGGCTGGTCAAAGAGCCCCAGCGCCTCGTCGTGGATCGCAAGAGACTCGCTGTGCATCCAGGGCATATAGAGGAAGGCACGCCACGGAACGTCCAGGTGGCGGTCAATGCGGCTCGCCACAGCTTCCTGGGCCAGCACCAGCGCCACCGGGTCTCGGGCGAAGGCCATCGGCGTATCCCGGTGGATATTTCGCGAAAACTGGTCGAGCACAATCACCTCGGCTAACCGGCCTCGCGCTGATAGCCGCCACGACCAAAGCTCGCCACGACCAGCGGCCTCGAGTAGCTCGCCAAATCGCGCCGACACGACGGCATCCAGTTCGGGATCCTTGCGAAACCACTGGGCCGGCTCCAGCTCATCAAACCAGAAGCGGATCACCACCTCGGCATCAGGCAACCTGGCCATACGTTTACTCCCTATCGGCCCTGCGGAGACACCCCGACACCTGATACCATCCTGTAGAGACCACGGCAACCTGAGGAGTGCGAATGTCGCCCCAGAACTTTATGGAAATGGCCTCCTTTACCTTCAACCTGGTGGGTATGGTGGTCTGCATCGGCGGCCTCACTCTGGCCAACCGCACCCGACATCAACTACCCGGCTACCTGATGGCCGGGGCTGGGTTCCTGATCGCCGCGAGTCCGCTTCTCTACGCCATGTTCGCCGGCCCCCGCTGAGCGCCGAGGAGACTCTGCCCATGCGCCAGCCGCTGGCTTACGAACTCCACGATCTTCTCGAGCGCGGTCGCGATCGCCAACTGCGGCTGGCGGTGACGGGTCTGTCCCGTTCCGGCAAAACGGCCTTCCTGACGTCACTGGTCAATCAGCTTCGCCATGCCGGCCTGGAAGCAAGGCTCGACCTGCTGCCTGCGGCACGGCAAGGTCGGCTGCTGGGGGCCCGACGGGTCAGTCAGCAGGACCTGAGCGTACCTCGCTTTCCCTATGATCAGGCCATGTCGGCACTCGCCGAGACGCCGCCACGCTGGCCTGAACCCACCCACGGCATCAGTGAGCTACGCCTGGTACTGCGCTACCGGCCGGCGAAGCGTGGCTGGTTTGCCGGAGAGACACGTCAACTGACCCTGGACCTCTTCGATTACCCGGGCGAGTGGCTTCTTGATCTGCCGTTGCTGGCCCACAACTACCTCAGTTGGTGCCGCAGCCAACAAGCACTGGCAGGTGAGCAGCGGCGTACCCACTTCGCCTCCTGGCACGCGTCCGTGGACAGCCTGGACCCCGCCAAGGAAGCTGACGAGGCCGACTTGGCAGAGATTGCGGAGCGCTACGCCGAGGGGCTGCGCGCTGCCCGGGAGGCGGGCTTTGCCGATCTCCAGCCGGGACGTTTCCTTCTGCCTGGAGATCTCGCCGGCGCCCCGGTGCTGCAGTTCTTCCCCCTGCCCGGCTTGTCCGAGGCCGACCCGGCCGCTCTGGCGGCCCTGCCACCAGAGAGCAACTATGCCACCCTGGCGCGGCGCTTCCACCACTATCAGAAGCACATCGTGAAGCCTTTTTACCGCGACCACTTCCGCCGCTTCGACCGCCAAATCGTGTTGGTGGACCTGCTCGGCGCATTAAATGCCGGTCCGGAGCGCTTCGAGGATCTTTCACGGGCGCTGGCCAACCTGATGCAGAGCTTCGACTACGGCAAGCGAAGCCTGTTGTCGCGGCTTTTCGCACCGCGCATCGATCGACTGGCCATCGCCGCCACCAAGGCCGACCATGTCACCCCGGAACAGCACCCGCGGCTAGTGGCACTGCTCGAGGCGCTGCTGGCCGACCCTCTCAAGGATTTGCGCTTCGCCAGCGTGCCGGTGCGCGCCCTGTCGTTGGCGGCGATCCGCGCTAGCGAGGCCCGAGAAGTGGAGCATCGCGGCCAGCGCACTCCTGCCCTGCGCGCCACAGGACTCGACGGCGAACCGATGCTGCTGTATCCCGGCGAGGTTCCCGAGCGCCTGCCCGACTCGGCCTTTTGGGCCCGCCAGGGCTTTTCCTATCCGAGCTTTAGGCCACTCCCCATGGAAGGCGGCGCTCTGCCCCATATTCGCATGGATACGGCCCTGGACTGGCTGATCGGAGACAAGCTGCAATGAACCAGACCCGCGACCCACGTCCCGGCCAGCGTTTTTCAGCCAAGGCCGTAGAGGCCGAAACTCCTTCTTCCTCCCCTGACCCGCGACCCACCGAGACCTTCGACGCAGAGCTGACCAGCCGCCCTCTGGCCGACGAAGATGCAAGAGTCGGCGAACAGGCTCTGGAAGCCAGCCTGGCCCGGCCACGCCGTCGCCGCTGGGGGCTTCTCGCCCTGCTGAGTGGCACCTTGGGTCTTGGCGCAGTGGAGGCCGCCAGCACCCTCTATGCCGCTAGCCTGGGCGGCAACTGGCTGGCCGGCGCCTGGAGCTTGCTGCTCCTGCTGGCCCTGGCGCTGGGCGGCTCGGCCCTGGCCCGAGAGCTTTGGCGGCTGCGGCGACTGCGCCGCCACGACCGGCTTCGCGATCGTCTCGAGGCGCTGCCCGAGGCAGCCTCGGGAGAGGCTCACGCCACCGCCGAATCACTGCGCCGCTGCCTCGCCCTGGATGACGACCACCCCCACTGGCAGGGTTTCCTGGCCGCTCGCCAGGCGCACCACGATGGCCGTGACATCCAACTGCTGCTCGACCACCACCTGCTGGCTCCCCGTGACCGCGAGGCGAGTCGTCTCATTTCACGGATGTCAGGCGAGACGGCGATCATGGTGGCGGTCAGTCCGCTCACTCTGGTTGACATGATGCTGGTGGCCTGGCGCAGCCTGGCGATGATCGACCGCCTTTGTCGCCTCTACGGACTGGAGCTCAACTACCCGGGGAGAATTCGTTTGCTGCGCAGCGTGCTTCACCAGATGGCTTTTGCCGGCGCCACCGAGATGGCCGGCGACACCGGCATGGAAATGCTTTCCATGAATCTTGCCGGGCGGTTATCGACCCGAGCCGCCCAGGGCATGGGGGTCGGCCTTCTCAGCGCAAGGCTGGGGCTAAGAACTCAGCGGCTCACACGCCCGCTGCCATTCCCGGATGAGAGCCTGCCCCGCCTGGGCGACCTGCGCCGAGAGCTTTGGCAGCAATTGCGCCGGCTAGAGGCGGATGGCGAACGCCGCACTTGAGGGAGATCAACATTCTCCACGCCCGGGCTCGGGGTGCATGACCTTGGCGTCGAAACCCGCTAGGCTCAAATCATCCCCACCTGATACAAGGAGTCTGCTTATGTTCACCTCCATCCTGGTTCCGGTCGATGGTTCCGAGCACGCACAAAAGGCTCTCTCCGTGGCCTGCCAGCTCGCCCGTCAAGAAGAGGCTTGCACTCTTCATCTGGTGCATATCCCGGAAGAGCTCGCCCACGAGACCACCCTGGTGTGGGGCATCGGCGCCATCGCCATCGAGGCCAGCCGAGAAGAGCGCGAGGAGGCCGGCAAACAGGTAATCAGCCGCGCCACCGAGGCAGCCCGCGAGCAAGGAGCTACCGACATCGAGACCGTGATCGGCCAGGGCGACCCGGCCCGCACCATCCTGAGCGAGGCACGCAAGCGCGGCATCGATGCCATCGTCATGGGCAGCCGCGGCCTCAGTGACCTTCAAGGCTTCGTGGTCGGCAGCGTCTCCCACAAGGTATCCCATGCCGCCGAGTGCACCGTGATCACCGTGCGCTAATTCTATTCTGTCCGTTTCATGTCGACGGCGCCCGCGGGCGCCGTCGTCGTTCATGCCAGGCAAGGAGCGCTTGCACCTCTCAAGTCACTGATTTGCCTTGGACAGCGCCCGCCGCGTTTGGCGCACGCCGCGGGAGTCCGTATAGTAGCTCCCCTACCCCCGCCACACGTTTGTGATCATGCTGCAGAACAACTCCCTGCTTGCCCAACTCAAGCAACAGATTCGCTCCAGCACCCCCCGTGTCGAGGGGGTGATCAAAGCCACTCAAAAAGGCTTCGGCTTCCTCGAGACCGATGAGGGCGAGTCTTACTTTGTGCCGCCTCCCGCCATGAAGCAGGTATTGCACGGCGATCGCGTCGGGGCCGTGCTTCACGAGGAGGGAGACAAGAAGCGCGTCGAGCCCGACACCCTGATCGAGCAGGGTCTCGACCGTTTCGTTGCCCGCGTGCAGAAGCGCGAGGGCAGACTGGCCGTGGTGCCCGACCACCCCCTGATCAAAAACTCGCTCAAGGCGCGCATCAAGCGCAGTCTGGATGAAGCCACCATCGGCGACGCCGACTGGATCGTTGCTCGCCTGGTACGCCACCCCCTCAAGACAGACGACCGCGGCTTCCTCGTCCAGATCGACGAATTGGTGGCCAAGGCCGACGACCCCGCCGTTCCTTGGCGCGTCACTCTCGCTCGCCATGCCCTGGAGCAGGAGTGTCCGGACGCCGGTGACGACTGGCCGCTGCTCGATGAGGGACTCACCCGCGAGGACCTCAACGCCGAGCCCTTCTTCACCATCGATGGCGAGAAGACCCGCGACATGGACGATGCCCTGCGCATCGTATCCCGCGAGGACGGCGGTTGGGATCTGAGCGTGGCTATCGCCGACCCCACCGCCTACGTGGAAGAAGGTCATGCGGCCGATCTTGAAGCGCGTATCCGCGCCTTTACCGTCTACCTGCCTGGCCAGAACATCACCATGCTGCCTGAGCAGCTGGCCGACGACCTCTGCTCGTTGTGGGAAGGCAAGGAACGCCCGGTGCTGGCCTGCACTCTCACCGTGCACGCCGACGGCAGCCTCGGCGACTATCGCTTCTTTGCTGCCACCGCGACGTCCCATGCCAAGCTCGCCTACGACCGCATTTCCGACTGGCTGGAAGGCCAGGGAGACTGGTCCCCGGCGGATGAGATCGCTGATCAGCTCAAGGCACTGAGGGACATGACCGAGGCACGCAGCGCCTGGCGCGCCGAGCACGCCCTGGTGTTCAAGGACAGCCCCGACTTCGTCTTCGACCTGGACGAGGCCGGTAACGTATTGGATATCCGCACCGAGCATCGGCGCATTGCCAACCGCATGATCGAGGAGTCGATGATTGCGGCCAACGCCTGCTGCGCCCACCTGCTCGCCGAGCACGTAGGCCACGGCATCTTCAACGTCCACCGCGCCTTTGAGCCCGAGAAGGCCGAGGCCGCTCAGGAGTTCCTGGCCAGCCAGGATATCCAGGTGGAGCGCGAGCAGCTCACGGAGCTGTCCCGCTATACCGAGCTTAAGCGCGAGCTCGAGGGGCGCGATGACGCCTGGCTCGACGTGCGCCTGCGCCGCTTCCAGGGTTTCACCAGCATGTCGGCGAAACCCGGCCCGCACTTCGGCCTGGGTCTGTCCGCCTACGCCACCTGGACCTCGCCGATCCGCAAGTATGGCGACATGGTCAACCACCGCCTGATCAAGCGCGTGCTAAAGGGCGAGCAGGCACCCGCCGAGGCCAGCCTCGCGCTCACCGAGCAGCTCACCGAGCGTCGCCGGCTCAACCGTATGGCCGAACGCGATGTGAAGGACTGGCTCTATGTGCGCTACCTGAGCCCAGCCGCCGAGGCCCAAGACGCCTTCGATGCCGAGATCATCGCCATCAACCGCGGCGGCATGCGCGTGCGACTGATCGCCAACGGCGCCACCGCCTTCATCCCGGCTCCGATGATGCACAGCGACCGCACCAAGGTGGCGATCGACGACAAGGAGGGGCGCATTCAGATCGAGGGCGAGGAACGCTTCAAACTCGGCGACCCTATCCGCGTGGCACTGACCGAGGCACGCGAAGAAACTCGCTCGCTGGTGGGACGTCCCATAGACTGATCTTCCGGCTAGGACGGGCAACACAGGACGGCGACCTTCGGGTCGCCGTCTCGCGTTACGGCTGTCGCAGAACTGTCGCATAAACGCCCTAGGCTGACAGAAAACACCTGCGCCAGGAGGGCTCCTTGCATATTGTCGACGTCACCATGTTCCACGCGCCTGCCAGTGGCGGAGTGCGCACCTATCTGGAGGCCAAGCATCGCGTGCTGGCCGCCCGGGCCGGGGTGCACACCAGCCTGCTGGTCCCCGGCGCCGAACGCGGCTCGCTGGGCGGTGTGCATACCCTCCCCGCCCAGCGGATTCCACTGGGCCAGGGCTACCGCTTCCCGCTGCGCCGCCGTCCCTGGCGAGATGCTCTGATGGCCATGGCGCCCGACCTGATCGAGGCCGGGGACCCTTACGTTACCGCCTGGGCCGCCGTGGAGGCCGGCCAGGCCCTGGGAGTGCCTACGGTGGGCTTCTTTCACTCCGACCTGCCAAGACTGATGGGCGATCGCTTCGGCGCCAGTGTCCGTCAACGCCTGCAACGCTATGTGGGAGATCTATACGGTCGTTTCGACAGCGTGCTTGCGCCCTGCACCGCCATGGCCGAACGGCTGGCGGACTGGGGCGTTGGCAACCTGCGCGTACAGCCGCTGGGCGTTGACCTCGACGCCTTTCATCCACGGCATCATGATCCGGGACTCCGCCAACGTCTGGGGCTGGGCGATCACCAGCGGCTGCTGGTATTCGCCGGTCGCCACTCGCCCGAGAAAAATATCGACGTTCTGCTCGAGGTCATGCGGAGGCTGGGAGCAAACTATCATCTGCAGCTGATGGGGCCTGGGATGCCGACCCGGGTCCCGGACAACGTCAGCGTAGTCTCCCGCTACTGCCCTCCCACCGAGGTCGCCACCACCCTGGCCAGCGCCGATGCCATGCTGCACGCCGGTACCCGCGAGACTTTCGGCCTGGTGGCCCAGGAGGCCATGGCGTGCGGAGTACCGGTGATCGCCGCCAGAGCCGGCGCTCTCAAAGAATATATTCCTCTGGGTGCCGGCATCCTCTGTCGGCCCCGAGATCCCGACGACATGGCACGAGCAACCCGAGAACTGTTCCTCAACGACCCAGCGGCCATGGGACGCCACGCCCGCCGGCATGTCGAACGTCACTTCGGCTGGGAGCGGGTCATCGATGACCTGATGGGACACTATCGGCAACTGAGTCACGGCAGTGAGCGCCATGCCATACCACAGAACGGCTAATCCAAACCGACCATGGCCTCAGTGGCGGCCGCTACACGTTCTGTTGATCATGATGGCACTCGTTGCACCTGTCGTGGTCACCGCCTGGTTGGGGGGAACCGATGCCCTGGCGGCAGTCAAGCGGTTCCCGCTGGATATACTGGGCGTGATGCTGCTGATGGCATTCATCTGCTGGAACCTCAATGCCGCCCGGCTGCGCTTGATGCTGGATGGACGCATCGGCCGACTTGGCCAGCGCAGGGCCCTGGGCATCGAACTGACGTCCAAGTTCGCGCTTTGCGCCACGCCAGGAGGCAGCGGTGGCCCGGCCACGCTACTGGTACTGTTGGCTCAGCGTGGTTTACCAGCCTCCCGGGGAGCCGCCATCTTCCTGGTCGACCAGGGTTGCGATCTACTATTTTTCCTCTGCATGCTGTCGGGGGTAGTGGCCCTCTCCCTGCTGGGCGAGACTCAGTGGCCTCACCAGACAGTCGTCCAGTTCGCCCTGATCGCATTGGCCTTGGTGGCCGCTGGCTTTTCACTGGTGATCGCGTACCTGCCAAGGTTGTTGCGCTACCCCATATCAAGCGGCGGACGCTGGCTGAGCAGATATCGGCGCCGCTGGCTTGCCCGCCGCCTGTTGACGTGTCGCCAGGCGCTGCAGGTCACCCTGCAGCTCCCCGTCACCACGCTGCTGACGATGATGATGCTCACCGCAATGCATTGGCTACTGCGCTACAGCCTGCTCTACCTTGCGGTACTGGGCGCAGGGGGAAACGCCGACTGGCTATGGACCTTCCTGACCCAGATGCTGGCCATGGCGGCAAGCCAGTTCAGCTTTCTTCCCGGCGGTGCCGGGGCGGCCGAACTGGGGGTAGGGGGTCTGCTGCTGCCACTGATGGAGCGCGAGCAGGCCGCAGCCGCTGTATTGGTCTGGCGCCTGGTGTCCTATCACCTCTACCTGGCTGTCGGTGCCCCGCTCTTTCTGCTGTCGGCCTATCGGCTAGTGCAACGACCATCACTCTTGCGAACATCAGCGCCTTCTCAGCCGTTGAACCGCTGAACCTTCTCGGCAGTCCAGTCGACTGCCGGAGCTGACATGCCGTGTCCGCCACGGTATGCCGCATACGCCGGCGGTTCCCAGTCGGCAAGCAGCGAAGGCTCCAGCCGAAAGACCTCGACGCCAATGGGATGGCAGGTTTCCAGGGGATCCCGGGCGTCGGGGCCCCAGAGATCGACCGAGAGGTCACCGCCCGGGCAGCACGACAGCGCACAAAGCAGATCGATCTCGGCGAAGAATTCGATGTAATCGCCCTCCCGGGCCGGACAAGCCTTCATGAAGTACTGATCATCGTCATTGAGTCCGGTGCACTGGAAGACATTGAGGACGTCATGCACGTCGAACTCGGTGAGTCCGAAGGGAGCCACTGCACGTACCAGGTTGGAATGGCAGTGATGATCAAAATCTTCGCCGGTCAGCAGCTTGTTGACGTAGGGGTCGCAGCGCGTCCCCAGCAGGTCATGCACTCGTCCACCGTCAGCATCCGTGCCGTACCCCGCCAGGGTATCCTCTATGATGGTCGCCATGGGCCGCAGATAGGGTAGCGTCGACCACAGGCGATCGAACGTTGATACATGGGCCCGCTGCAGTTGGCGAGTGCGTGAAGCCCAGAAGCGCTCCCGTGGATTATGGCGATGCCAGAGGTTGAGATCTCCCACTTGCGGCCCATCCAGCGTCGAGAGACGCAGCACATGGCCCGCCGGCACCTCCCAGGCAAGCCCCTCGCGAATCGGCACGACCAGGTGATTAACTCGCGTTCTCGCCTCTGGTGCCCTCAGTCGAGCATAGAAGTCACGGTCCACGTCGAGAATGGAACCTTGCGTGGCGCGATAGGCGGCGGGGACCTTGGCCATGGAGCATCTCCGGGTAGGCGGTATGAGCTACCAAGCCTAACCCCTGATACGGAAAGCAGAAAGGACACCCTGAGGTGTCCTTTCTGTTCATGCTGCCTTGAGACAAGTGCTCGACTTACCAGCCGGTCACTTCCTTCAGGGCATCGCCGATCTCCGCCAGCGAACGTACGGTCTTCACACCGGCGTCTTCCAATGCGGCAAACTTCTCGTCCGCAGTGCCCTTGCCACCGGAGATGATGGCGCCAGCATGCCCCATGCGCTTGCCCGCCGGGGCCGTCACACCGGCGATATAGGAGACCACCGGCTTGGAGACGTTGGACTTTATGTAGGCCGCGGCCTCTTCCTCGGCGGTACCGCCGATCTCGCCGATCATCACGATCGCCTCGGTAGCCGGATCCTTCTCGAACATCTCGAGGATGTCGATGAAGTTGGAACCCGGAATCGGGTCACCGCCGATGCCAACACAGGTGGACTGGCCGAAGCCGTGGTCGGTTGTCTGCTTGACCGCTTCATAAGTCAGGGTGCCTGAACGCGACACGATACCGACCTTACCAGGCTTGTGAATATGGCCCGGCATGATACCGATCTTGGTCTCGCCGGGAGTGATCACGCCCGGGCAGTTGGGACCGATCAGACGCACGCCCAGCTGGTCGCACTCCACCTTGACGTCAAGCATGTCGAGGGTCGGAATGCCCTCTGTAATGCAGACGATCAGCTTGATGCCGGAGTTGGCGGCCTCGAGGATCGAGTCCTTGCAGAACGGAGCCGGCACATAGATAACGCTGGCTTCGGCACCGGTCTTCTCGACGGCTTCCTTGACGGTGTTGAACACCGGCAGGCCAAGGTGCTCCTGGCCACCCTTACCCGGAGTCACGCCGCCAACCATCTTGGTACCGTAGGCAATGGCCTGCTCGGAGTGAAAAGTCCCCTGGCCGCCGGTGAAGCCTTGGCAGATGACCTTGGTGTTCTTGTCTATCAGGATACTCATTACTTGCCCTCCGCTGCCTTGACAACCTGCTGAGCCGCATCGGTCAAACTGGTAGCAGCGATGATGTTCAAACCACTGGAGGACAACTTCTCAGTCCCCAGTTCGGCGTTGGTCCCTTCCAGTCGCACCACGACCGGCACGTTGACACCCACCTGCTCGACGGCACCAATGATGCCCTCGGCGATCATGTCGCAACGCACAATGCCGCCAAAGATGTTGACCAGCACCGCCTTGACGTTGTCGTCGGAGAGGATCAGCTTGAACGCCTCGGCCACGCGCTCCTTGGTGGCACCGCCGCCTACATCAAGGAAGTTCGCCGGCGAACCGCCATGCAGGTTGACGATATCCATGGTGCCCATAGCCAGGCCGGCGCCGTTGACCATGCAGCCGATGTTGCCGTCCAGGGCCACGTAGTTAAGTTCCCATGCAGCCGCTTCGGCCTCGCGCGCATCCTCCTGGGAGGGGTCACGCATCGCCTGCAGATCCGGGTGACGGTAAAGGGCGTTACCATCCAGATTGAGCTTGGCGTCGAGGCAGTGCAGGTTGCCTTCGTCGGTGATCACCAGCGGGTTGATCTCGAGCAGCGCCAGATCCTTGTCGTGGAACAGCTTGGAGAGGCCCAGGAAGATCTTGGTGAACTGCTTCACCTGGTCACCCTTGAGTCCCAGGGCGAAGGCCAACTCACGCGCCTGGTAGGGTTGAGCGCCCACCAGCGGATCGATATCGGCCTTGAGGATCTTCTCTGGCGTCTCTTCGGCGACCTTCTCGATTTCCACGCCACCCTCGGTGGAGGCCATGAAGACGACGCGACGGGTCGCACGATCGACAACGGCACCCAGATAGAGCTCCTCGGCGATCTCGGTGCAGTTCTCGACCAGGATCTTGGCCACCGGCTGACCGTTGGCGTCGGTCTGGTAGGTCACCAGATTCTTGCCCAGCCACTGCTCGGCGAAGGCCTTGGCCTCCTCCGCGCTCTTGATGAGCTTGACGCCGCCGGCCTTGCCACGGCCACCGGCGTGGACTTGGGCCTTGACGACCCACTTGTCACCACCGATCTTCTTGCAGGCTTCAGCAGCTTCTTCGGGGGTGTCGACGGCAAAGCCCTTGGACACCGGAAGACCGTAGTCGGCAAACAGCTGTTTGCCCTGATACTCGTGAAGGTTCATCGATTCATGCCATTGGTTGCATGTGACTCGAACGGTGATCCTGTCTCACCTGCTGGCGGACGTGTGGGACCACCACCGTTCCTTCCGATGCTTCGCCGGAAGGAGCGCGCCGCCCGATGGGCGGCGCTCGTTGTGCGACTTACTTGCGTTTCTTGCGGTTAACCATGTGAACGGCGTGGCCATCCACCGCCAACGCCGCTTCGTGCACGGCCTCGGACATGGTCGGATGCGCATAACACGTCAGTGCCAGATCTTCGGCGCTTGAGCCAAATTCCAGAGCGATGACGCCCTGGGCGATCATCTCGCCGGCATGCTGACCGACGATATGCATGCCCAGCACGCGGTCGGTCTCGGCATCGGCGACAATCTTGGCCTGGCCGTCAGTGGCATTGTTAGCCATGGCGCGACCGCTGGCAGCGAACGGGAAGCTGCCGACCTTGACGTTGAGTCCCTTTGCCTTGGCTTCCTGCTCGGTAAGGCCGACCCAGGCCACCTCGGGGAAGGTATAAATGACGTTGGGGATGGCATCGTAGTTCATCTCGGCCTTGTGGCCAGCGATGATGTCTGCCACCACCACGCCCTCCTCGGAGGCCTTGTGGGCCAGCATCGGGCCGCGCACGCAGTCACCGATAGCGAAGACGCTCGGCACGCCGGTACGGCACTGGTCATCGACATGGATGAAACCTCGCTCATCCAGCTCGATGCCCAAGCCGTCGGCCACAACGCCCTTGGTGTAAGGCTTACGTCCGACACTGACGATCAGCTTGTCGAAGGTCATCTCCTGTTCACCGTTGCCGTCGGTGTACTTGACGACCACTTCCTTGCCCTTGACCTCGGAGCCGGTAACGCGAGCGCCCAGCCTGATGTCCAGACCCTGCTTCTTGAGCAGCTTCTGGGTCTCCTTGGCAATGGCGGTGTCCACCATTGGCAGGAAGCTGTCCATGGCCTCAAGCACGGTGACCTCGGCACCCAGGCGACACCACACGCTGCCCAGTTCCAGGCCGATGATGCCGGCACCGATCACGCCGAGCCGCTTTGGCGTCTCCTGGAACTCCAGGGCGCCGGTGGAGTCGACGATCAGACCCTCGGTCAGCGGAGTCGGCGGGATCTCCACCGGCACGGAGCCAGTGGCGATGATGATGTTCTCGGTCTCGTAGGAGGTCGCCTTGCCGTCATTGTCGGTGACCTCGACCTGATTGGCGCCGGTCACCTTGCCGGTGCCCTGAATGGAGGTCACACCGTTGCCCTTGAGCAGGCCCGCCACGCCGCCGGTCAGGTTGGCGACGATCTTGTCCTTGCGGGCAATCATCTTCTTGACGTCCATCTGGAGGTCGCCGGCCTGGATGCCCATGTCGTCGAAGTCATCCTTCGCCTCGACAAACTTGTGGGAGGCCTCCAGCAGTGCTTTAGAGGGGATGCAGCCCACGTTGAGGCAGGTTCCGCCGAACACCGGCTTGCCATCCTCGCTGGTCCACTTTTCGACGACGGCGGCCTTGAGGCCCATCTGGGCGGCACGAATGGCGGCCACGTAGCCGCCGGGGCCAGCACCGATCACGATCACATCAAACTTGTCAGCCATATTGGCTCCCTTTGAGTGTCTTGGGTTGAGGTGCCGCTGTCTTCATCAGGCGGCACGTGCCGTTCAGATATCCAGCAGCAGGCGTGACGGATCTTCGAGCAGTTCCTTGATGGTCACCAGGAACCGGACCGCGTCCTTGCCATCGATCATGCGGTGGTCGTAGGAGACCGCGAGATACATCATCGGGCGGATCTCGACCTTGCCGTTTACCGCCATCGGGCGATCCTGAATCTTGTGCATGCCCAGAATGGCCGTCTGCGGCGGATTGATAATCGGCGTGGACATCAGCGAGCCGAAGGTGCCGCCGTTGGTAATGGTGAAAGTGCCGCCCTGCATCTCGTCGATGCCCAGCTTGCCGTCGCGAGCCCGCTTGCCGAAGTCGACGATGCCCTTCTCGACGTCAGCAATCTTCATGCTGTCGGTATCACGCAGCACCGGAACCACCAGGCCGCGATCGGTGGAGACCGCCACGCCGATGTCCTGATAGCCGTGGTAGACAATGTCGGTGCCGTCGATGGAGGCGTTAACGTCCGGGAAGCGTTTGAGGGCTTCTGAGGCCGCCTTGACGAAGAAGCCCATGAAACCGAGCTTTACGTCGTGGGTCTTGAGGAAGGCATCCTTATACTGACCGCGCAGGTCCATCACCGCGCTCATATCCACCTCGTTGTAGGTGGTCAGCATGGCGGCAGTCTGCTGGGCCTGGACCAGTCGCTTGGCGATAGTCTGACGCAGGCGGCTCATCGGCACGCGCTTCTCGGGACGCTCGCCCTCGACGGCCGGCGCTGCCGCAGCCGCCTTTGCGGAGGGCGCTGCAGGCTTGGAGGCTTTCATGGCGCTGCCGTCCTTGACCGCTTTCAACACGTCTTCCTTGAGGATGCGCCCTCCCTTGCCCGTGCCCTGGATGGCGCCGACATCGAGATCATGCTCGGCGACCAGCTTGCGCGCCGCCGGGGCGAGGATCTTGTCACCCACCTTTTCGTCGCTCGCGCCGTCATCGGCAGACGCCGCTGGTGCTTCATCGGCAGAGGTATCGGCGCCTCCCCCAGCGCCTTCAGTGAAGATCGCCAGCACTGCCTCGGACTCGACCTGACTGCCCGCCTCGGCCCTGATCTCGGAGAGGGTGCCGTCGGTCGGTGCCACCACTTCCAGCACCACCTTGTCGGTCTCGATCTCCGCCAGCACCTCGTCGCGCGTGACGGCTTCGCCGACCTGCTTGTTCCAGCTGGCCACAGTGCCTTCCTGAATCGACTCGGGGAAGGTGGGCGCCTTAACTTCGTGCTGCTTGCCACCGCCTGCGGCGGGCTTCTCAGCCTTGACGTCATCCTGCTTCTCGGCCGTGGCGTCATCTTTCTTGTCGGCCTTGGCCTCGGTCTTCTTGGCCTTTCCCTCACCGATGCGACCCAGCACCTGCTCGGATTCCACGGTCTCGCCCTCTTCAGCGAGCACCTCGGTGAGAGTGCCGGCTTCCGGTGCCAGCACCTCGAGCACCACCTTATCGGTCTCGATCTCGACGATCAGTTCGTCGCGTTCGACGCTATCGCCTGCCTTCTTGTGCCAGGCGGCAACGCTGCCCTCTGCAACGGATTCCGGAAAGGTTGGGGCCTTGATCTCGGTAGCCATGTCGTTTCCCTTGTCTGTTCTATCTCGTCCCGGTGGCGTGCCTCAAAGATTGAAGGCGTCTTCCACCAGCTGGCGCTGCTGTTCTATGTGAACGGACATATAGCCCGCGGCGGGTGCTGCAGAGGCCGGACGCCCGGCGAACGTGAGCTTACTGCCCAGGTTGCTATTGAGCATGTCGGCCACGGCCCGCAAATGATGCTGGCTCGAGTACCAGGCCCCCTGATTGAGGGGCTCCTCCTGGCACCACGCCACGTCGGTGACATTGACATAGGCCTTGAGCGCCTCGAATAGCTCCTCCTTGGGGAAGGGGTAGAGCTGTTCGATGCGAACAATGGCGACGTCCTGACGGTCGTTCTCGTCACGCCAGTTGGCCAGGTCATAGTAAACCTTTCCGGCACACAGGATGATCCGCTCGACCTTGCTGGGGTCGCGCTCACCCTGATCGGGCAGCACCATCTGAAAATGGCCGCTCGCCAACTCGTCGAGGCTGGAAGTGGCATCCTTGTGACGCAGCAGGCTTTTTGGCGACATCACCACCAGAGGCTTTCTTACCTTGCGAACCACCTGGCGACGCAGCAGATGGAAAATCTGCGCAGGCGTGGTCGGCACACAAACCTGCATGTTGTGCTCGGCGCACATCTGAAGGAATCGCTCCAGGCGCGCCGAAGAGTGCTCTGGACCCTGCCCCTCGTAGCCGTGGGGCAACAGCATGGTCAACCCGCACAGCCGCCCCCACTTGGTCTCGCCAGAGGAGATGAACTGATCCACCACCACCTGAGCGCCGTTGAAGAAATCACCGAACTGGGCCTCCCAGACCACCAGATGGTTCGGCGCCGTGGTGGCAAAGCCATACTCGAACGCTAGCACCGCCTCCTCGGAGAGATAGGAGTCGTGGATGGTGAAGCGAGGCTGACCGTCTGCCATATGCTGCAGCGGCACGTAAGCGCTGCCGTCCTTCTGGTTATGCACCACCGCATGGCGGTGAGAGAAGGTACCGCGGCCTACGTCCTGACCGGTGATGCGCACCGGATGGCCGTCATCAATCAAAGTGGCATACGCCAGGGTCTCGGCGAAGCCCCAGTTCAGCGCCATGCCGCCGGCCTGCATCTTGCGGCGATCGGCATAAATCTTGGCGACCTGACGCTGTACCTCAACCCCGTCCGGGACGTCGCACATCCTGGCAGCCAGGCGCTGAAGACGTTTCATCTCGACGGAAGTGTCGGCATGGCCGGTCCACTCATGACCCAGATAGGGCTTCCAGTCGACAAACAGCGAGGTGTTGGGCTCCTGAACGAGAGCGTTAGCCACGTGATTGCCAGCCATCAAGTCTTCACGATAGGTCTCGATCATCGCCTTGGCGTCTTCCTCGGAGAGCACGCCCTGCTCTACCAGCCGCGCCGCATAGATCTCGCGGGCGGTCTTCTGCTCACGGATCTTCCGGTACATCATCGGCTGGGTGCCACTTGGCTCGTCGGCCTCGTTGTGGCCGCGGCGGCGATAACAGACCAGATCAATCACTACGTCCTTCTTGAACTGCTGACGGAAATCGAGCGCTACTTGGGTGGCATGCAGCACCGCATCGGGGTCGTCGCCGTTGACGTGAAAGATTGGCGCCTGGACCATCTTGGCGATATCTGTGCAGTACTCGGTGGAGCGAGTATCAAGCGGATTTGACGTGGTAAAGCCAACCTGGTTGTTGATCACGATATGGATCGTGCCGCCGGTCTTGTAAGCGCGGGTCTGGGACATCTGGAACGTCTCCATGACCACGCCCTGACCAGCAAAGGCGGCGTCGCCATGAACGTTGATCGGCAACACCTTGCTGCCATCCCTGTCGTCGCGACGATCCTGACGGGCGCGCACCGAACCCTCGACCACCGGAGAGACAATCTCCAGGTGGGAGGGGTTAAAGGCCAATGCCAGGTGCACTTCCCCGCCCGGACTCATGACATTGGAGCTGAAACCCTGATGGTACTTGACGTCGCCGGAGCCGTGTTCGATGACCTTCTTGCCGTCAAACTCCTCGATCAGCTCGCCGGGATTCTTGCCGAGAATGTTGACCAACAGGTTGAGACGGCCGCGGTGGGCCATGCCAATGACCATCTCCTTGATGCCATAGCCACCGCCGCGCTGGATAAGCTCGTCCATCATGGGGATGAAGGTTTCGCCGCCCTCCAGACCAAAGCGTTTGGTACCCGGGTACTTGGACGCCAGGTAGTTCTCTAGGCCCTCGGCGGCGGTCAGCCGCTCTAGCACATGCTTACGCACCTCGTTGCCGAACTTGGGCGCGCTGCGTACCGATTCAAAGCGCTGTTGCAGCCAGCGCTTTTCCTCGGTGTCGACGATATGCATGATCTCGCAGCCGATGGAACGACAGTAGGTCTGATCCAGCGCCTCCACGATCTCCTTGAGCGGAGCCCGATCAAGTCCCAGAAAGAAGGAACCGGTCTGGAACTCGGTATCCATATCGCTCTTGGAGAGCTGATGGAAAGAGAGGTCGAGATCGGGAACCGGCGTCGGGCTGCGCAGTCCGAGCGGGTCGATATCGGCCTTCTGGTGACCGCGAAAGCGGTAGGCGTTGATCAGCTGGAGAACCTTGACCTGTTTCTTGTTCTCTTCACCGCCGGATGCGGTAGCCGCCAGGGCGCTGCGGCGAGCCTGGCCCAGCTGGTAGAACTGTTCGCGGATCGGGGAAAGCGGGACGTCTTGAGAGGCGCTGCCTTCAGGGGCCGGCAACTGATCGAAGTAGCTGCGCCACTCGTCCGGAACAGCGGCGGGATCATCGAGGTATTGCTCGTAAAGCGCTTCCACATAGTGGGCATTGCCGCCACTGACGTGTGAGGAGCGCCACATCAACTCCATTATGCCTTGTTGCATGTCTCGGTCACCCTGCACTGATGGGGTGGTATCGGCGCCAACCCACGCGGGGCGCGGCGACATCGGTAGTGCCCTGCCGGTGGGGCCAATCTCATTCCGGCGCCAACGGCCATCGGCCGAAAGCCTTTAATTTCATGGTCAAAAGCCGGTGCCCTGGGCACCGGCTTTTGACGCTTCTGTGCCAACTTCCAGCTGCGACACGCTGTCGCAACCAAAATCAGAAGGCCATGATAACAAGCTCAGGCCCACCTTTTAAGTGGCATTAAGTGGCATTGGCCAGCAGCATGTCGCGGATCTTCCCGATCGCTCGGGTTGGGTTGAGTCCCTTCGGACAGACCGCCACGCAGTTCATGATGCCGCGGCAGCGGAACACTGAGAACGGATCCTCCAACTCTGCCAGACGCTCTTCGGTCGCGGTGTCGCGGGAGTCGGCCAGGAAACGGTAAGACTGCAGCAGGCCGGCCGGGCCAACGAACTTGTCCGGATTCCACCAGAATGACGGGCAAGACGTCGAACAGCAGGCACAAAGAATGCACTCGTAAAGCCCATCGAGCTTGTCGCGGTCCTCGGGCGACTGCAGCCGCTCGATGGCCGGAGCCGGGGTGTCGTTCTGCAGATACGGCTGGATGCGCTCGTACTGCTTGTAGAACAAGCCCATGTCGACCACCAGGTCACGGATGACCGGCAGTCCCGGCAGCGGACGCAGCACCAGCTTATTGCCCTTGATCACCTCGGAGAGAGGGGTGATGCAGGCCAGGCCGTTCTTGCCGTTCATATTCATGCCGTCGGAACCGCAAACGCCTTCGCGGCAGCTGCGGCGGTAAGCCAGGCCGTTGTCGTCTTCCTTCATCATGTGAAGGACGTCCAGAACCATGACGTCACGGCCCTGGGTGTCGACCTGGAACTCCTGCATGTAGGGCGCGGAGTCGGTCTCCGGATTGTAGCGGTAGATGGATACCTGAAGCTTGGACATCGTGACTCACCCTTGTAGTTGCTGAGTTAGTAGGTGCGTACTTTCGGCTCGAAGGTGTCAACAGTCTTGGGCGTGAAGTTGACGTCGCGCTTGGCAAGCCGCTTGTCGGCAGGAAAATAGAGCGAGTGCTTCAGCCAGTTGACGTCGTCACGGTCCGGATAGTCATAGCGGGAATGCGCACCACGGCTCTCCTTGCGTTCCAGGGCCGAGATGGCGGTGGCTTCTGCCACTTCCATCAGGTTATCCAGCTCCAAGGCTTCGACGCGCGCCGTGTTGAAAGCGTTAGTCTTGTCCGGCAGATAGGCGTTGGCGATACGCTCGCGCAATTCGGCCAGCTGCCCGACGCCCTTCTGCATGTTCTCTTCTTCGCGGAACACGCCGAACGAGTTCTGCATGATGCTCTGCAGTGCACGTTTGAGCTCAGGCACCGTCTCGCCGCCTTCAGACTCGTTCCAGCGATTCATCCGCTTCATGGCCGATTCGATATCAGACTCGGAGGCGTCGAGGTACTCGATGCCTTCATTGAGCGCGCCCTCAATGAACATACCCGCCGCGCGGCCGAAGACCACCAGGTCGAGCAGCGAGTTGCCGCCCAGACGGTTGGCACCGTGCACCGAGACGCAGGCTGCCTCACCGCAGGCAAACAGGCCATTGACGATTTGGTCGTTGCCGTCGGCGTCCTGCATGATCGCCTGGCCATGCACATTGGTGGGAATCCCGCCCATCATGTAATGGCAAGTCGGCACCACCGGGATGGGCTCCTTGGCCGGATCGACATGGGCAAAGGTCTTGGAGAGCTCGACGATGCCGGGAAGGCGCTTGCCGAGAACTTCCTCGCCAAGATGGTCAAGCTTCAAGAAGACGTGGTCACCGTTCTCGCCGCAGCCGCGACCTTCGAGAATCTCCATGACCATGGAGCGCGCCACCACGTCGCGTCCCGCCAGATCCTTGGCGTTGGGAGCGTAACGCTCCATGAAGCGCTCGCCATCCTTGTTCACCAGGTAACCCCCCTCACCGCGGCAACCCTCGGTCACCAGGGTGCCCGCACCGTAGATGCCGGTCGGGTGGAACTGCCACATCTCCATGTCCTGCATCGGGAAGCCTGCGCGCAGCGCCATGCCGATACCGTCGCCGGTGTTGATCAATGCGTTGGTGGTGGAGGCGTAGATGCGGCCTGCCCCGCCAGTCGCCAGCACGGTGGCCTTGGACTTAACGTGCACAATCTCGCCGGTCTCGATATCCATGGCGATACAGCCCACCACGTCGCCGTTGGCGTTCTTGACCAGATCAACCGCGTACCACTCGTTGAGGAAAGTGGTGTCGTTCTTCAGGTTGTTCTGATAGAGGGTGTGGAGCAGGGCGTGACCGGTACGATCCGCCGCGGCACAGGTGCGAGACGCCTGGCCGCCGGCGCCGAAATCCTTGGACTGGCCGCCGAACGGACGCTGATAGATGCGCCCGTTGTCGAAGCGGGAAAACGGCAGGCCCATGTGCTCGAGCTCAAAAACTGCCTTGGGGCCTTCAGAACACATGTACTCAGCAGCATCCTGGTCGGCGATATAGTCGCCGCCCTTGACGGTGTCGTACATGTGCCAGCGCCAGTCATCGTCAGGATCGGCGGACGCAATGGCACAGGTGATGCCGCCCTGAGCAGAGACGGTATGGGAGCGTGTCGGGAAAACTTTGGACAATACGGCGGTCTTCTTGCCGGACTTGGCCAACTCGAGGGCGGCTCGAAGGCCAGCACCGCCACCACCGATGATGATGGCGTCGAACGAAAGGCTACGAAGGTTGGACATGTATCAAGCTCCCCACAGAATCTGAATGCCCCAGACCAGGAATACAAAGATGGCCAGGATGATGGCGGTCTGGGCGCCGACACGGATACCTGTCGGCTTGATATAGTCGGTGGTCACGGTCCACAAGCCTACCCAGGCGTGGGCAGACAGCGACACGAAGGCCAGCAGCGAAAAGATTCGCATCCAGGTCTGTGCGAACAGGCCATTCCAGGTGGCATAGTCCAGGCCCGGATTGAGCAACAGGTAGGCGACGATGAAAAGGGCGTAGATCGCCAAGATAACCGCCGACACGCGCTGAATGAGCCAGTCGGAAAGACCGCTGCGGCCGAAATTGGTGATGTTAGTTACCATACCCAGACTCCCGCCAGAATGATCAGGACCGCACTTACCACCACGGTGATCTGTGCTTTCTTATGGCCGCCCTCTAGGGTCACACCGATGTCCATATCCATTACCAGGTGCTTGATGCCGGCCACGAAGTGGTAGGAAAGCGCCGACAACAAGCCCCATGCGATCAGTTTGACCAGAAAGTTGTTGGCCAGCACGTCGCTGACGGCGGCGAAGCCCGCTGGAGACGACAGCGACTTACTGAGGGCCCAGAAGGCAAAAATCAGGCCGACAAACAAGATCACACCGGTGATACGGTGAGCGATGGAGGTCAGGGCGGGAAGTGGAAACTGTATCGTGGACAGATCCAGATTTACGGGTCGTTTGCTATTCACGGCTCTCTACACACTCTCTATGGCCCACTTGACAACAGGACGGGCAAGGCCCGAGCGGGCGGTGGTTTCGGGAAGTAGCGGCGCTTGCCGTGATGCCGGACAAGACCGCCTGTTCCTGCCAGTCGCGCGGGATGGATTATAAGGACATGGCCAGGCCATGACAAATGAAGCGGTGGCTAACTAGACCATGGTGCAAAGGCCGCCGCTTCCCCCACCACGCCATCCCCGAGCTGCTTGCTGGCGCGTGTGAATCCAGGATGGTGCGCAGCATCAATTATTATACAACACTTCTACCTAGCGCAAGGCGCTGCACAGCATGCGTGTCGCCATGGGCTAATTGACAATCGCTGGAACGCTTCTATAGTGGGCGAACATTTTTCGCCGGAAATCGCTGGGAACCCACCAGTGAAATAACGACTTATCGCCCTAACACGAACTCGAGAGGAGGCCTCCATGGCTGACAGGAAAGCGACGCTGACGGTAGACGGTCTGGACAAGACGATCGAACTGCCTGTCTATTCGGGCACCCTGGGCCCGGACGTCATTGACGTGCGTGGACTGGGTGCCGAAGGCCTCTTCACCTACGATCCCGGCTTCATGGCCACCTCCTCTTGCCAGTCAGCCATCACCTACATCGATGGTGGCAAGGGCGTACTGCTGCACCGGGGCTACCCGATCGACCAGTTGGCCAAGGAGTCCAACTTCGTCGAGATGAGCTACTTGCTCCTGTTCGGCGAGTTGCCGAGCGATGAGCAATATGCTGACTTCGAGTCGCGGGTCCGCAACCACACCATGGTCCATGACCAAATCAACAACTTCTTCAAGGGCTTCCGCCGCGACGCCCATCCGATGTCAATCCTGTGTGGTGTCGTAGGTGGCCTGGCCGCCTTCTACCACGATCACATGGACACCAACATCGAGGAAGATCGCATCATCAGCGCGATCCGCCTGATCGCCAAGATGCCGACCATCGCAGCGATGTCTCACAAGTACAACGTAGGCCAGCCATTCAACTATCCGCGCAACAACCTGAGCTATGCAGAGAACTTCCTCTACATGATGTTCAGCAACCCTTGCGAGGACTACGTGATCAACCCGGTCTACGCCAAGGCTATGGACCGCATCTTCATGCTTCACGCGGACCACGAGCAAAATGCCTCCACCTCGACGGTTCGACTGGCGGGCTCCACTGGCGCCAACCCTTTTGCATGCATCAGCGCAGGCATCGCGGCTCTCTGGGGTCCGGCTCACGGCGGGGCCAATGAGGCGGTGCTGAAGATGCTCGACGAGATCGGTGACGACTCCGAGGAGAACATCCAGCGATTCATCGACAGGGCCAAGGACAAGGATGACCCCTTCAAGCTGATGGGCTTTGGCCATCGCGTCTATCGTAACTTCGATCCGCGCGCCAAGGTGATGAAGGAGAGCTGTGACGAAGTACTGGCCGAACTGGGTATGGCCGACGACCCTCAGCTCAAGATCGCCAAGCGCCTGGAGCAGATCGCCCTGGAAGACGAGTTCTTCATCGAGCGCAAGCTCTACCCCAACGTCGACTTCTATTCCGGCATTATTCTCAAGGCCATGGGCATCCCAACCAATATGTTTACCGTGATCTTTGCCGTGTCCCGCACCATCGGCTGGATCTCCCACTGGAACGAGATGCTCAGCGACAGCTACAAGATTGGCCGTCCGCGTCAGCTCTATACCGGGCATACACAGCGTGTCTATCCGACCAAGTAACCCGCCGACCAAGTAACCCGGCAAAGGCGGCCCAAGCCGCGTGCGCTACTCTTCAGAAAGCCGCCTTCGGGCGGTTTTCTGCGTCATGATCTTCTCCACCTCCAACAACAGTGAGCAATCCGTATGAGCAACCGCATCTCCACCGTCGCCTTTATCGGCCTTGGCGTGATGGGTTATCCCATGGCCGGTCACCTGGCTCGCGCCGGCCTTACCGTTCGCGTCTTCAACCGCACCGCCGCAAAGGCCGAGACCTGGGCCAAGGAACACGGCGGCAGCCACCACCCCACGCCTCGGGAGGCCGCCGAAGGCGCCGACCTGGTGCTGGTCTGCGTGGGCAATGACGACGACGTTCGCCAGGTCACCAGCGGCGACGACGGTGCGCTGCACGGGATGGCCGAGGGTAGCCTGCTGGTAGACCACACGACGGCATCGGCGGATCTCGCACTGAAACTCGACGCCGCCTGCCGCGAACGCGGTATCGGGTTTATTGACGCGCCGGTCTCCGGCGGCCAGCAGGGCGCCGAGAACGGCGCCCTGACTGTCATGTGCGGCGGCAGCGAACGCGACTTCGCACGCGCCGTGACAACTCTTGAGCACTTCGCCAAGGCGGTGACTCTAATGGGTCCCGCCGGCAGCGGCCAACTGACCAAGATGGTCAACCAGATCTGTATCGCCGGATTGGTTCAGGGCCTTGCCGAAGGCCTGCACTTCGCCGAGCAGGCCGGCCTCGATCAGCAGCGCGTAATTGACGTCATCTCCAAGGGGGCCGCCGGCTCCTGGCAGATGGAGAACCGCCACGCCACCATGATCGAGGACGAATACGAGCACGGCTTCGCCGTCGACTGGATGCGCAAGGATCTTGGCATCTGCCTGGAGCAGGCTCGTCGCCTTCAGGCCCGCCTGCCAGTCACCGCCCTGGTGGATCAGTTCTACGCCGACGTTCAGGTGATGGGCGGAGGACGCTGGGACACCTCTTCGCTGCTGCGCCGACTGCGCGCTGTGGGCCACCTCTGAGCAAAAGGGCGACGCCGGGCGCCGCCCTCCTATCTTCCCCGGCAGCCTCAACCGGCTGCCGTTTTCAGGTTGACAAATCTCATGCTGTGGGCATCGCGCGACCCCGATTCGTTGTCCACACAATCTGTGGATAAACCTGTTCACAACCACTCGAAAAAGCCGTCAAATCGCCATGAACTGGGGCTTGGGCTTAGATTGATCAATTTTTAACCTTGCGTAAGCCTATGATTTAAATGGACTTTATGAAAAAGCCTGTGATCACGGGCGATTGCAGTTCACTTGCGCACAGACAGCCGGGCAGAACCCCGCCTAGTGGACAAGTCAAGCAGAATTCACCCTGAAAAAGGGATCATAAGGAGATAAAACTGGGAGAGATAACAGCGCTGGCGGTTGACGCCAGGCGATAAAAAAGGGCACTCGAGAGAGTGCCCTTTTCATAAAGAGTGGCGTCCCATAGGGGGTTCGAACCCCTGTTACCGCCGTGAAAGGGCGGTGTCCTAGGCCACTAGACGAATGGGACGCAAACGTTTCAGGTACGTTATTGGTGGAGCCTAGCGGGATCGAACCGCTGACCTCGACACTGCCAGTGTCGCGCTCTCCCAGCTGAGCTAAGGCCCCGTGCCCTGAAGACGAATCGCATATTACTGATTCGACTCGTCTTCGTCAACACGAAATCAATCGAGTTCGAGGAACTCCTTCTCGAAACGCTTGGCCTGCTTCTTGGAAACGCCGCCGAGCACCTCGATGGCGTGGCGAAGCCGCGCTCGAGTCATATCGGAGCCGAGGATAGCCATGGCGTCCATCACAGAGGTGCTGGCGGTAGAGCCGGTGATCGCGATGAACACGGGAGCCAGAAACTCCTTCATCTTAAGATCAAAGTGGGCAGCCAGCCCCTTCACTTCGACCAGCAGCGCCTCCTTGTGCCAAGCCGGGACGATTTCGAAGCGCCACACCAGGAACTGAAGCAGCCGAAGCAGGTCCTCGTGACCCAGCTTGACGGCATCGAAATTTTCTTCGGTGATCCGCGGCAGCCCCGAGAAGAAATGGCCTGCGAGAGGCACAACCTCGGAAAGGGTCTCCACTCGCGGACGCACCTGAGGCAGGATCTCCTTGACGTAGCGCTCGTTGAAGGCCCATTCCATCAGCGCCTTGAGAAAGGCATCGTCGTCGAGCTCCTCGCGGATGTAGAGGCCGTTGAGCCAGGTGAGCTTCTCCAAATCGAACACCGGCCCGCCCAGCGACACGCGCTGTATATCAAAATGGGCCATCATCTCATCGAGGCTGAACTTCTCGCGTTCGTCGGGCATTGACCAGCCCATGCGACCCAGATAGTTGATCACCGCCTGGGGCAGGTAGCCCATGCGCCGATAGTAGTTGATCGACGTGGGATTCTTGCGTTTGGAAAGCTTCGACTTGTCTGGATTGCGCAGCAGCGGCATATGGCAGAGCTCGGGCATCTCCCAGCCGAAATACTCATAGAGCAGCTGGTGCTTGGGCGCCGAGTTGATCCACTCCTCGCCGCGCAGTACGTGAGTGATGCCCATCAGATGGTCGTCGACTACGTTGGCCAGGTGGTAGGTGGGCATGCCGTCGGACTTGAGCAGAATCTGGGCGTCCACCTGGGCCCAGTCCACCTCGATGGTGCCGCGCAACATGTCATGGATAACGCAGGTGCCCCCGGCAGGTACCGCCATGCGCACCACGTGGGGCCATGCCTCGCGCTCACGGCGGGCCTGTTCCTCGGCCGGCAGGACCAGATCGGCGGGCTTAAGCGCCAGCTGCATGCCGGCGTCCTTGCGCGCCTCGCGCAACTCGTCCAGCTCCTCGCTGGTCCGGTAGCACTTGAAAGCGTGCCCCGCCTCGATCAGTTGACGGGCGTACTCGGCGTAGATGTCGCCGCGCTCGCTCTGACGGTAGGGGCCGTGTGGCCCCCCCACATCGGGGCCCTCGTCCCAGTCGAGACCCAGCCAGCGCAGTGAATCGAGAATCATCTGTTCCGACTCGGGCGTCGAACGCACCCGGTCGGTATCCTCGATGCGCAGGATGAACTGGCCACCGTGCTGACGAGCGAAACAGAGATTGAAGAGCGCGATGTAGGCGGTGCCGACGTGGGGATCGCCGGTCGGTGACGGCGCGATACGCGTGCGTACGGTCATGTCGTTACGGTGTCCCGGATCCGATGGTAGAAGAATGGGCATATTATACGCACCTGTCGCCGCCTAGGCAGCCGTCGGGGGAATCATCCAGCAAGATCGCGGTCAATCTCAGGCCATATGACCCACCAATCTGGAGAGCATCATGCTCACACAACTTCCCGAGGGTTTTACCACGCTGGTGACTGGCACCGGTGGCGGCATCGGCAGTGCAGTGGTGGATACCCTGCTGGCCAGCCCAAGGCCGGGGCGGGTGATCGGCGTCGGCCGGCAGACGACACCTCGTCCGAACGATGACCGCTTTGAGGCGCTGAACGCTGACCTCACCACCCAAGAGGGGCTCGAGACACTGGCCTCCTACCTCGACGGAGCGACGCTTCACCTGACCTTCAACGCCATCGGCATGCTTCATGACGAGACGCTCGGCATACACCCTGAAAAGCGGCTCGACGACCTCGATGCCGAGACCCTGGCCCGACTGTTCCATGTCAACGCCACGACACCCGCCATGTTGCTCAAGGCCCTGCAACCCAGCCTCAAGGGCCAACACCCGGCGCTAGTCGCGAGCCTCTCAGCCCGAGTCGGCTCCATCGAGGACAACCGCCTGGGTGGCTGGTACGCCTACCGCGCCAGCAAGGCAGCACACAACATGCTGATGAGAACCGCTGCCATCGAGCTGCGCAGACTCAACCCGAACCTGGCCGTTGCCTGCCTGCATCCGGGCACCACCGACACCCCCCTCTCTCGCCCCTTCCAGGCGCGAGTCCCCGAGGGCAAGCTATTCACCCCAGCCTTCGTGGCCGAGCAACTATTGAATGTGCTGGAGCAGCGTCGCCCCGGAGAAGGCGCCAGCTTCCATGACTGGGCCGGCGAGCCAGTGGCTTGGTGATCGGCATAAGCGGTTAATCAACGTTGATGCGCGAAATTGCACGCCCACAATGGATCCCGGATGATCATCGACGACTTTTTGTAACATTCAGATAACGCAGCGCACGCGACAACAGGATAGAGAGATGGATTCATTAGGCCCGCGCATCAAGGAGCTCCGGCTGGAAGCCAACCTCAACAAGGCCGCCCTGGCCCGTCGAGTTGGTGTTTCCGATGTGACCATCTCCTACTGGGAGTCCGGTGCTATTCGCCAGATTGGCCATGAACGACTGGTGGCCTTGGCCCAGGCGCTGGATTGCACTCTGTCGAGGCTTCTTGAGGGTGGCGGCGAGCATCGGCCAACTCCCCTGCCCCTGAGACATAAACTCCCCGCACCCTGGCAAGCCCTTGCCGGCAGTCACATCGAAGTGCCCCGGGACCTGCTACCCGCCTCCCGGCGCCAAAAGTGGCAAAGAGAGTGCTACCTGTTGACCCCGGCGCCGGGCGATACTTTCGATTTCCTGTCGAATCACGATCTCGTCGCCGTGGCGCCAACGGATCGCTTCCGCCAGCCAGGCCTGTATCTCGTGGAAGAGAACAGCCAGCTGTGCGTTCGCCGGGTGTCCAAGCGGGAAGACGAAGCCCTGCAGTTCAGCAAACAGGATGAGGACGCCCCATATCCCGCTCCCCCTGACACCCGGTTAGTGGGTATGTTGCTGGCCCGCTGGCAGGCCTCCACGCTCTGAGATGGTGCGGGCGGCCCGCACCACTCGCCCTCCGGCACTATTCTACCCGCGACACTGCTCAACAACCTTGCTCATCCAGCGCTATTCAAATCCCCTCACCTCGACGCTATCGTGGGTGCGGCGCGGCTCGTCTCCAATCATGAAACGTCGAGAGGCGCTCGCGACCTGCCCCAGACCGTGGCGCGACGTGCTCACCAGGGAACCGCTCAGATGCTCGCCCCGCTCACCGATCCGGGCACGAACTCCTTCGGGCTGCACGGTGGCCTCGGAGAGATTGACGGTGATGACATAGCCGCCGTCCGGAAGGCCGCTGCCCGAACCGAAGGGGCCAGCCTGGAAACGGCCTTCAGTCAGCGTTGTACGCTCCTGCCAGCGAATGCCGCTCGCCTCTCGCTGCACTACCACCTGCAGGCGAGAGTTATCAGGCAGGTTACTCTCCCCCTCCACCAGCAGACGCCGGTCACCGCCCAGGGTGACCGAAAACTCGATCTCTACCGCTTCGTCAAAAGGATCCACCGCGGGCTCAGGCTCCGAGGTGTCAGAAGGGTAAGGCTGGGCAACCGTTTCCGGCTTGTCCTGCGCTTCTTCGCTTTCAGTACCGTTTCCGCCGCATCCCGCCAACATCACCAGCATTACGCCAAGGCCGCACCATCGATACCACACGCTCATGCATGACCTCCGAAGCGATGATTCACTTGCCTAGGCTATCACCGGCTCGGGCTGCCCGTCCCGACAATTACTCAACGTAGCTCGGCACACTGTCGGCACAGCGTGGTGAAGGGCACAGCGTCGAGACGCTCAGGCGCAATCGATTCATCGCAGGCCTCACAGACTTCGCCCTCGCCGGCATCGATCCGCGCCAGGGCGTGCATCACCTGACGCAGTTCCTCCTCGGACTCACTTTCCAGGGCGTCGACGACCTCGTCGTTCTGTAACTCGATAGCCTGTTCCTCCATATCCTTGTCCAGCGGCCCACTACGCTGCTCCTTATGCGCCCTGTATTGCTCGATCCGTCCGATCAGGTCCTCGCGCAAGGCTTCCAGCACGCCTTTCCGATTCGTCATGATGTCCTCTCCTGTCGTTGTAACGTGTCCTACAGCGTCCTGGGTGTCGCTGCACTGACCTACTACATAGCACATTGCCGCTTTAGCCGACCCGCTCCTCGTCAAGCCTTAATCCTCAGGCAGTGGTAGCCACCCGGGAACGGTGCCCACCACACGGCGTTTTCCTCTACACTGCTGCCCCTGGCGCTCGAGTCCAGGGCGTTAGTTCAGACATCATACGAATTCGCAGAAGGAGAGAGGGCATTGGATCCCATCTGGTGGTTGGCCTACCTGGCTCTGGGCGGCTTTGTCGGCCTGATGGCCGGACTGCTCGGCATCGGCGGGGGCGGCATCATGGTGCCAATCCTGACCTCGATATTCGTGATCCAGGGCGTCCCTCACGAGCATATCGCCCATCTGGCGCTGGGCACCGCCATGGCAGCTATCGTGCCGTCCGCCTCGGCCAGCCTCTGGTCGCACCATCGGCATGGCGCAGTACGCTGGCCCATCGTAGGCCACCTCACTCCCGCCATCCTCGCCGGCACCTTCCTGGCCACCTTTATCGCCGCTTTGATACCCACCCGCGGTCTCGCAATATTCTTCGCCGTCTTCATGGTACTGATGTCGCTACAGATGCTCGCCAACCTGAAGCCCAAGCCTAGCCGCACCTTGCCGGGACCGATCGGCCTGTCCGGTGCGGGGCTTGGCATCGGCGGTATTTCAGCGCTGGTGGCGATCGGCGGCGGCTCGCTGACCGTGCCTTTCCTGACCTGGTGCAACGTCCGGCTGCCCCATGCCATCGGCACCTCGGCCGCGGTGGGACTGCCGATCGCCTTGGCAGGAGCGCTGGGCTACCTCATCAACGGCTGGGGAACCCCTGGCTTGCCGGATGCCGCCATGGGCTATATCTACCTGCCCGCCCTGCTGCTCATGGCACCATTGAGCATTCTTACCGCGCCCATCGGCGCAAGGCTCGCGCATCGCCTGCCAGTGGGGATTCTCAAGCGGGTATTCGCCTTCATGCTGATGGCTCTGGCACTGCAGATGCTCTACACGGTGTTCACCTCCTGAGACCCGGCCGACGCATGCCGAACAGTGACGCCCCTCACCCGACGCTACCCGTCATGTCATGTCGAGGGCCGCATAGCCCTCTTCGGTCAGCGTTAAGGTCTCGCCGAGTCTCGAGCCGGTATGCGGCACCACCGTGATCAAACCCATCTTCTCCAGGACTGCGATATCCTCGCGCAGCGCCGGTAGCAGGGCGTCCTCGTCGGAATAACCGAAGGGTGAGGACAGCACCCCACCGTGCTGAAGCACTCGGGTCAGCAGCTCCAACTGGTGGTCAGTGAGGTTGTGAGGCATGGCCATCTCCTTGAAGGAAAAGTTCCAAGATTATTGCTGGTAGCTCTTGAAACGTTTTCACGGGTGCGCAAGCGGGTGATGGCATAGATTATTCACATGGGATGCTCGGATATCCTCATCTACCTCCCCGCCTCCCTGCGGTAACTCCTCTTTCCTGAGCAGGAGGTTCACGTGGACACCATCACCATCACTCACAAGGTACATGGTCTGACGCTTATCTGCCGCCGGTGCGGCAACACTGATGAGCCGGAAACTCTCTACCTACACCGTTTCCGGGTCGAAGGGCTCACCCGAGACACCGGCACTCTGCGCTGCCTGAACTGTCAGGCCGCGGTGACCATTCAGCGTCACGAACTGGACCCGCTCGCCTTCTCCAGAGCCGGCTAGCAATATGCGGAGACAACTGCGGCGACATGGGCAACCCGAGACATGGACTGGTAAACTGCATGCCTTCCCAGAACAACCCCGTGATGCCCGATGCCCCAGCTCGACCGTACGTTCTCCGTCGCTCCGATGATGGATTGGACGACTCGCGACTACCGCGCGTTCGCCCGCACCTTGACGCACCGTGCGCTGCTCTATACCGAGATGGTCACCACTGGCGCCATCCTCTACGGTAGCCCACGGGAGCGCTTTCTTGGCTTCGACGAGGTGGAGCACCCCCTCGCGCTGCAGCTGGGCGGCAGCGATCCCGGCGAGCTGGCAGAGTGCGCGGCCATCGCCGAGGCCTGGGGGTATGACGAGGTCAATCTGAACGTGGGGTGCCCCAGCGACAGAGTGCAGAACAACCTGATCGGCGCCTGTCTGATGGGCCATCCGGAGAAGGTCGCCGCCGCAGTGCGCGCCATGCGCGAGGCAGTCTCCATCCCGGTCACCGTGAAGTGCCGCATCGGCATTGATGACCAGGACGAGGACGCCGACCTCGAGCGCTTCATCGCCATCGTTGCCGACGCCGGATGCGACACCTTCATCGTGCACGCCCGCAAGGCCTGGCTGCAGGGCCTCTCCCCCAAGGAGAATCGCGACATTCCACCGCTGAACTACTCCCGAGTGCACCGCCTCAAGGCGAGCCGCCCGGAGCTGCATATCGGCATCAACGGTGGTATCAAGACCCTCGCCGAGTGTCGCGCACAGCTCGATCAGGTGGACAGTGTGATGGTGGGTCGCGAGGCCTATCAGAACCCCTGGCTGCTGGCCGGGGTCGACGAGATGCTCTGTGGCGAACCGGGGCCAGCCGCCAGCCGCCACGCGGCGGCACAGGCCTTTCGCCCCTACATCGCCCGCCGCCTCGAGCAAGGGGCCAAGCTCAACCATATCACTCGCCACCTGCTGGGCCTGTTCCAGGGCCAGCCCGGGGGGCGTCGCTTTCGCCGCCACCTCTCTGAGAATGGCCACCTGGACGGCGCCTGCCTGCGCGTCTTCGACGATGCCCTGAGCCTGGTACCAGAACGCGACACGGCACCGGCCTGACCGGGAGACCTCGCTGGGTGGGGAACGCAACCGGGGCCATATTGGCCCCGGTCGTCGTCCGGAAAAATGGTTGAAACGAATCTCGCCGGCTCAGAGAAGAGATCCGCATCAATCGAGTCGGTCCAGCACTCCTCCTACCGCATCGAAGAGCCGCTCCAGCTCCGTTTCAGTGCTACCGAAGGGCGGGCCAAACTGCAGGGTATCGCCACCATAGCGCACGTAGAAGCCCGCCTCCCACAGCGCCTGATGGGCATCCCGGGGGCGGATGGTGGGGTCGCCGTTGCGCGGCGCCAGCTGAATGGCGCCGGCCAATCCATAGTTACGAATGTCCACCACCCAGGGCCGCCCCTTGAGCGAATGCAGTTCCGCCTCGAAAGCCGGGGCGATGGCGCGAACCTGAGCCGGAAAGTCCTCGCGCTCGAACAGTCCCAGGGCCGCCAGAGCCGCCGCGCAGGCAACCGGGTGACCGCTGTAGGTGTAACCGTGGGGGAACTCGATGGCGTGCCGAGGCCCGCCGGCGTGCATGAAGGTGTCAAAGATCTCGCCGGAGGCGATCACCGCCCCCATGGGTACCGCACCGTTGGTGAGCTGCTTGGCAATGGTCATCATGTCGGGCACCACGCCGAAAGCCTCCGCGCCAGTGCGCGCCCCGCTGCGTCCGAAGGCGGTGATCACCTCGTCGAAGATCAGCAGGATGTCATGAGCGTCGCAGATCACCCGCAGCCGATCGAGGTAGCCCTTCGGCGGAACGATCACTCCCGCCGAGCCCGACATCGGTTCGACGATCACCGCGGCGATGTTGGAGGCATCGTGGAGGGCGATTTGCTCCAGTAGCGCATCGGCCAGCTCGGCGCCCGTCTCGGCTTGGCCCCGCGTGAAGGCCAGCTTCGGCTGCAAGGTGTGGGGAAGATGGGTGACGTCCATCAGCTGGCCATAGTGTTTGCGGTTGCCACCGATCCCGCCAAGGCTGGTGCCGCCCACATTGACGCCGTGATAGCCCTTGGCACGCCCGATCATGCGGGTCTTTTCGGGGCGCCCCTTCAACCGCCAGTAGGCCTTGGCCATCTTCACGGCCGTGTCGGCAGATTCGGAACCAGAGTCGGTGAAGAAGACATGGTCAAGCCCCTCCGGCGTAAGACTGGCCACCTTCTCGGCCAATTGGAAGGCCAGCGGATGAGACACCTGAAAGCCCGGCGCATAGTCGAGCGTGCCAAGCTGTTGCGCCACCGCCTGCTGGATCTCGGCACGATTGTGACCCGCCCCGCAGGTCCACAGCCCCGATAGGGAATCAAACAGCCGCCGACCGCGATCATCGATGAAGTAGCGCCCCTCCGCCCCGGTGATCACCCGTGGGTTGGCATGAAAGTCGCGGTTGGCGCTGAACGGCATCCAGTAGTGATGATTGAGGTTCCCCGCGCGATCAGTGGAGCGCTGACCTTCCTCCTGCTGACCTTCGTCCTGTTGGTGCCTGAGATCAAACATGCTGATGTCTCCTTAATAAAGCGAGTCGGGCGGGGGCGTCAGGCTGGAATGAAAGCCCTCGACGGCACTTTCGGCCTCCTCGATAGCATCGAAGCGAGCGACATGAAAGAGTGCCTCGCCCTCGTTAGCCAGCGGCAGTCGGCTCATGCCGATGACAATGCCGTCGGCCATGGAGAGCACCTCCCCTTCCGCGTTGCCGAAGGGGTCGGCGACCCGCCCCAGCAGCTCACCCTTGGCGACTCGAGCGCCCAGGCGCACCTGGGGCCGCAGGATGCCGTCGATGGGCGCCCGCGCCCAGCTTGAGCCGTTGGCGACCTCCGCCGCTGGCGGCTGGCGGCGGCGATGCTCTCCGGTCAGCATACCCAGTCGTCGCATCACCCTCAGCACGCCGCGCACCCCCGGAGAGATTGCCCACTCGTCGAAGCGCAGCGCCTCTCCCGCCTCGTAGGTCAACACCGGTATGCCGCGATTCTGGGCATAGTGACGCAGGCTACCCTCGCGCAGCTCGGCGTTGAGAATCACCGGTGCGCCGAAGGCGTTGGCCATGCGTTCGGTCTCGCTGCCGGTTTCTAGCTGGGCGCGGATCTGGGGCAGGTTGGTGCGGTGGATCGCGCCGGTGTGCAGATCGATGATATGGGTGGCGTGGTCGACGATCTGCTCCCGGAACAGCGCGGCCACCCGTCCACCCAGCGAGCCTGACTCGCTGCCCGGGAAGCAGCGGTTAAGGTCTCGCCGGTCGGGCAGGTAGCGGCTGTGCTGAACGAAGCCAAAGACATTGACGATGGGCGCGGCGATCAGGGTGCCGCGCAAGCCCTTGATCTGCTTCGAGCGAAGCAGGCGACGCACGATTTCCACGCCGTTGATCTCGTCGCCGTGAATGCCGCCGCACACCAGCAGCGTCGGGCCCGACTGGCGCCCATGGACCACTTCCAGCGGTATGTAGAGAGGCGCATGAGTGTAGAGCCGAGCTACCGGCACATCAATCTGAGTACGGGTGCCGGGGGCGATGCGAGTGCCGGCAAGGTCGAGGGGCGCTCGGGCCATGGCAAAGTCATCCTGTGACGGGGCAAAGGACCCTTTATACCCGGGTTGTCACGGCGTTGGCGAGGGCCGTCAGCAAAGGCGGAGACATAGCCCACCAACCATACATTGACGAATGTTAAAACCATGGCAATCAGGTAGAATAACGGCCTTACCGCTTGATGGAGTTCGCCTTGCATGGCGCGAAAGACCAAGGCCGAGGCCGCCGCGACTCGCGAAGCCCTGCTCGATGCTGCCGAAGAGGTTTTCCTGGACAAGGGAGTCGCCCGCACTTCCCTGGAGCAGATCGCCCGTCACGCCGGCATGACCCGGGGCGCTGTCTACTGGCATTTCAAGAACAAGGCCGACCTTTTTCAGGCGATGCTCAACCGGGTACGCATGCCCTTCAGGGAACTGGTGGAGGAGATAGGCGACCCGAGTCTGGCAGAGCGCCCTCTGGAAGCCATTCGTCTAGCCATTCTCAAGGGCTTCGAGCGCCTTGAGCAGCCCCGCTATCGGCGGGTATACGCCATCCTGATACACCACTGCGAGGTATTCGGCGATATCGACCCCCTGGCCATGCAGGACGAGATGGCCGATGAAGCCTGTGGCGCCCTGGCCGACTACTTCACCTGCTCGTATCGTCTCGGCCAGTTGCGCGATGATCTCTCCCCCGAGATCGCTGCCGAGCTGATGCAGGCGATGCTCGGCGGGCTGTTTCACGACTGGCTTCGCAACAACGAAAACATTTCTCTGGTCGCCAAGGGCCGCGAGCTGGTGGATACCCAACTCGCGCTTATGCGCCCGGCCTAGCTTAAATCGTGACGGCCCAGCACCCTGCGGCGTAACCAGTCGGAAACCCACGCGATCATGGCATAGAAGCTCGGCACGAAGAGACTGCCCAGCACCGCCACCGAGGCCATACCCACCGTGACGGTAGTGCCGATATGATGGCTGCTGGTATCGCTGGCACCGGTGGCCAACGCCAGCGGCAGGGTGCCGAAGATGAACGCCAGGGAGGTCATCACGATGGGTCGGAAGCGCAGCTGGGCCGCAGTGATCGCCGCCTCGCGGATCGACTGGCCCTGTTCCTTGCGCTGCAGCTCGGCGAACTCGACGATCAAGATGGCGTTCTTGGCCGCCAGCCCTACCACCACCAGCATGCCGATCTCCACGTAGACGCTGGTATCGAGCCCGCGCAGCACGATGCCCCCGATACCGCCGAGGAAGGCGAACGGCGTCGCGGTGAGAACCGCCAGCGGCAGCGACCAACTTTCGTACTGGGCCGCCAGAATCAGGAACACCATCAGCATGCCGAAGACAATAGCCAGGGTGGCGGTGCTTCCCATCTGGGTTTCCTGATAGGCGGTGCCGGTCCAGCCCATGCCCCAGTCGTTGCCCAGCGTCTCCTGGACGATTTCCTCCATGGCGGCGACCGCCTGGCCGGAGCTATAGCCCGACGCTGGACCGCCCTGGAACTGGGCACCCAGGTAGACCCCGAAACGCGACACTACCGCCGGCTTGGCCTGACGCTCGAGAGTCACGAACTCCGAGAGCGGGATCCGCTCGCCGTTGCCCCCACGAACGTAGACGCTGTTGATGTCGTCCGGGGTCCGGCGAAACTCGTCCTCGTTCTGCAGGTAGACCTGGAAGTTTCGGTTCTGGTAGCTGAAATAGTTAACGAAGCCGTTGCCGAAGGTATTCGCCAAGGTGGCATTGAGGTCCTGCAGCGCCACGCCATAGCTGAGCGCTTTCTGCTGGTCGATCTCGGCCCGATAGCCCGGCACGTTGACGTTGAAGGTGGTGAACACCCGCTGCAGCGCCGGATGCTCACCCGCCGCCTGCATTACCTGCACCGACGCCTGGAAGAGCTCCTGCGGGGAGGCCCCCTCGAAGGACTGAAGATAGCCGGTGAAGCCACCGGTGGTGGAGAGCCCCATGATCGGCGGCATATTGAAGGCCATGGCCGATCCTCCCGGCACCTGTGCCCCCAACTGCATCACCTGTCCCACCAGCGCCTCGGCGGTGAGCTCACGCTCCCCCCAGGGCACCATATTGATGAACATCACCCCCCGCGCGGTGTTCACCGCGCTGGAGAGGATGTCGTAGCCGGCGACCGCCGCCACATAGCTGACCCCGGGAATCTCCTCGATGCGCGCGCTCAGCTCGCTCATGTAATCCTGAGTGCGCGACAAAGAAGCGGAGTCCGGCAGTTGCACACTGGCCAGCACGATGCCCTGGTCGGTCTCGGGCACCAGGGTCGAAGGGGTGGTCTGGTAGAGCCACCAGGAACCGCCAATCACCAGGGCGGTAAGCAGCAGCGCCAGGCCCCAGAAGTGCACCAGCCCCTTGACCATCCACATGTAGCCGGCGGTGATCGCGGCGAAGAGGCGATCGAAGAGGCGAAGCGGAGTATGGATCGCCCGCATCAGAACCGAATCGCCCATCGGCGCCTTATGCTTGATGAAGATTGCCGACAGGGCTGGGGTAAAGGTCAGCGCCATCAGCGCCGAGAAGGCCACCGAGATCGCCACGGTCAGTGCGAACTGCTGGTAGATCTGGCCGGTGAATCCCCCCAGGAAAGCCACCGGCACAAACACCGCAGCCATGATCAGCGAGGTGGCGATGACCGGGCCGCCCACCTCCTTCATGGCTCGAATGGTGGCCTGGGTGACGGTGATCTCCTCGTCCTCGCTGAGCACCCGCTCGACGTTCTCCACCACCAGAATGGCGTCATCCACCACGATACCGATGGAAAGCACCAGGGCGAACAGCGTCAAGAGGTTGATGGAAAAGCCGAACAGGTAGAAACCGGCGAAGGTCGCCAGAACCGAGACCGGCACCACCGACATGGCGATCACCGTGAAGCGCCAGTTCTGCAGGAAGATGAACAGAATTACGCCGACGATCAGGAAGGCCTCGATGAAGACCTTGGTCACGGTTTTGACGGAGGCATCGATGAACAAGGTGGTGTCGTAGGGCACCTCGTACTCGAGCCCCGGCGGGAAACGCGCTTCCAACCGGGCCATGGTCTCCTTGACCGCCGCAGCCGTCTCAAGAGCATTGGCCCCGGGCTGCTGGTTGATGATGATCGGCGACATGGCGGCGCCGTTCAGGCGAGCATCAACGCCGTAAAAAGAGGCCCCGAGCTCAATGCGCGACACGTCCTGCAGACGCAGCGACGAGCCGTCCGGGTTGGTCCGCAGGAAGATGTCACGGAAATCGTTCACGTCGCTGAGGCGTCCGCCCGCGGTGATGGTGTAGCTGAAGGCCCGCGGCTCGCTCTGCGGCGTGGCTGCCAGGTTGCCCGCCGGCACCTCGGTGTTCTGAGCACGAATGGCGGCGGCCACCTCGGTGGGGGTCAGGTCGTACTGCGCCAGTTTGTCCGGATCCATCCAGATGCGCATGGCGAACTCGCCACCGCCCAGCACCTCGGCATTGCCGACACCGGGCACCTGGCGCAGCTCGTCGAGCACGTTAAGGGTGGCGTAATTCTGCATGTAGGTGCGGTTGTAATCACCTTCCGGCGAGATCAGCGCCACCAGCATCAGGATCGAACTGGATTGCAGCTCCACGCTGACGCCCTGGGCCTGCACCGCCTCGGGCAGCTGTGACAGCGCCCCCTGCACGCGGTTGTTCACGTTGATGGTGTTGATGTCACCTTCGGTGCCGATATTGAAGGCCACGTTGAGGCTCATGGTGCCGTTGTCGGCACTGGTCGAGGTCATGTAGAGCATGTCCTCGACGCCGTTGATCGCCTCGGCCAGCGGGGCGGCCACCGTCTGCGCCACCGTCTCGGCATCGGCGCCGGGAAACTGGGCGCGCACCGAGACGCTGGGTGGTACCACGCTGGGATACTGCTCGACGGGCAGCACCCGCATGCTCATCACCCCGACCAGCGTCAGGATGATGGCCAGCACCGTGGCAAAGATCGGCCGCTTGATGAAGAAATTGGAGAAACTCATGAGGCGTCGTCCTCATCGGCCTCGGCACTCCCCTCGAAAGGAAGCGGCTCGATGGTGATGCCCGGCTCGATACCGGCCAGATCGCCCACCACGACTCGCTCGCCGGACTCCACGCCACCACGCAGGATCTGCCAGGGACCCGCGACCTCGGCCAGGTCCACCGGACGTGCACGCGCCACGTTGTTCTCGTCGAGCACGAACACCTGAGGGCCCATCAGGCCCTGGCCGATGGCGATCTCGGGGACCGCCAGAACATCATAGCGCTTCAGCCCCTCGAGGCTGACGCGCACGAATTGCCCAGGGAGCACTCGGCCATCGGCGTTGGCGAAGGTGGCGCTGGCCTGAACCGTGCTGGTGCCCTCCTCAACGCGGGAGCCCAGGAAGTCCAGTCTCCCCTCAAGCGTCTCGGCGTCACCACTACCGACGGCGGGCACGCGCAGCAAGGCAATAATCGCCTCAGCGCCATCCCCAGCGCTCATCTGGCGGCGCAACTCGAAGGCATCGCGCTGGGGTAGCTGGAAGCGCACTTCAAGCGGGTCCAGCGGGGTAATGGTGGCAAGCTCGGTGCCATTGCTCACCAGATTACCGACATTGATTCGCCCCAGACTGATCATCCCCGACACGGGTGCTGTGACCTCGGCGTAGTCGAGGTCGATACGCGACCTGGCCAGGGCAGCCTCGGCCTGGGCGACCGCCGCACGCGCCACGCCGAGCTCAGAGCGAGCTTGGTCGTACTGCTGACGACTGACCGAGTTCTGGCTCAAGAGGCGCTCGAAACGACTGGCATCGCGCTGGGCGCGCTCCAGTTCGGCACGCGCACTCTGCAGGTCCGCATCGCGCTGACTGACCACCGCCTGGTACACGTCCGGCTCGATGGAGTAGAGCAGCTGCCCCTTCTCGACCATCTCGCCAGGCTCGAAGTGTTGCTGCTCCAGGCTACCGGTAACACGCGCCACCAGGGTGACCTCGTCGTCACTGCGCAGCAAAGACGGATAGGATTTATCGAGGTCGATATCCTGGCGAGTCAGATCCACCACTTTCACCGGATGGGGGGGGCGGTCCTGGCTGCTACCCTGCTGGGCTTGCTGTGAGGCTTCTTCCTGGCCACAGGCGGCCAGAAACAGGCCGGCGGCCAGGACGAGAAACCCCGCCCGGCCGAGTCGAAATATGGTTTTCATGCGCGTGGGGTTCTCGGTGATGACATCGAATGAATTTTACATCCATCACTGTATGGATGTAAATAAAAGAGCAAGAACTATAGCTACAACTGTGTATGTATAATGGGCATTTTTGCCCCCAGCCCGGCCACAAACAAAAAAACCGCCCGGGACGGGGCGGCAAAGCAGGGTTAGTACAGACAGGACTTGAAACGAGGCACGTTCAATCTCAAGCAGAAAGCTTTTGCTCTCTTGAATAAATACTATACATAAAAATTCTGTTGATCAATACCTGTATAGCTTTTAATCACCTCGACCCAGCGCTACCGCGAGGCTAAGCTGCCGCCAAGGCCGCGAACAAGAAACACGACGATGGAGTATTAGGGGATGGATGCGCTGGAACTGGTAAAGATCGATCAACTGGAGATCGCGGTGCGCATCTGGCACCCCGATGCGGCGAGAACGGTCGTGGCTTGGCACGGCCTGGCCCGCCATGGCGGCGATTTCGAGGACTTCGCCAGGATGCTGGGCCCCGGCTGGCGTGTGCTGGCCCCCGACACTCCCGGCCGGGGCCTTTCGGGCTGGCCGCTCTTTCCCGCCCAGGACTATCTCTATTCGCGCTACACCGCCCTGGCCGTCGCCCTGCTCGACCACTACGGGCTGGATAGCGTGCCCTGGGTAGGCACCTCCATGGGCGGACTGATCGGCATGCTGCTCGCAGCGGACGCCGAGACGGCGTCGCGCATCGAGCGGCTGGTACTCAACGACGTAGGCCCCGAGCTGGACCCCCAGGGGCTCGCTGAGCTGGGCCGCTACTTCGCCGCGCCACACCGTTTCACCCGCTTTAGCGACCTCGAGGCCGAGCTGCGCCGTCACTATGTCGGTTTCGGCATCGACAGCGACGACGCCTGGCGGCGGCTAGCGCTGGGCAGCGCCCGGAGACTGCCCGACGGCAGCTGGACCTACCACTATGATCCTCGGATCGGCGAGCAATTCATCCACGACACCCCCCGCGACACCTGGGCCGACTGGCGGTCCATCCGCTGCCCGCTGATGGTGGTTCGCGGCGCCGATTCCCCGCTGCTGCGCCGCGACATCGTCGAGAAGATGACCAGGGCCCAACCCGGACTGGCCTCCCTGGAGGTGCCCGGCTGCGGCCACGCCCCCATGCTCGACCGAGCGTCCCAAGTGGACCCCATCGCTGATTTCCTCAAACGGCCAAGGGAGGCCCTGATGTCGGCCACGCCGGATGCTTCCGCCAACGGCTGGTGGAAACGCCTGCTCGCAAGGCTCAGGGGCTAGCCACCCTCCAGCCACCCTCATGGGACACGGAAGTCCCGAGGATTGATCGCCCAGGCCTTGAGCCGTGAGCGCAGGGTTGTCGGCTTGACACCCAGCCGCTCGGCGGCCCCGCCCTCCCCCGACACCTTGCCGCCACAGGCGCGAAGCGCCGATAGCGCATTTTCTCGCTGGCGGATCACAAACTCGCTCTCGGTCATAAGCTCTGGCTCGGCCGCCTCCAGGGAACGTTGGGGCGGCGGCGCGTATTCAGTGCCCGATTGGCCTGGCACTTCATCGCCAGCCGTTGGGTCCAGGTCGTCGAACGCCAGCAGGCGCCCTTGGGCCACGATCACCTGACGTTCGATCACGTTCTCCAGTTCACGAATATTGCCCGGCCATGGATAGCGCTTGAGCAGCTCCAGTTGGGCCGGGGGAATGCGCACCCCGGGCTTGTTGAACTTCTGGCAGGCACGGATCAGGAAGTGCCGCGCCAGCAGGGGGACGTCCTCGATACGTTCGCGCAACGGCACTGAGGCAATCGGAAAGACGTTGAGACGAAAATAGAGATCCTCCCGGAATGTCCCCGCCTCGACCATCTCGCGCAGTTCGCGGTTGGTCGCGGCAATCACCCGCACGTCCACCTGTCGCGTGCGGTTGTCACCCACCCGTTCGAACTGCTGCTCCTGCAGCACGCGCAGCAGCTTCCCCTGCAGTTCGAGGGGAATCTCACCGACCTCGTCGAGAAACAGCGTGCCGCCATCGGCCAGCTCGAAGCGACCGGTTCGATCGTTGACCGCCCCGGTAAAAGCTCCCTTCACGTGGCCGAAAAACTCACTCTCGAAAAGATCTCGGGGAATGGCGGCGCAGTTGACCCGAATCAGCGGCCGACTGCTACGCGTCCCCCCAGCATGGATGGCCCGCGCGATCAGCTCCTTGCCGGTTCCCGATTCGCCGCTGATCAGCACGTTGGCATCGGTGGGTGCCACCAGCGCAATCTGTCGCACCAGATGCGCCAAGGCCGCGCTCTCGCCAACGATCTCGCGATGATTGATCTCGGCCTTGATCTCCTCCTGGAGGTACTGATTCTCCAGTTCCAGGCGCTGCTTGAGCGACTCCACCTCGGCCAGGGCATCGCGCAGCTGCTGCTCGGCACGCTTGCGCTCCGAAATGTCACGAAACAGCACCACGGCCCCCACCAGCCGCCCCATCTCGAAGATCGGCGTGCTGGTGTACTCCACCGGAATCGCCTCACCGTTCTTGTGCCAAAACACCTCGTCGTCGACCCGATGCACCTGGCCGTCGCTGAAGGAGGCGTGGATCGGGCACTGCTGCACCGGAAAGTGGCAGCCGTCGGAACGGGTGTGGTGGAACAGCAGGTGAGCATCGTGGCCCACCATATCCTGGGTACTCCATCCCAGGATTCGCTCGGCGGCCGGATTGACGAAGGTGGTACGGCCTTCTGCGTCTAGACCATAGATGCCCTCGCCCGCCGCCCCGAGGATCAGCTGGTTCTGGCGCTCGATGCGTTCGAACACCTGTTCGACCCGTTCCCAGCCCACCTGACCTCGACGGTGCTGGCGCCGCAGGTCAGCCCTGGCTCGGCGCTGCTCCGCCTTCTGGCGGTCGACCAGGGTCAACAGCAACCGCCCTTCACCAAGCGCCTGTGCCTGTACCTCCACGTGGCGGGGCTGGCGCTTCAGATCGAGAACCACGAGGTCGTCCGACCAGGCGGGGGATCGGGTCAAGGCCTCGTCGGTGAAGCTGACCCACAGCGGCAACGAGGCGCCCAGCCGGTGGCTGAACGGGAGCCTGGCCAGGGCGTCGGCATCGCCGCCCAGCATCTGGCAGGCCGCCGCATTGACACCCAACAGCTGGTCGGCCACGGGGTCGATCACTGCCAGGGCCTGGGGCGCCAGGGCGAAGGCCTCCTGGACGAGCGATGGAGCAGGAAGGTCTGGCAGCAGCAGGAGGAGATGATGGACAGGGTGGTAGAGAGCGCCTTGGTGCGCGGCATGTTCGGCCACAGCGACATGCACCGCCGCCAGTTCATGAAGCTGGTAGGCGGCGGTACCGTGGCCGCCGCACTGGCGAGCCTGTTTCCCATGGACGCCATCAAGGCGGCAGTGAAGGATGGCCTTGGCCCGCTGGAGAAGACCCGCCTGGATGTCGGCTTCGTCCCGATCACCTGCGCCACGCCGATTATCATGGCCCACCCCATGGGCTTCTATGAGCGCTACGGCCTGGATGTCTCGGTGATCAAGACCGCCGGCTGGGCGGTGGCCCGCGACAAGTCGCTCAACCGCGAATACGACGCCGCTCACATGCTGACCCCGATGCCGTTGGCCATGACGCTCGGTGCCGGTTCCAGCCCCGAGCACTTCATTATGCCCGCCGTGGAGAATATCAACGGCCAGGCGATCGTGCTGCACAACGACCACCGGGACAAGCGCGACCCCCAGCAGTGGAAAGGCTTCACCTTCGGCGTGCCCTTCGAATACTCGATGCACAACTTCCTGCTGCGCTATTACGTCGCCGAGCACGGCCTCGACCCCGACCAGGACATCCAGATCCGGGTGATTCCACCGCCCGAGATGGTCGCCAACCTGCGTGCCGGCAACATCGACGGTTTTCTCTCGCCGGATCCCTTCAACCAGCGGGCCGTCTTCGAGCGCATCGGCTTCATTCACCTGCTGACTAAGGAGATCTGGGACGGCCACCCTTGCTGCGCCTTCGCCACCAGCGCGCAATTTGCCCGGGAGAATCCCAACACTTATGGTGCCCTGTTGCGCGCCATCATCGATGCCACCCAGTACTCCTCCGACCCCGCCAACCGCTCGGAGATTGCCGAAGCCATTGCCCCCACCAACTACCTCAACCAGCCGGTCACGGTCATCGAGCAGGTCCTGACCGGCACCTTTGCCGACGGCCTGGGCGAAGTGCAGCGGGTGCCCGATCGCATCGACTTCGACCCCTTCCCCTGGCACTCAATGGCGGTGTGGATCCTGACCCAGATGAAGCGCTGGGGGTATATCGAGGGACACGTGGATTACCAGCAGATCGCCCGCGACGTTTACCTGGCAACGGATGCCCGAGACGTCATGCGCGAGCTGGGCTACGAGGCACCGGAGGAGAACTCGCGCAACTACGAAATCATGGGCAAGACCTTCGACTATACCCAGCCCGAGGCCTACCTCGAGAGCTTTGCAATCCGGAGGCGCTGACATGGACCGCACGACGACCGAATGGAAATTCAGCCTCAACGTCCGGGCGACGCTGCTGGCCGTGCTGATATTGATTGCCGGCCTGGGGCTCTGGGAAGGGCTTCACCAGGTACCCGCCATCGTCGGTGGCGGTGGCCAGTTGAGCGAGTACGAACAGTTGATGGCCGGTGCCGACCAAACCGCCAAGGTGCCGCCACCTTCGGCGGTGCTGGTACGTGCCTGGGAGGAGCTTTCCAACCCCTTCTATGACGCCGGCCCCAACGACAAGGGGATCGGCATTCAGCTGGGCTACTCGCTCTACCGGGTGCTCACGGGCTACCTGATGGCTGCCGCGATCGCTATCCCGATCGGCTTTCTGATCGGGATGTCCCCGCTGATGTACAAGGCGCTCAATCCGTATATCCAGGTGTTGCGGCCGATCTCGCCGCTGGCCTGGATGCCCCTGGCACTATTCATCATTCAGGACTCCGAGGCCTCGGCGATCTTCGTGATCTTCATCTGCTCGATCTGGCCGATGCTGCTTAACACCGCTTTCGGGGTGGCCGGCGTGCGGCAGGACTGGGTCAACGTGGCTCGCACCCACGAGCTTTCGTCGATGAAGACCGCCTTCAAGGTGATACTCCCCGCCGCCGCGCCGACCATCCTTACCGGCATGCGCATCTCTATCGGCATCGCCTGGCTGGTAATTGTGGCCGCCGAGATGCTCGTGGGGGGCACCGGCATCGGCTACTACGTGTGGAACGAGTGGAACAACCTCGACCTGACCAGCGTGATCTTCTCGATCCTGATGATCGGCGTGGTGGGCATGCTGCTCGACCTGGCGCTGTCGTCGGTCGCGCGACTGGTCACCTATCAGGAATAACCCCGGGAGAGACAAATGAGTCATGCCTTCGTGGAAGTTCAGCAGGCCGCCAAGCGCTTTCCCGGCGACCGCGGCGAGGAGGACCTGACGGTTTTCGAAAACGTCAGCTTCAACCTCGAGAAAGGCGAGTTCGTCTGCATCATCGGCCATTCCGGCTGCGGCAAGTCCACTATCATGAACGCCTTGGCCGGGCTCGACAGCCTGAGCGACGGCACCATGATCATGGATGGCCGGGAAATCAATGGCCCCGGCCTGGAGCGGGGTGTGGTATTCCAGAACTACAGCCTGCTGCCGTGGCTATCGGCGCTGGAGAACGTGCGCTTCGGAGTCCGCGCCCGCTGGAAGGCGTGGCACGAGGCCAAGGTCACTGAGCATAGCCTATCGTACCTGGAGATGGTGGGACTCAAGGGCGTCGAGGATCGCAAGCCGGCCCAGCTCTCGGGGGGCATGCGCCAGCGGGTCAGCATCGCCCGGGCGTTTGCTACCAAGCCAGAGCTGCTCTTGCTCGACGAGCCGTTCGGGGCGCTGGACGCCCTGACCCGCGGCGTCATCCAGGATGAACTGGTCAAGATATGGAGCAAGGACCGCCAGACGGTGTTCATGATCACCCACGACGTGGACGAGGCGATCCTGCTGGCCGACCGCATCTTCCTGATGACCAACGGTCCCCAGGCCCGCATCGCCGAGGCGGTAGAGATCGACCTGCCGCGGCCGCGCGCTCGGGCCGAGATCGTCAAGCACCCGCACTTCTACCAGATCCGCAACTACCTGGTCGACTTCCTGGTGAACCGCTCGGGCGAGCTTCGCACCGCCGATATCGACCGAGGAGGCCTGCAATACCCTCGGGCCATCAATCCGGTCACCGAGCGTGCACCCGAGCCTGCTACCTCGACCGCGGAACCCGACGATACCGATATCAATAGCGATGCCGACAGCGTGGATAGCCCGTCATCCGCCGCCTCCTCTCACAAACTGGTCAAGTTCACTCCCAAGGAGACTCACCATGGATAAGCTCGAAATGCGTCACACCCTGCTCGCCGCCAAGGCCCGCAAGAAGATGAGCTGGGACGACATCGCCTCGGCTGTCGACATGTCACCCGTCTGGGTGGCATCCGCCTGCTACGGCATGAACAGCGCCAGCCACGAGGTGGCCCACAAGCTGTGCGATACACTCGGCGTCGACGCCGAAGTCGCCGAGGCGCTGACGACCTTTCCCACCAAGGCCTGGGACGAGGCGGTCCCCCAGGATCCCTTCATCTATCGTCTCTACGAGGTGGTGGGGGTCTACGGCGAGACCCTCAAGGATGTGGTCCAGGAAAAGTTCGGAGACGGCATCATGAGCGCCATCGACTTCACCATGGAAGTCGACAAGATCGAGGACCCCAAGGGGGATCGGGTGCTGTTGACCCTCAACGGCAAGTTCCTGCCCTATAGGTCTTGGTAAACAGCTAGTCCTGGTAGCCCTCCAGCGTCGCCACTACCCGCAGAACCGCATTGTGGTAACTGCTACCGAACAGCAGCAGGTGGTTGAGCAGCGGGTAAAGCTGGAACAGCGTCTCGCGCCTCGGCCAATCGGCCGGGGCGCTGCCGTTCCAATAGGCCTCGAGGAAGGCCTCGCCGGGGGCGCCGAACAGCGTCAGCATGGCGAGGTCCACCTCAGGATAGTGGCGATAGACCGCCGGGTCGATGACTGCCGGCCCCCGTGGGGTGAAGAGCACGTTGCCGGACCACAGGTCGCCATGCAGAAGACTCGCCGGCGCGTCAGGGAGCCAGGCCTCGAGGCCGTGGGCGATGGCCTCCACCCGAGCGCGCAACCGCTGATCCATCAGGCCTCGCGCCTGGCAGGCCTCGGCCAGCGGCTGCAGCCGCCGCTCACGCTGGAAGGCGCGGCCGTCGACCAGCTGCGCATTGGGCTGGGGCGTGCGCCCGCAGGCGTTGTCCCGTGGCCAGCCGTGGGCCTCGCCGGTCACCGCGTGCTGCCGGCGCAGCCCCTCGCCCAGGGCCGCCTCGTCGTGACGTCGGCGCAGCGCGACCTCCAGGGCCTCCATCACCAGCCAGCCCTCCCCCTCGGCCAGCACCTCGGGCACCACCAGGCCGCTGCCGGCCTCGTGCAGCGCCCGCAGTCCATCGGCCTCACCGGCCAGGCGCTCGGGGTCGTCATGCTTGACCATCACCTCGCCCTGATCAGTCGCCAGGCAAAACACCGCGGCGATATCGCCACCACTTAGGGCCTGCAGATCGCCCCGCGGCGTCAGCCCGACAGCCGACAGCAGGGCGGCGAGGCTCTCGTCGATCGACATGTGGCAATGCTCCTTTATTCGATCCCATGAGGGTCACCAGTCCTGTCGACAGTCTCAGAACAACCATAGACAGAGTGAGGTCAATCGCATCCCGGCCGCAGCCGGCGCCACCGACTGGACCTGGGAGGCGTCGGGCAACCCCGCCCTCCGGACAACCTAGTCGTCGTGACGCTCTGGCTGGGCCTCACGCTGCGTGTTCTGCCAGTCAGTCGGCGCGAAGAAGGGCGCCTCGGAGGGAGGGAGCGGTGGCTGGCCGAGGATCATGTCGGCAGCCTTCTCGGCAATCATGATGGTCGGCGCATTGATGTTGCCGTTAGTGACCGTCGGCATGATCGAGGAGTCCACCACCCGCAGGTTATGGAGGCCGTGCACACGACATTGCGGATCGACCACGGACATGCTGTCCGTGCCCATCTTGCAGGTACCACAGGGGTGATAGGCTGTCTCGGCGCTGCCCGCCACCCAGTCGTCGATCTCGGAATCGCTCTGCACCGCTGGCCCAGGAGAGAGCTCCTCGCCGCGGTAGGCATCGAAAGCCGGCTGGGCAAAGATCTCCCGGGTCAGCCGCAGGGCGTCACGATAGGCCTGGCGGTCGGCTTCCTCCTGCAGGTAGTTGAAGGTCAATCGCGGAGCGGCTTCCGGGTCGGCAGAGGTGAGCTGGACGCGGCCGCGACTCAGCGGCTTGTTGGCCCCCAGGTGAACCTGGTAGCCGTGCCCATCGGCAGCGCTCGAGCCATCATAGGCGATGGCTCCCGGCAGGAAGTGGTACTGCAGGTCAGGATACTTGAGACCGGCCCGACTGCGAATGTAGCCGTTGGATTCAAAGTGGTTGGTGGCCCCCAGCCCCTTCTTGAACAGCAGCCAGCGTGCTCCGATTAGCGCCTGCCCGACCGGGTTCAACCATCCGTTGAGGGTGATATTCTGAGAGCAGCGGTGCTGAACCCAGACCTCCAGGTGGTCCTGAAGGTTCTCGCCGACCCCGGGAAGGTTGTGCACCACCTCGATGCCGTGCTCGCGAAGCTGATCGGTCGGGCCGATCCCCGAGAGCATCAGCAGCTTGGGAGAGTTGAAGGCACTGGCGGAGAGAATCACCTCGCGCCGTGCCTTGACGCGCTGCACCCGCCCCTTCTGGCGATACTCCACACCTACCGCCTGCTGCCCTTCCATCAGGATCCGCGTGGTCAGCGCATGCATCTCCAGGCGCAGGTTGGATCGCGAGAGGGCCGGCTTCAGGTAGGCGTTGGCGGTGGAGCAGCGCACGCCATTCCGCACTGTCATGTCCATGCGGCAGAAGCCTTCCTGGCGATAGCCGTTGTAATCATCACTCTCGCCGTAACCGGCCTGGCGTCCCGCCTCGATGAAGGCACGGTAGAGCGGGTTCTGCATGTTGTTGCCGTTGCACACGCCCAAGGGGCCACCGGTGCCGCGGTACTCATCCTCGCCGTATAGGCAGTCCTCGGCACGTCGGAAGTAGGGCAGAACCTCGGCATAGCCCCAGCCCTCGGCACCATGTTCGACCCATTCCGCATAGTCGCCGGCGCTCCCCCGCACGTAGGCCATGCCGTTGATCGACGAAGAACCGCCGATCACCTTGCCACGCGCCTGGTGGAGGCTACGCCCCTTGAGCCCTGGCTCCGGTTCGGTATGCAGGCCCCAGTCGAAACGCGGCTTGTTCATCGGAATCGAGAAGGCCGTCGGCATCTGGATAAACAGGGAGTTGTCCTTGCCGCCGAATTCCAGCACCAACACCTGGTTGTCGCCATCGGCGCTCAGCCGGTTGGCCAACACCGAGCCGGCAGAGCCGGCACCGATAATGACAAAATCGACCTCACTATCGAAGGACGTCGCCATGCGTAATCTCCTCTTCCCGTAGCCGCCGTCACGACCCCGCCCCGGCAGGGTCGTCCGGCATCATGGTGTTGCTGCCGGGCATTTCCCGCTGCGAATGCAGGAACTGCAGGTGCTTCTCGTACTGATCCAGGACATCGCCGATCAACTGCTCGGTACTGTAGCCATAGACGTCGTAGCCCTGTCCCCCTTCACGAATGTGCACTTCCATACGGTAGTAGTAAGAACCGGCATGGGCGTCACGAATCGAGAAGGCAGGCATCGCCGCCCGACGGGGCCAGATCTGGTAGGTGAAGTCCTGCTCGCCGCCCAGGTCGACGTGGAGGGCTAGGTGCTCCTGTTCTCCACTGCCCTCGACGATCTCCGCGCGAAAGCCTTTCTCACCCAGCACCTCGTGGATCTGCTGCATCGCCGGACGCGCCACCTCACCCATAAAGCGCTGGGCATCCTGGCGATTCGGGAAGCTCACCGCGCGGATCAGCCGCTGTCGCCAACTGCGACTCTCGCCAGGTGTGGTACGCGCCGAGAGGTGACCGGCCATGCTGTTGCGCAGGCTATCCTCCTTCATGCCCTCAACCTTCAGCGCCTTGAATAGACCCAGCATCATCAGGAAAAGCACCACCGCAAAGGGCAAGCCCATGATCACCACGGCACCTTGCAGTGCCTCGAGCCCGCCGGCCATCAGCAAGGCCAGGGTCAACAAGCCGATGATCCCGGCCCACAGGATGCGCATCCAGGAGGGCGCGTCGTGATTGGGGTCGGTGAGCACCGAGGTCAGGTTGGATAGTACCAGCGAGCCGGAGTCCCCTGAGGTGACGAAAAACACGATGGCCAACACGGTCACTACCACCGTCGTCAGGCCAACCCAGGGCACGCCCTGCAGGAAGAGATAGATGGCCGAACCAGGGTTGTTCATGGCCTGCTCACCGAAGTCGGCAACGGCCGCGGTATCGTTCATTATCATGTCGATGGCGCTGTTACCCATGATCGACATCCAGGCCATCATGAAGGTGAGAGGCAGGATCAACGTACCGGCGACGAACTCCCGTACGGTGCGGCCCCGGGAGATGCGTGCCAGAAAGAGGCCGACGAAGGGTCCCCAGGCAATCCACCAGGCCCAGAAAAATACCGTCCAGGCGTTAAGCCAGTCTGCGGGCGGCTCGAAGGCATAGGTATGGAACGACAAGCTGATGAAGCTCGACATGTAGTCGCCGATATTCATCACCAGGGCATTGAGCAGGAATATCGTCTGCCCCGAAAACAGCACGAACAGCAACAGCAGCAGAGCCAGCAGCATGTTGAACTCGGATAACCGGCGGATGCCCTTGTCGACTCCGGTAACCGCCGAGATGGCCGAGAACACCACGATGAGCACCGCCAGTGCCGCCTGGGTAACGGTACTCTCCGGGATACCGAACATGTAGTTGAGGCCGAAATTGAGCTGGATGATCCCTATGCCCAAGCTGGTGGCGATGCCGAAGACGGTGCCCAGCACCGCGGCGATGTCCACGGTGTGGCCGATGGGGCCATGGATACGCCGGCCAAAGACCGGGTAGAGGGCGGAGCGGATGGTCAGTGGCAGACCGTGACGATAGCTGAAAAAACCCAGCGCCATGCCCACAAGGGTGTAGATACCCCAACCAGAGAGCCCCCAGTGCAGGAAGGTCAGCTCCATGGCGTGGCGCGCCGCGGCAACCGTGCCAGGATCACCCTCGGGCGGCGCCATAAATTGGGCAACGGGCTCGGCGATGCAGAAGAACAGCAGATCGATGCCGATGCCAGCGGAGAATAGCATGGCCGCCCAGGTCACCACATTGAAGTCGGGCCTGGAGTGGGCAGGCCCCAGTCGCAGCTTGCCGAAGCGCGATAGGCCAATGGCAACGACAAACACCAGATAGAGCACGACGGCAAGGAAGTAGAACCACCCGAAGGTGTCAGAGATCCAGCCCAGCACGGCGAAGATGACACTGCTTGCCTGCTCGGTGAACAGCATGGTCCATAACGCAAAGATAACGATACAGACCGCCGATCCATAGAAGACGGTGGGATTGATGCGGTCCTGCTGGGGTGGGGGTTGCTGCTCCGAGGACGTCGTTGCCATATCGCACTCCTCCCTAGAAAACGTCACCAGTATGTCAAAAGCGCGGCACGGGTCATCTTCTGGCGCTTGGACGCATAAAACATCCGACAGGATCGAGTCCATACAGCCGGGTCATGGCCTCCAACTCCCGTGCAGGCTCTAACTTATATAGGTGCGGAGGACGCGCCTTGTCCATGGTGAAATATCACTCTGCCTGGATTGCCAGCTCCACTTTGACGTCAGCCATGGCGATAACAATCGATAAAACACGATAGTGTTGACTCGGTGCTGCAACCACTGGCCACCACCAACAGCGGATCCGGCACCGAACGAATCGGATAGGGTCCGGGGTCACCCCCGGAGCCCTCCCACACCAACGGGCATACGGTTCCGTACCACGGCGGTTCATGAAGAACGACTAAGCCACCTTACCGTATCGAGCACCGAGATCAGGCCCAGCCCATTGAACCACTTCCGTGGTAGGGCCTGATTCATGTGCGAGGTACCGGCGTTCCACCAGGCGCCTCGCCCATTCCCCGCTGATTTCCAGGCACGTTGGTCGTCCAGACCCAGCGCCAGAAGTTTACGGCGCCGAGTCGTCGGGCGCTTCCACTGCCGCCAGATTAGGCAGCGCAGTCGGCGGCGTATCCAACCATCCAGCGCTTCCAGCGGGCGCTTCACGTCGACAAGACTAGGCGTCCACGACTGAAGTAGCTGGCCCAGCCACGCAGGACCGGGATCAGCTCTTCGATGACCCGTCGGATGTTACGCCCCTTACCAAGCTTCAGGATCTCGCGGACACGCTGCATCAGGCGCTGCAGACTGGTCTTGGCAATGGTCAACCTTGGCAGTTTATGCCGGGTCAGCGTGTAGCCCAGATACCCTCGGCGCCAAGGCCGGTCCACCGCGCTCTTGGCGCGATTGACCGTGAGCCGGAGCGAATTCTCGAGAAAATCACTCAGGCTGGTCATGACGCGCTCACCCGCCCGCCGACTCTTGAGATACACCTGCATATCATCGGCGTAGCGGCAGAAGCGGTGGCCCCGCCGTTCCAGTTCCTGGTCCACGTCGTCCAGCAGGATATTCGCCAGCAGCGGACTCAGCGGTCCGCCCTGGGGCGTCCCCTGCCGGCGTGGCACGGCAAGGCCGTCCTGGAACAGGCCGGCTTCCAGATAGCGACGGATCAGGCGCAGCACCCGCTTGTCGCGGACGCGGCGCGCGACCCGCGCCATCAACAGGTCGTGGTTCACTCGGTCGAAAAAGGCTTCCAGGTCGAGGTCAACCACCCAACGGTGGCCGGCAGCAACGTGGACCTTCATCGCCGAGACGGCCTGCTGAGCGCTGCGTTTCGGTCGATAGCCGTAGCTCGATTCGGAGAAGTCCGGATCGAAGATCGGCGTCAGCACCTGAAGCAACGCCTGCTGGATCAGCCGGTCGGTAACCGTGGGGATGCCGAGCTGCGGATGGCCGCCCCATCGGTCCCATCCTTGGGCTTGGGTATCTCGTCGGGGCGGCCATCCGCGGCTCGGACCGGGCTGGGGTGGTACTCACCGGCCAGCAGCCGCTCGCGCAGCGTCGGCCAGTACTGTTTCAGGTGGTCAGCCAACTGCTCCACCGTTATGCCATCGGCACCCGGTGCGCCCTTGTTGGCAACCACCCTACGGTAAGCCCGCGCCATGTTGGCTTTCTCTACCACGGCCTCCATGAGCGAGGCGGGCTCCGCTTTCGTCCACGATGACGACGCCGGAACCGTCTCGACGCCCACCGGCTGAGACCCGGGGTACTGCCCCTGCCCCTCTGGGTGAGTGACGGTATTAGCGTCAAAGTCTGTCTTCATGATCGTTCCTCGAGACGTCATCGCCTACTCGCGGTTGTTTATGTTCGGCCCTTGGTGCCGCGGTGAACCGGCACTTACTATGGTCTCTGCTGACGTCTGGTAGTCCATCCCGTCGCCTCTCGACGCCGGTAGCACCGTGGCAGACCACCAGACCTCCCAGGGTAAGACGCGCGACCTTCCCGCTTATGCCTGTCGGATTTACGCCATGGCGTTCCGTGCAAGTACCGGGCTTTGATGATTCGTGCCACCTCACCCCGCCATGCCGCCTCGTATCCGCTTCCTGTTCGTCAGGCCAGCGTTTTGCCTCGGGCTGCCTTCAGATTCCCCCTCGCGGGAGACACCCTTGCCGTCGGCTAGCACTTCCCCTTGCCGGGCGTGCAGGGGACCTTCACCCCCAAGTCATTCCGAGGCACCACCCTCGGAAACAGCGCCGGTTAGGCGCTGCGCGCCATGCCTGGCGCACACCAAAAAAAGCCGCCTCGAAGGGCGGCAAGAGCAAGGGACTGGAGGAAATACGAAAACAGGGTCAGATCATTCGGGCAGCAGCACACCGTCGATGACGTGGATGATGCCGTTGGTGGTCTCGATATCAGCCTGGATCACGGTAGCGTCGTTGATCATCACGCTGCCATCCATGGTGGTAATGGTAATCGACTGACCTTGAACCGTCTCGGCACTGTCCAGGCCCATGGCATCTTCGGCCATCACATTGCCAGCAACCACGTGGTAGGTGAGGATCGCCTGGAGGGTCTCCACATTCTCCGGCATCAGCAGCTCGTCAAGCGTACCTTCGGGCAAAGCAGCAAAGGCCTCGTCGGTCGGCGCGAAGACGGTGAAAGGACCTTCACCCTTCAGGGTGTCAACCAAGCCGGCGGCTTGTACAGCAGCTACCAGGGTCTCGAACTGACCGGTAGCGACAGCGGTGTCGACGATGTCGTGAGATGCATCGGCGTGTGAATGGCTGCCGGCGTGAACGGCGCCCGCCATCATCAAGCCGGCGATGCCGACGCCCATCCAACGGGTTGCTGACGTGAGGTTTGTCATGGTGTCACTCCTGAGGGTTTGGCCTGCATACGGTAGATCGAGATCCAACCGAGTAACCGTGTACTGGGAAGCGATCTTGTACGCCTCGATTTCTTTGTACATCTTATGGACAAGAAGTTCACGCTGTCACCGATTTTTTTCCTGGCTACGGCCATCGACCCACCTTCAAGGAGAACCTCAATGTTCAAGCTAGCCTTCTTCGTGCCTCTGGCGGACGCCGAGGCGGTCAAAGAAGCCGTCTTCACCACTGGCGCCGGACGCATTGGAGACTATGAAGCGTGCTGTTTTGAGACGCGGGGCACCGGACAGTTTCGCCCGCTGGCCGGCGCAGACCCACACATCGGTCGAGTGGGCGACCTGGAACGAGTGGAAGAGCTCAAGGTGGAAATGGTCTGCGAGGATCACCTGATCTACGCTGCGGTGGCAGCACTCAGACTGGCTCACCCCTACGAGGAACCGGCGTTCGATACCTGGAAGCTGGAGAGCCTGGCGTGACAAATATCATTCCAGCCCGCGCCGAACGATTCGCGCCGTACGGCATGTGACTCAATCCCATAGGGTCAGGCTAAAACCACCATCCGGAACGCATCATCCAAGAATACATCATGCCGAGCCGAAGTAGCGCTCGCGATCCTCGGGGCTGATATCGCTCATGTGCAGCGGGTAGTGGCCGCTGTGTCGGTCGCTGTAAAAGTGGCGCAGAGTGCGTTCGATGGTGGGAAAAGCGAGTTCGTCCCAGGGGATCTCATGTTCCTCGAACAGCGCCACTTCGAGGCTCTCAGGGCCGGAGTCGAAACCACCGATGAGATCGGCCAGGAAGATCATGTAGACCTGATTGATATGGGGCAGGTTGATCAGGGTATAGAGCCCATGGATCGCCACCTCGGCACAGGCCTCCTCGCGGGTTTCACGGGCAGCGGCCTCCACGGTGGTCTCGGCGTTCTCCATATAGCCTGCCGGCAGGGTCCAGTAGCCCAGGCGGGGGGCGATGGCGCGGCGACAAAGCAGCACCTGGGTGCCGCTGACCGGTAGGGTGCCGGCGACAATACGCGGATTCTGGTAATGGATAGTGCTGCACTCGTCGCACAGGTAACGGGGACGGTCATCCCCCTCCGGGACGGCGAAACGCACGGTATGGCCGCAGTGGCTGCAGAAATTCATGGGACTCCCAGGCAGGCTGGCGGGCTTGACGCCGCTCTCGAGAGACGGGTAGAAGTAACCAAACCCGACGGAAACCCCATGTTAGAGAATCTTCGTGAACGCCTGCAAGCGCACCGCCCCCGCCGGGTCATCCTGCGTCTGCCGGAAGCGGCAGTGCTGATGCCCATTGTCGATCGCCCAGAGCCCACCCTGCTGTTCACCCGCCGCGCCGCCCATCTCAACACCCACGGCGGCCAGGTGGCCTTCCCCGGCGGCAAGCGCGAGGTGGGCGACTCGGACCTGCTGGCTACCGCCCTGCGCGAATCCCATGAGGAGATTGCCCTTCCGCCCTACCGGGTAAAGCTGCTGGGCCAGCTGTCGGATGTGGTCTCGCTGCACGGCATTCGCGTGACGCCCTATGTGGGTTTAATACCGCCGAACCTGCCGCTCGTCGCCGACCCGAGCGAACTGGACGCCATTTTCGAGGTGCCCCTGGCCCATTTTCTGGAGGACCGACGCCACCACACCGATGTGATACCGGTGGACGGCCGCCCCTGGTATGTCCCCAACTATCAAGTGGACGGCCATGTGATCTGGGGGCTTTCGGCCATGATGCTTGTTGAGCTGCTCGCCGAGGGCTTCGGCTGTTCGGTGAACCTGGACCGGGAACCCCCTGGCAGGCTCTGTTACTTTCCCGAACGCCTGCTGAGCATCCAGCAGCCGTCCACTCGCTGACGGCCCACCCGCTGATTGTTCCCACTCATCGACAGGAGACCACGACGCTGAGCGCCTTTCCTCCTCCCGCTCTGGCCCCCGAGGCCCTGCCACAGCTGATCGATGCCCTGGTAGCACAGGGCTGGTATCTGGGCACAGACGTACTCGACGGTGACCTCTGCGCCGAGCTTCATTCTGAGTTGCAGACCCTGGCCGACCACGACGTGCTGGAAGCCGCCGGCATCGGCCGTGGCCGCGAATTACAGCTGCGTCGGGATATCCGCGGCGATGCCATCCACTGGCTCGACCGCAAGAGCCTCGCCCAGCGCCGCTACCTGAACGCCATGGAAGACGTGCAGCAGGCGCTGAACCAGGCGCTCTTTCTGGGGCTGTTCGAGTACGAGGCCCATTTCGCCCATTACCCGACCGGCGCCTTCTATCGCAAGCATCTGGACAGCTTTCGCGGGCGCGCCAACCGGGTGGTCTCCACCGTGGGGTACCTCAATCCCGACTGGCCCTCGGACGGCGGCGGCGAAATGGTGATCTACGCCCCCGACAACCCCGCGTGCGAGGTGGCCCGGGTGCGCCCCGCTGCCGGTACCTTTGCCTGCTTCCTCGCCGACAGTGTGCCCCACGAGGTGCTGCCGACCCGACTGCCGCGGGCCAGCATCGCAGGCTGGTTCCGGCGCAATGCCTCTCTCGGCGGCCTGGTGGATCCGGCGCACTGATGGCGGAACACAACGAAACGCTCCGGGGAATGGCGGCACGCTACGCCGCACTGGAGGAGGATAACCGCCGGCTAAGCGCCCGCGTGCAGCGCCTAGAGGACGAGCGCGACCACTACCAATGGCTGGCCGAGAGCACCACCGACCTCATAAGTCGTCACGCTCGGGACGGCACATTTCTCTACGCCTCCCGCGCCGCAAGGAGCCTGCTTGGCTATGAGCCCGAAGAGCTGATCGGCGTTTCCGCCTACGATCTCTTCCATCCGTCAGATCTCGCCGACCTGCTCAACAAGTCGCCGCGGGTCTACTACCACGACGGCTTCTACCAGCAGACCTACCGGTTCCGCGCTCGAGCCGGACACTACGTATGGTTCGAGACCACCAGCCGCACCCGCCGCGACCCCGACACCGGCGAGCTGATCGACATCCTCTGCGTCTCCCGGGACGTGAGCCGTCGCATCCGCGCCGAGGCCAACCGCGAGCGTCTGGCGCGGGTAGTGGAGTCCACCACCGACCACGTGCTGTTCATGGACGACCACGAGCGACTGTTCTACGCCAACGAGGCCGCGCGGCGCCTGCTGCGACTGCCTCGGGAAAGTGGCACGGCGCCCCTGGCTGCCGCCTATACCATGGGCTCGCTGGCCGAGCTGCGCGATATCGTGCTGCCCGCGGTGGCACGCTACGGCTCCTGGAGCGGCGAGTTGGAGATGCGCGGCCCGTCGGGGCCGATACCCGTACTCAGCGTGGTAATGGCCCACCAGGGGCCGGGTGCCGAACCGGGGCACGTCTCGCTGCTCAACCGCGATATTGGCCTGCGCAAGGCCGCAGAAACCCAGGCCCGACGCCATCAGGAGCAAATTGCCCACGCCAACCGCTTGGCCACCACCGGCGAATTCGCCTCCAACATCGCCCACGAGCTCAACCAGCCGCTGGGCGCCATCGCCAACTACGCCAGCGGCGCTCTGCTCAAGCTCAGCGCCACCCCCGACCTGCCCGCCGAGGCGCTTCGCCTGCCTCTCGAGCGCATCAGCGACCAGGTGGCACGCCTGGCCGAGCGCCTGCGTCATATTCGCGCCTTCGTGCGCAAGGGCCAGACCTGTCCCCGGCCGGTAGCGCTACTGGAGGTGGTGGATGCCGCCTGCCGTCTCTGCGAGTGGCAATTCCAGCAGGCCGGCGTCAGCCTGGAGCACCACCTGCCCGAGGCGCTGCCCAGGGTAATCGCCGACCCGGTGGCCCTGGAGCAGGTGCTGGTCAACCTGTTGCTCAACGCCCTGGAGGCCAGCCGCGACTATCCCGGCGCCGAGCGGGTCAGCCTGCGCGCTCTTCAAAGCGGCCGGCGGGAGGTGACCCTGACGGTGAGCGATCAAGGCCCTGGGGTGCCGTCCGCCGAGGCCGATCGCATCTTCGCCCCCTTCCACTCCGGGCGCCCAGAAGGGCTCGGCATGGGGCTCGCTATCAGCCACTCGTTGATGGAGGCCATGGGGAGCGATCTGCGCCTTCTGCCCGCCACCGGTTCCGGCGGCGCCGTCTTTGCCGCTACACTGCTGGCCGAACCCGCTCCCCTGGCTCCCGCGAGGCACCCGTGACCGACACTTCGAACGCCTGCATCGCCGTTGTCGACGACGACGAGGCCCTGCGCGAGTCGCTGGCCTGGCTGCTCGACTCCGTCGGCCTGGCTAGCCGCGCCTTCAACGACGGCGAGGCCTTCCTGGCCGAAGCACCCGGAGGCTTCGATGCGGTGCTGCTGGACGTGCGCATGCCGGGCCTTTCCGGCCTTCAGGTGCAGCAGCGGATGAACGAGCGCGGCGATGAGCTCCCGGTGATCTTCATGACCGGCCACGGCGACGTGCCCATGGCGGTAGCCGCCCTCAAAGCCGGCGCACAGGACTTCATCGAGAAGCCTTTCAACCACCAACAGTTGATCGACACCGTGCAGCAGGCGTTGCTGATCCACCAGCAGCGGCGCCGAGAACGCGAAAGGCACGATGCCCTGCAGGCGCGCTACGCGGCGCTGCGCCCCAAGGAGCAGCGAATCCTGGTGCACGTGGCCGAGGGCATGACCAGCCGCGAGATCGCCGAGCATCTGGACATCAGCGCCAAGACCGTGGAGATCTACCGGCTGCGCGCCATGAAGGCGCTGGGGGCGACGAGCCTCGCCGAGCTGGTGAGGCTTTGCGTGGCGCTGGAACTGGTAGAGGTCCTGCCGGAGCCCAGCCCGGCCGATCGCAACTGAGCGAAAGCTTACCCACCGACGACAACGGGCGCCCGAGGGCGCCCGCTGTGCTGTGGCTTGTCGCATCGCTTCTTTGTCACTCGTCGCGAAGCGCCAGCTCCTCGAAGATACCGCCGTGAGCGGGGGCCTCCTCGGGCTCCGGCTCGGCCGGGAGCTGAAGTGCCACCAGCTGGCCGCTGGGCGCCTCGAGCAGGCCGCGCAGCTGCTCATAATCGAAGGCCCGATCGTTGGCGTTGCCTTCATTGAGACGAGAGATCGTATCGACCAGCGCGGACATGCCGTGCTCCTGCTCCTCCAGCGGTTGGAAGACCTGCACCAGCGGCTGGCTATCCCGCCAGCCGACCTTGATGGGCTGATCGATGATGTTGACCCGAGTGCCTACCGGCACGTTGTTGAATACCGATTCGACATCCTCGGGGAACATGCGGATGCAGCCCCGGCTGGCGCGCATGCCGATGCCATCTGGCTCGTTGGTGCCGTGGATCAGGTAGCCGGGGATATCCAACAATACGGCATGGCGCCCCAGCGGATTATCGGGTCCCGGTGGCACCACCGCCGGCGGCGGGTCGCCCCGCTCGGCGGCTTCCTCGCGCATGGAACTCGGCGGGTACCAGGCCGGATCTTCAAGGCGCATGGTGGTCTTGGTGATCCCCAGCGGGGTGTCGTAGCCGTCGCGTCCGATACCGATCGGGTAGGTCTCGACCCTGGGCGTCTCGCCCTCAGCCACCTTTGGATAGTAGTAGAGGCGCAGCTCGGCGATATTGATCACTACGCCGGTGCGCTCAGCGTCGGGCAGGATCCGTTGCGCCGGGATCACCACCTCGGTGCCCTCGCCCGGAATCCAGATGCTCACATCGGGATTGGCGCTGATGACCTCCTCGTAGCCGATGCCGTGCTCTCGGGCGATGTCCATCAGGGTGTGCTCGTGATCCTCCACCGTCACGGTGTAGGTCTCGCCGATCACGTTACCCTCAGCCGGCAGCGGATAGTGTCCACGGGGCCATTCGCGCTCCTCCTCGGCCATTACCGTGCCGGAAAGCGCCATTGCCGCTACCACAAGTCCGCCCATGGCATGCGCCAACCACGTCGGCGTACCCCCCGACTTACTTCGCCTACCTCTCGTCATTGCCATTTACTCACCTCGTCAAGGCAGCCTCGGCCCGCAAGGGCTGCAAAAAAATTATCATATCGCTAGTGTAATGGGCAGCGGCCCGGTCAGGAGCAGCAACACTGTTGGAATTTGTCACAGAGAACGCGAAAGCTTTTCACGGCTTCCGGAAAACATCCAGACTCGGCGCACATGAATCGTCGGCATCACGGGTCCCGATCACCTGTAAGTGGGTGGCATGAACCATTGATGTGCATCAATGGACAGGTGGCTCTGTTGGACTAGGGTAAAGGCGATAAGGTACCGAAACATGAGCCCGTCCAGGACTCACTTCGGACCCAAGGAGAAGACACATGAGCATTCGCAAACATACTATTGCCCTTGGCATGTCATTGGCCCTCGGCCTCGCCGGTACCGGCATCGCCGCCGCACAGCAAATGGGGCCCGGCATGATGGGTTCTGGCCAGGGCGGTATGGGGCCCGGCATGATGGGTTACGGTCAGGGTGGCATGGGGCCCGGCATGATGGGTTACGGTCAGGGTGGCATGGGACCCGGCATGATGGGTAACGGCCAAGGTGGCATGGGGCCCGGCATGATGATGGGCAACATGATGCCCTGCCCGATGATGGGAGAGAGCATGGGCATGATGTCGAGTCTCGACCCCGACCAGCGCAGCCAGATGCGCGAATTGATGCAGGCGCACCGCCCCGCCCAGTTCGAGCGCATGGGAAAGCTGATGGACCTGCGCCTCGACATGATGGAAGCGATGCACGGCGAGCGTCCCGACCCTGAGCGGTTGCAGGCCCTGCACGGTCAGATGGCTGAGCTGCAAGGCGAGACGATGGCTGCGATGATGCGCATGCGTAACGCCATGCACGACCTGCTCACCGACGAGCAGCGCCAGCAGCTCCGCGGCGGGATGCCCGTAAACTGATCCATTGAACATCGTGCCCATCGGGGCATGCTGACACCAGCTGGCAGACACATGCTTCCCACTTCACGGCCATCGCCCCAGCGCTGGCGCCGGCATCGAAGCATGGCCCTGACTCGGGAGTCTGCTTACAACATCGACCAGTCGCGTCCACCGTTGACGCTGATCAGCAGCTGATTGAGATCATCGGCCGCCACCAGACGCTGGGGGTCGTTTGGATCCACCGCCAGGTGCATCAGATAGCGCTCCCCCCAGCCGGGCTTCACTACCTCCCAGTCACGGCTGGCTTCGTCGGCTCGCAGCAGGCCGACATCGAGAACGAAGGCATAGAGATCTCCCTGGCTGGACACCACCAGGCTCGCGGGACGGCGCTCGGAGTAGATCTGGCGCCAGCGCTCGCCGCCGTTCGGGCTCATCAGTAGCCCGGCCTGAGTAGCGGCGTAGAGATGGTCGGGATCACGACTCGAGGCGGCCAGGGCAATCAACCCTGCCGGGGCCTTGGCTCGAATCTCCCAGCTTTCGCCCCCATCCTCGCTGACCTGGAGCTGGCCGGCATAGGCGCCGTAGAGAACCCGGGGGCTGGCCTCACTGATGGTCATCTGATGGAAATCCACCGGGCCATCGACGCCGGTGGCATGCTGTGACCAGCTGCGGCCTCCATCGCTGGACATCAACACGCCTAGGTTGCCTCCCCTGGCCGGGTGGCCGCTGGCGAAGAATGTCTCGGCCTCTTCGGGATGGGGAGCAAAGCCCATGAAGTCGTGGGACCCTTCCGAGACCAGGCTCGCCATTCCCTCGCCATCAACGGCATAGAAGCCATGGTGGCTGGCCAGCCACAGTCGCTCGCTATCGGAGCGGTCGAAGGCCAGGCCGTGAATGTGGGTCTGCTGGCGCAGCTGCTCGAGACTGATACCACTCGGCTCTTGGGAACAGCCCGCCAGTAGGGTCAGCAGCACGGCCACCAAAAGCGGCCATCGGTAATAGTTCATGCCGTCATATCCTCATTATTTGTCAGACGTGGTGGGCGCCATGGGACGCTGCCGCATGGCGCCGAAGAGTGATACGGAGAGATCAGCTCACGCGAATCGTCGCCATCATGCCCAGTTCCTCGTGCTCGATGATGTGGCAGTGGAATAGCCAGTCGCCGGGCTCGCGGAACACCATGCGCAGTTTCATGCGCTGGTAGGGCGCCAGGTTGACGGTGTCCTTCCAGGCCAGCCAGGGTGCATCGCGCCACTCACCCTCGGCGCCGCGGGTCGCGATCATCTGGAAGTGGGTGCCATGCACGTGGAAGGGATGGTCCATGTGGGAGTTGTTGAACACCTCCCACTCCTCAACCTCGCCGGCCTGGCCCTCAAAGAGGATCTCGTCCATGGCGAAGGCACGGCCATTGATCAGGAAGTCCACCTCGGGCCTGCCTGCCATCCCGGGCATGCCGTGGCCATTTCCATTTCCATGACCTTTGCCATGACCATCACCGGCCTGGGCCCCGCCATGCCCCATTCCGTGGGCAGCGTCGTGGCCACCGCCACTGTGGAGCATCGAAGAATTATTGTTATCGTCATGGCCCGGCATCACCTCGGTCAGTTCCACCCGACGCTGCACCGCCGGCTCGACCAGGGGCTCGACGCTACCCAGCCGATCAGGCAGCGTGACGGCGGGCTGAACGCCCGAGTTACGGGTGTGGATCGCCAGCAGCGGCGCGACCTGATCCAGATGAGGCGGCCGATCGCCCATCCAGCCCCGCCCGTAGGGGTGGCTGGCCAGCCAGAAGCGCGCTTCGGCCTGCTCGCTCACCCGCACCAGCAGGTCGGCGCGCTCGCCCGGGGTGATCAGCAGCTCCTCCAGCGGCTGCGGCCGCTCGATCAGCCCGCCATCGGTGCCTATCAGGGTCAGTTCGTGATCGTCCAGTCGCAGGCGCAGACAGCGTCCGGCGCAGGCATTGATCAACCGCAGGCGCAGAGTGGTGCCCGGCGCCACATCGAGGCGCGGTTCGCGCTGGCCATTGACCAGCAGCAACTCGCCCTCGCGGCCGTTCATCCAGTCCTCGGCGGTATGCGGAGCCACTTCGCCCTCGGCGGTCAGGCGCAGGTCGCTGACCACCAAGAGGTGCTCCTCCACCTCCATCGGCAGCACATCCTGAGGCGGGCGCACCAGCAGGGCGCCGGCCAGGCCATGAGCCACCTGTCGGGCAGTGCCCTGGTGGGGATGAGGATGGAACCAGTGCAGGCCGGCGCTGCTCTCCGGAAGGGTGTAGCGGTAACGGCGTGACTCGCCTGGCGCCACGGCATCCCAGGGGGCCCCATCCTGGGCCTGGGAAACCGGCACGCCGTGCCAGTGCAGGGTGGTCTCCTGCTCCAGTTCGTTGATGAGGGTGATGTCCAGCTCATCCCCCTCGCGCACCTCGATCAGCGGCGCCACCTTGCCGTTGTAGAGCCACAGCCTGGCCTCGAGCTCATCACTCAGCGGCACCGCATGGGGGGCCGGGGCCAGCGCACTGCGGAAGCGGCCTGCTGTATCGCTCAGGTTGTTGATACGCGGCAGCGGCTGCAGCGGCTGGCCGCCATCGGGAAACATGGCAGGCGCCATGCCGTGGAGTTGCTTGCGGGTAGCGGCGAAGGCCACATAGCCGGTCGATGACAGGACCAGGCCACCCAGGGCCGAGTAACGCAGAAATTGGCGACGATTCATCAGATTGTCCTCGTGACATGAACACTCTCACTGCGGGTCGATCACCCGCAGTGCCATTCGGGAGAGAGGTTCAGGTACGAGGGGGTCGCTCGAGGGGAGCGGGAGGGCCCGACGGATCGCCCAGGCCAGGCCCGGACAGGGTAGTGGAAGACGTCACTAGGCCGGCGGCCTGTGGGGCCATGGAGGCTCCACAGGAGGCGCAGGGCATACAGCAGGGAGAGGCCAAGGTAGCGTCTGGTTCATCTGGGCCAGCGGTTTTCGACGTCTCCCATTCGGGCTGTTCCTGCATGGCCAGACTCTCAAGACAGGGGGCATCGCCATGGTGACCAACCGCGGCAACGGGCGCTGCGATGGCCAGCACCAGAGCCATCAACAGGCTGAGCAGCCAGTGGCAGGAGAGTCCTTGCATGGGGTGAAACGGCCTCGTAAGCCAATGGAGGCGGGAGTATTTCATGGCCCCGAGCAAACCCGCAACCTGGGCCCTGCACAAAGGTTTACCGGCATCGATACCGGGTCTGTATATGGTCCTTGACCTATGTGTGGCACATAGCCTCAATACTTCGGACATCAGCACCGCAGGGGCTCCGCCATGATGAACCTGCGCGACGACCTGATAGCAGAGATGCACGGCGAGATGATGGCCGAGATGGTGCGCATGCGTAACGCCATGCATGACCTCATGACCGATGAGCAGCGCCAGCAGCTCCGTCAGGCAGCGCCCGCGGGCGTGGACCCCGACGACCACGACGCCCATCACTGAGCTCCCAAGCCATCACTTCTGACCGGGCGGACCCAGGGCTCGCCCCTCAAGGAGAGCGCCGATGAGCGACACTCAAGGCAGAATCATCACCCTGACGGTGCCCGGCATGGGCAGTGACCACTGTGCCGGCATCGTGCGCAAGACGCTCCAGCGCCTCGATGGCGTGGACGATATCGAGACCAACATCGCCAACCACCGGGTCAGCGTGACTATCGACGAAGACGGCCCCGGTGGAGAGGCGCTCAAAGACGCCGTGGAAGGCGCCGGCTATGACGTGGCCGCCGTCAGCGGCGGTGGCTCCAACAAGCGCCTGGTGCGGCTGACGATACCCGGCATGGGCAGTGACCACTGCGCCGGCATCGTGCGCAAGACCCTCGAACGCCTGGACGGCATCGAGTCGGTCGACACCAATATCGCCAGCCACCGGGTCTCTGTCACCGTCGCCGCTGACGGCCCCGACGGCGACGCGCTCAAGAGCGCCGTGGAAGGCACAGGCTACGATGTGGCCGCCGTGCAGACCGACGAGGCGGACGACAGCGACAGCGACGCCGAGATCGAAGAGGCCCATCTATCCCAGGCGCGCAAGCGGCTGATCATCGCCGCGGTACCCACCACCCTGATCATGCTGCTGATGATACCGCACATGTTCTGGCAGCCGATTCCCGGCTACCTGGCCATCATCGCAGTGCTGGCCTTCCCGGTGGTGTTTCTCTACGGCGGCATCGCCACCCACAAGTCGACCTGGCGCTCGCTGAAGAACGGCACCTTCAACATGGATGTGCTGATCTCCATGGGCAGCCTGCCGCCCTACCTGATCGGCCTGGTCGGCTTCATCACCCCGATGACCTCGTTCATCGAGATGGCCGCCACCATCATGACCTTCCACCTGCTCGGCCGCTATCTCGAAGCCCTGGCCAAGGGTCGCGCCTCCCAGGCCATCCGCCGCCTGATGACCCTGGGCGCCAAGACGGCGCGGGTGGAGCGCGACGGCGAGGAAGTCGAGGTGCCGGTGAAGGAGCTGGCAACCGGTGACATCATGATCGTGCGTCCCGGCGACAAGATCCCCACCGATGGCGAGGTAGTCGAGGGCGAGAGCCATCTCGACGAGTCCATCGCTACCGGCGAGTCGATCCCGGTCTACAAGAGCACCGGCGACAGCGTGATCGGCGCCACCATCAACAAGGAGGGACGCCTGCGGGTCAAGGCGACCCGGGTCGGCGGCGATACCTTCCTCTCCCAGGTGGTGCGCTTGATCGACCAGGCCCAGGGCTCACGAGTGCCGATCCAGGAGTTCGCCGACCGCATGACCGGCCGCTTCGTGCCGGCAGTGCTGCTGATCGCCCTGGCCAGTCTGATCGTGTGGCTGCTGATTCCGGATGTCATGCGCCCGATTCTCGACTGGGGCGCCAACTTCCTGCCCTGGGTGAATCCCGAGGCCGCCACGCCGATACTGGCCATATTGGCCGCCGTGGCCGTGCTGGTCATCGCCTGCCCTGCGCCCTGGGCCTGGCCACCCCCACCGCGCTGATGGTGGGCTCCGGCATCGGCGCCGAACGCGGCATCCTGATCCGCTCCGGCGAGGCGATCCAGACCTTCAAGGACGTCAAGGTGATGGTGCTCGACAAGACCGGCACCATCACCCGCGGCGAGCCCAAGCTCACCGATGCCGTCACCGCTGAGGGCGTCGAGGAAACGCGCCTGCTGACGCTGGCGGCGAGCGTGGAGAACGCCTCGGAGCACCCCATCGCCCGGGCCATCGTCGAGGGTGCCAAGGAACGCGATGTCAAACCCGGCGAGGTCAGCGAGTTCCGTTCCACCGGGGCACGCGGCGTCTCGGGCAAGGTGGGCGATGAAACCGTGCTGATCGGCAACCGTCGGCTGCTGGAAGAGGAAGGCGTATCCGGCCTCGAGGCCCTGGACGACGCCATGGCCGAACTCGAGGGCAAGGGCCGCACCGTGGTGATCGTCGCCGCCGACGGCCAGGCCCTGGGCCTGGTGGCCGTGGCCGATACCCTCAAGGAGGAATCGATCGAGGCCATCCGCGGCATGCATGACCTGGGCCTGCACGTGGTGATGATCACCGGCGATAACGAGCGCGCCGCCCGGGCAGTAGCCGACGAAGTCGGCATCGATGAGGTCCAGGCCGGAGTGCTGCCGGAGGGCAAGGTCGATGCCATCCGCGCGCTGCAGAAAAAGCATGGCAATCACGTGGCCATGGTCGGCGACGGCATCAACGACGCCCCCGCCCTCACCCAGGCCAACGTGGGCATCGCCATCGGCGCCGGGGCCGACGTGGCCATCGAGGCCGCCGACGTGACCCTGGTACGCGGCGAGCTGACCGCCGTGGTGGACGCCATGCATCTCAGCCGCGCCACCTACGGTAAGATTGTCCAGAACCTGATCTGGGCCAGTGCCTATAACGTGGCGGCCATTCCCATTGCCGCCATCGGCCTTCTGCACCCCATGATCGGCGTCATCGCCATGACCGCCAGTTCGCTCTCTGTGATCGGCAACTCGCTGCTGCTCAAGCGGCGCTTCACCCGCGAGAACCCCCAGGGAAAATCGACATGAACCGGCCGGGATGAAATGCGCGAGCTGATATGCGCAGCAAGAGTTGCCCTGGATCAATGCAGCCCCGGCCACCGGCGGGCAAGCTATAGACCTGACACAAGGGAGTTCCTCATGGACCGGCTCACTCGGACATCGTCAACACAGCGCACAGGAGGCCGACTGCTGGCCCTCCTGCTCGCGCTGCTGTTGGCGATTGTCACGCTGTCGAGCCACGGCGCCATGGAGAGCCATCAGGTCAATTGCGGTATCGCTGCCGAATGGATGTCGGATGATGGCCATTCCGGTGGAGGCCATTCAGGTGGCGGTCACAGTGCCGACCATGAGGCCTCATCCTGCGTCACCTGCACCACCGCCACGGGCCAGGCCCTAATGTCCGTGGCGGGATTGCAACGCCAGGCCAGCTCACCGGCCATGGCGATGACCCCTCAGATCCCACTTACCCCCAGACGCCCTCCCAAAGCCTGACCGAACGCACGGCGGAACTCCCGCCACGGAGGGCCACGCCTTCCCTGAACCCGAATCCGTTCGTCAGGAGATACACCATGTTGAACCACTGCATTGCCCTGATGGGCAGCATGCCATGGCTTGGCTGGATCATGCCCGTCGCCATGCTGAGCTTGCTCGGCCTGGGCATCGCTGCCCTTGCCAAATACCTGTTCACTTCCTCTCGCTCTTCCCGTGACATCCCGGAGGCACGCTCATGAACCGTTTCGGCTCCACTCTTATGCTCTCCGGCGCGCTGATGCTGGGCGCAGGCGCCGCTCAGGCCGCCCTGCCCGATGAGGCGACCATGTTCAAGAACCCGCAATGCGGCTGCTGCGACGAGTACGCCCGCCAGCTCGAAGCCCGCGGGGTCACGGTGAAAATCGTCGATGATATCGAGGTGGGCAAGATCAAGCAGCGCGTCGGCCTGCCCTATGGTCTCGGCTCCTGCCACACCCTCCAGATGGGCGGCTACGCCATCGAGGGGCACGTGCCCTTCGAGGCGGTGGAGACGCTCTTCGAGGAGCGCCCGGACACCCGCGGCATCGGCCTGGCCGGCATGCCCCTCGGCACCCCCGGCATGCCGGGGCCCCAGCAGGGCGACTGGGACGTCTACCAGTTCCGCGACGGCGAGGCCACGCCCTTCATGACGCTGTAAACCGTGGCAGACGTCGGGGGTGCGCTGGGTAGGCACCAGGATAGGCTCCCGACGCTCTGTCACCCGCCAGGACCACGGAACGTCAATTCCCGCTACCCCAGGGAGCTCTCTTGCGAAGAGAGCTCCCTTTTCTGTGGGGCTCTCTCATAGGTACGTCGCGGCGCAGAGCGGTAGAGGCAGTATCAAGGCTGTCGAACGTAGCTGCCGGGCGCGTCTTCCAGGGGGGCGTAGCGTTCGCTGCCGAGCCCTGGCGGCGCCACCTTGCCGCTGGAGTGAGCCGCCAGCCACTCCCGCCAGGCCGGCCACCAGGAGCCCTGCTGCTCGGGGGTTTTCTGCAGCCAGGTATCCGGATCCAGATAGCGCTCGCCCTGACGCTGGGTGCGTTGGCGATAGCTGCGGTGCGGATGACCCGGCTCGCTGATGATCCCGGCATTGTGGCCGCCGGAAGTCAGCAGGAAGGTCACTTCGTCGGCATCCGTCAGCAGGTGGATCTTGTAGGCCGACCGCCAGGGCGCCACATGGTCCTAGGTAGTCCCCACCGTGAAGATCGGTGCGCCGATGTCCTGGATGGCCACCGGCCGCTCACCCACCTGATAGCGACCGCTGGCCAGATCGTTGTCGAGAAACATCCGCCGCAGATACTCGGAGTGCATCCGGTAGGGCATCCGGGTGATATCCGCATTCCAAGCCATCAGCTCATTCATCGGCCGCCGCTTGCCAAGCATGTAGTCATGCACCATGCGCGACCAGATCAGATCGTTGGAGCGCAGGATCTGGAAGGCTCCGGCCATCTGGTAGCCGTCGAGGTACCCCTGATCCCTCATCATGCTTTCCAGATAGGCGGCCTGACTCTCGCTGATGAACAGCGTCAGCTCACCCGCCTCGGTGAAGTCGACCTGAGTGGCCAGGGTGGTGATCGTCGCAAGTCGCTCGTCGCCATCGCGGGGCATGGCGGCCGCGGCGATGGAGAACAGGGTGCCTCCCAGGCAGTAGCCGACGCCGTGCACGCGAGGCGCTCCGGTAATGTCGGTCACCACATCCAGCGCCGCCATGGGGCCAAGGCGGCGGTAGTCATCCATGCCGAGCTCGCTGTCCTCGCTTCCCGGGTTGTGCCAGGAAATCATGAACACCGTAAAGCCCTGATCCACCAGGTACTCGACCAGAGACTTGCCCGGCGCAAGATCGAGAATGTAGTACTTCATGATCCAGGCCGGCACAATCAGCACCGGCTCGGCGTTGACCTGCCCGGTCGTAGGCGAGTACTGGATCAGCTCCATCAGCCGATTACGGTAGACCACCTTGCCGGGGGTCACGGCGAGATTCTCGCCGAGTCGAAAGGCCTCGGTCCCCACCGGCGGCTTGCCCGACATCAAGCGATCCCCGTCCTCGAGGAGATTCTGCCACCCCGCCAACAGATTCTGGCCGCCGCTCGTCAGCGTGGCGTTGGTGATTTCCGGATTCAGCCAGGGGACGTTGGAGGGCGACCAGTGATCCAGCCACTGGCGAGTCACGAAGTTGATCACCTGTTCGCGGGACGGCGACAAGCCATCCACTTCAGTGGTGGCGTTGTGCCACCACTGCTGGGTGAGCAGGAAGGATTGATAAATCAGCTGGTAGGGCCATTGCTGCCAGGCTGGGTCGCGAAAGCGACGATCCTGCTCCATGGGTTCGATGCAGGGGCTTGCGTCGGGGTCGCTGGCGAGGCGCTGGGCATAGCGCCCAAAGCGCGTCAGCTTGCGGATGGCCTTCTCACCCAGCTCCAGCTGCTTGCCGGGCGATAGCGAGAGGTGCAATAGCCACTCGACATAGACACTGGCCAGCCCGGCCGGGGTAATGCCCCGTGTCAGGCGGGCCAGGTTGGCCTTGAAGGCGTGATCGATCGCCTGTGTCGAGTAGACACCAGGATTGGGGCGCTCGGGGTAGGCAGGCAGACCTGCCTCGGGATAGCGGGTTCTCATCGACTGGCGCTGCGTCATGGGGCGGGCCTCCTGATGATGGACAGATGAAGACATCGCGGCACGCTGCGAAACCTAATGCTGTCTACTATCAGTCTAGCAGATGTTGCGGCGCACCAATTCGCAGTCGTCATGGGCTTCCTTGCCCACATCGAGCCCCGAGGACGTATCGAACCGCTCCTTCTCGGGGGACGCGTCAGGCCCGGCGAGGATCGCCGCCGGATAGAGAAAGACCTGGTAGTGCTCCAGGCGCTCGCGCATCAGGCCTTGAGAACGTAGCGCAGGGTCTCGACGACCTGGTCGGTGTTGGTGCACCAGGCCATGGCCTCGGCGTCGACCTCCTTGAGTGGGTGGACGATCTCCTCGGCGTGCAGCGTCACGTAGGGCTTGCCCAGGGCGGCGCAGTAGCCGGCATCGAAGGCGGCATTCCACTGCTTGTACTTGTCGCCGAAGCGAACCACCACCAGATCGCTCTGCGCGATCAGGGTGCGGGTGCGAATGGCGTTGACCTTGGAGGACTGGTGGTCACGCCAGAACTGGCTGGGCGTTTCGCCCAGATGATCGCCGGCGGCGTCGCTGGCGGCGTGGTCGGTCACCGGCGCGGTGAACACCACATCCAACCCAGCGGCCTCGGCACCACGCCGGATCTCATCGCGCCAATCGGTATGGATCTCGCCGGAAAGATAGACGTGAAAGCTCATGCAGGGCTCCTGAGGGAAATGGAAAATATGGATCCACATCATAGCCTAGCGGGCATTTCCTGGAAAATGCTTCCAAAAAATTTGCCGCGCCACCTGATCCTCGGCGAGCGCTGATCAACCGACCGCGAGAGAGCCTCCCACGGCGATGGTCGTCCCCTCCCCGGCCAGCAGGATGGCATTCTGGCCGAAGAAGGCGCCCTTCCAGGCCAGCCGGGGCTTGAGGGTCATCAGCGTCTTCAGCGGCTCGCCAGGGTGACGAATCTCTCCGTTCTGCTGATCGACGGTGATGATCTTGCAGCGCTGGCAGGGCTTGCGCAGCCCCAGCCGCCAGCCATCCGCGCCGATCTCGCGCCAGCCATCCTCCGAGAAGGGCTCGCCCCCCTCAATCACGATGTTGGGGCGGAAGCGATCCATCGGTAGCGCCTCTCCGCCGCTGGCCTCGAGCGCCAGGTTCAGCGCGGCCAGCGACGCCGTGGTGGCCACCAGGAAGGGATAGCCGTCGGCGAAGCCGGTGTGGGCTTGCTCGCCTGCGGCCAGAAAGTCGGGCTCGACGCGGCGCCGGTGATTCGGCGCGAAGCGCACCAGTCGCAGGCCACTTCCGCGTAGGTCACCTAGCACACGGACTAGCCAATCACGGGCTTCCCCGCCCTCATCCAGGGCCTCGCAGCGATCCTCCCAGACGTAGACCGGGAGCCTCTCCGTTGCCTTGGTGGAAAGGGGTACGCGCAGGGGCTCAGCCTCTGGATGGCATAGCACCAGCGCATCGGACTCGAGATGGGGGCGGACCTGAGCCATTCGCGGCAGCTGACGCTGGGTGACGAAGCGGCCCACGTCGTCGACCACCATCCAGCGGCGATCCCAGGCCAGGCCTTCCGCTGTGAGCTGGGCCGCGTCCAGAGAAATTCCGCCCAGCGATTTGACCGGGTAGATATTGAGTTGAGTGATTCTCACAGGCGGCTCCAGATGCAAGACTTCCAACGCCTAGCCCAGTCGGGCAGGCATTACAGTCGCTGGGTCTCGATCACGTGCCCGATAATGGGATAGCCGGCCTTGCGGGCGGCCTTCTCGGCCTCGAACTGCGCCTCGATCCTGGAGATACTGGAGGAGACATGCTCGAAGACAGTATCCAGTTCAAGGGGCTTGGTGCGTACCGCCAATTTCACCAGGTGGCCGGTTCTCGGCGAGCCAGCCGCCTTACTGCGCGGGGCCTTGGGCTTGGCCTCTTCGCCGGGTTCTCTGGGCCATTCGGGGGCAGAGGTAGCCGCCTTGCGACGGGTTTCCTGTGCGTTATCCATAAAGGTGTTGATGTCGCGGCGCATCTGCCGCTCGAACTCATTCAGTTCCGTTTCCATCGTTTCTCCATCTACATCAATCGACGCGCGATTGTACCAGAACTCGCGCAAATGCCACCCCCAGCGGCCTAGTCCGGCATACCGTGGGTAAGCGGTTCAATGTCCAAGAGCTACGTCTGTCTCAGGCGATCAGGTTGTTCCGGTGTTCGTCCTGCTCTTCTTGCGAACCAAACGTCTCGGGTTCCATGGCCGAGCCCGGCCGTGTGCCCTATAAACATCAGCGCCGGGATTGTGAAAAGGCGCAAGCGCATACATTGCCAGAATCAGTTCGACAATATCCGCGAAACAACCTCCGATTATTCAACTCTGGTTATCATAAATAAAGGCTCTTCGTCGTTTCATGTGGATTTGGCCCGATCAAGCATGCGCCCTACTGGGCTACCAATCAGGTAGATCATGGCGATGAAGTTGGCCTCGTTCCGGTAGCCGCGTGCACGTGACCTGGCCGCC